>NZ_CP171136.1:3632236-3940295 GCF_043187465.1 Sphingobacterium cellulitidis | reverse complement strand
CTCAAGGATGGGTCAATTAAATCTAATTTAGACGCAGCGAACCAGCCATCTTTTAGATATTCCTGGCTGGCACCCACCATTACTTCATATTTTAGACGATTATCAGCGGCGGAGTTTTCATACTTGGCAATACCATCCATGTAATAACGATAGGTTTTTACAGATTGATTGGTCACCGAGCTTCTTCCTGTTCCTGCTGTAGCAACCGAATTGGTCAAGAAATTCCAACGATCGTTAAATACGGGTTGTCGATAAATAAAGTCATCATTGTAGGTATAGGTATAAGATCCTTCAATGCTTAGTCCTTTGATAGGTTTTAATTTGGCAAAGAATCTACTAACAAATCTATTCTTGTTGATATCGCCTTTTTGAGCATATAATCGATGTAGGATATTGTTAGATTGAGGATCGTCTTCCGGGTTGTTTGGAGATCCAAATCTGCCGTCAGGTGCACGAAGAACCATGCCTGGTGTGCTTGCTGCAGCATATAAAAACACATCGTTGATCACATTTGTACCTATCATGGTTTTCGAAACAACTCCATTGATGTTTGTCCCTAAAGTCAACCAAGGCTTGACGTCAGCTTCTAAATTAATCCGACCTGTATGCCTATTGTAAGTCGCCTGTTCAACGATTCCTGGATTATCTAATAAACCATAGGAACCGAAAAACTTAATTTTTTCACTTCCTCCAGTAAAGGATAAATTATGGTTTTGTGATATTTTGTTTTGGAACAGCGATTCCACCCAATCTACATTGGGATACATTAATGGATCGCCGTTTTCATTGGCACGCCATAGATCTATTTTCTCTTGAGAAAAGATAGGTTTTGCATTGGCATCCCCATTTTTATAACCTTCATTCACCAATTCCATGTAATCCGCATAATTGGAAATCATGGTCATGACATTTGATGGCTTTTGAGATGAAAAGTAATTGTTATAGATTACTTTGAAATCATCGTTTTTACCCTTTTTTGTCGTAATTAAAATGACTCCATTTGCCGCTCGAGATCCATAAATGGATGCCGAAGCCGCGTCTTTTAATACCGAAATACTCTCCACATCTTGTGGGTTGATTAGGTTCATATCCCCAACAACACCATCGATTACAACCAAAGGATTGGCATTATTCAGTGTTCCTTGTCCCCGCACTCGTAAAGAGCCACCATCAGCACCCGGACGACCTGAACCCTGTGTAACGGATAAACCAGGGGCTTGACCTGCTAATCCTGATGACAAAGAGGTAATCGGTCGGCTACCTACAACATCTGACATTTGAATCGATGATACCGCTCCAGTAAGGTTCTCCTTCCTTTGAGTACCAAATCCGACTACGACAACTTCCTCAACATCTGTAGATGAGGCCTGCAATGTGATTGTTAAAAACCCAGTCCCTTGGAGCGCAACATCCTTGGTCCCATAGCCTACAGAACTAACCTGAAGGACAGAATTAGCCGGAACACTCGCTAATTCAAAATTTCCATCAGCATCTGATTTGGTGCCAATATTTGTTCCTTTCAGTTGGATGGTCGCCGATGAAATTGGATTCCCATTCTCATCAACAACCTTTCCCTTTATGCTTTCCTGGGATTTGGTAATTACTGATTCAAGAACATCATATTTAATTTCATGAGCCTGGATTTGTTGGACTGAAGCCAAACAAATGGATAGCAATAGGGGCCAGCTCACCTTTGGCTTGAGCTGCCATACTCCCTTTTGCAAAAGAGTAAAATTACGTTTCATTTCGTTGATAGTTTATATATGGTTATCTTAATAAATTGGATATAAAATCCAAGATAATCCACTCTATAGCCTATTCAATAAAAATTTCACGAAAACGATTTCTTGAAATCAATCGAAATCCAATAAAAAGCCAAAAGAAAAAGATATTAAAAGAATAAGAATACTTCCCCCACATCACGACAAGAAATTCATTCTGAGTGGCTAAAAAAAAGAGAAAAAAATTGGTAAACTTTATTTAGGAATGGACAGCCCCCATAGGTCTTAATACTAAATACTAACTACTAAATACTAAAAAAGCGACTTATTTGAGTCGCTTTTTTCTGTAGCCCGTAGGGGAATCGAACCCCTGTTTCAAGAATGAAAATCTTGCGTCCTAACCCCTAGACGAACGGGCCGGTTTGTTTTCCGGTGTGCAAATATAGAATTTACTTTTTGTAACACAAAATATTTTTTATAAAAATTGCTCATTCCCATTTAAGATGCTATTTTTAAGCTGTAAATAACAACTTATGAAACTAATTAAAACCCTAAGTATCTGTGCTATTCTTTTGGCGTCCTTCCATGCGAAGGCCCAACAGAAAAACCTGGAAGTAAAATGGGATTTCAATGAAAATTATAACCCAAAGGATAATCTCGCCCTGAAAATCATCGTTAAAAACAATGATTCGCAGACTTTGAACCTGAAAGGAAAAAACCTTTGGTTCAATTCCATGTATCCTATTGAAGAGAAAAATACCGGCGATTATTCCATTCACAACCGAAATGGTAATTTATATTCCATTGATTTCACAGATCAATTTAGCATAAAGGGCAATGATTCCTTAGTCATTGACTATAAATCACCCTATCCAATTACACACACTTCCTTGACTCCAAATGGTTTCTATTTACAGGACCGTAACAATCCTAAGGAAGTAATCAATATTGGACATCCTCAAGTTTTGCCTTTGCAACTTTCCGTGGAAGAGCAAAACAAATTCCTCAATGAGTTATTCGAGAAGAATGCATCCAGAATTTCGAAGGGATCTCAATTGATTCTGCCTACACCTGCTCATATAAAAGTTGGAAAAGGACAATATAAATTCGATACGCAGGCAACTTATTATGTACATGAACATTTCAATTTTGCATTGCAGCCATTCCAGGAATTAGCTGGACAATTAAGTCAGTTGACATTTGTTGGCGGAAATGAGAAAGATGCAAACATTAAAGTTCTTTATAAGGAAGGGTTAGGGGCAGAGGAGTATAGCTTAAAAATCGATGCCAAGGGCATTAGCATTGAAGCTACGGAAGCAGCAGGAGCATTCTATGCCTTACAGTCAATCAAGTCCTTATTGACGGCTGATCAACTCAGAGCCAATGGAGCGGTGAGTCTCCCATATTTGGAGGTTCATGATAAACCAAGGTTTGAGTACCGTGGATTCATGATGGACATTGCCAGAAACTTTAAGGGTGTCGAAACTATCAAGAAATACATTGATGTGATGGCACAATATAAGGTTAACAAGTTACATCTGCATTTTATTGATGACGAAGGCTGGCGATTGGAAATTCCTTCACTGCCAGAACTTACGGAAATAGGTTCTAAGCGATCTCCTTTCTATCAGGATGGTTCGAGCATTCAACCTGCCTATGGTTCTGGAACTGAGGTTACAGAGGGTCACTTCTTAACCAAGGCTCAATTTCAGGACTTGCTGAAATATGCGGCATCAAAATATATTACCATTATCCCAGAGATTGAAACGCCTGGACATGCTCGGGCAGCGATCAAATCCATGGAGACACGATATAATCGCTTGATGAAAGCGGGCAAAACTAAAGAAGCGGAAGAGTTTTTATTGTATGAAGCAGCTGATAAATCTGAATATAGCTCGGCCCAATATTGGGATGACAATGTGATGAATCCAGCTTTACCTTCTGTTTACCACTTTTTAGATGTAGTCCTGGACGATATTAAAAAGATGTATGATGAAGTCGGCTTGAAGCTTGAGGTAGTTTCGTTGGGTGGTGATGAAGTACCTGCTGGTTCTTGGGAAAAGTCTCCAGCAATACAAGCCTTGATGCAGAAAGAAGGTTTCAAATCTGTTTATGAAGTATGGCCATATTACGTGAAGAAAATCAATGCGATTTGTGCTTCTAAAGGCCTGACCATGGCTGGATGGGAAGAATTCGGAATGGTAAACAAAGGCTCAGGAATGGTTGTGAATGATGAATTGGCTCATTTAGGAATGCACTTGGATGTCTGGAATAATGTGATTGGAGGAGGGCATGAAGATCTAGTTTATAAATTAGCTAATGCTGGATATAAAACTATCTTTATCAGCGCCGCCAATTTTTATCTTGATATGGTTTGGGATCGTGATTTTAGAGAACCTGGCTTGAAATGGGCAGCAATTTCTGATCTGTACCATTCTTTCTCCTTATTGCCAGAGAACTTCTTCTCCAATATGGTAATCACAGAACCTGGAAAGAAATTAGAACCTAAATATATAGCTTCCAAAGTGCGATTGACAGAAAAGGGAAAATCCAACTTGTTAGGAGTTAAAGCTGCATTATGGGCAGAAACCGTCTTAACACCTGAGCGAATGGACTATATGCTATTCCCTAGGATGTATGCACTTTCAGAACGCGCTTGGGCACCCAAAAGAACCTGGGAGGATGATTCTAAATTCAATAAAAAAGCATTCGCAAAAAGCTATTCTGATTTTGTAAATAAAGTCGGGTTATTGGAACTTCCTAAACTTGACTTGATTGCTGATGGCTTCAATTATAGATTGCCTTCAGTAGGTGTGGCTCAACAAGGGAATCTACTGAAAGCAAATATTGAATATCCTGGTTTTGATATCTATTATACCTTGGATAGTTCAACCCCATCGGCCTCTTCTCAAAAATTCCCAATCAAGGGATTGAAACTAAAGAAAGGCGACAAGATCAATCTTGCAGTAGTGGATGATAAGGGTAGAGTAGGAAGAGTATCCAGCTATCTGGTTCAATAAAATTAAATCTAAAGAATCCAGTTTTTTCGCGGAAAAACTGGATTCTTTATTTCAATCATCTTCATTCTATTTAAATCCTATAAATGAAGCAAAACACAGGTGTTTATGTAGAACATCCACCATCTTAAACCCAACTTTCTCCAATAATTGCAATTGGTAAACTAGGGGTCTGGGTGAATCCTCTTTTTCTATATATGCAAAAACATGTTTTTGGTATTCTTGATCCTTCAAGTTAATCAGAAAGTCCCCATAAAGATCTTGATAAATAAACTGTTGTATCGCGGGGATATTTTGTTCAACCATATCAAAAATCCAGATACTTCCACCGGGGCCTAACAGCTTATATAGCCTCGCAAATGATGTTTCCCAATCGGCATCATCTCGTAAATGGTGTAAAACCATGGTCGCAATAATTACATCATATTTTCCTTCTGTAAGTTCAACCGTTCTAAAATCACCCTTGAAAATTTCTACTTTGCCTTCAGTATGTTCTTCAACCCTTTGTTTTGCTCTTTCCAACATGGGCAAACTCAAGTCTACAAGGTCTACATTAACTTTCGGATTGGTCTTCATTAAGGTTTTAACCGCATAATTTCCTGCCCCGCAGCCAATATCCAATATATACCCTAAATCAGGGTAAAGGTTCTTTATACCGTCTGTAATAAGCTCCATATTTAATACAGCGTCGATCGTATTGGCTTGACTTGTCTCTAAATTGGAAAATCGTTCTACATCCGCATCAAATCGTTGTTCAATCTCTTCTAAACTTGATTTATTCATGATCTATTTGTTTGATACTCAAATTTATCTCTTTCAGTTATACCTGAAAAATACTATTTTTATCATAGGATAATACCTTACAGGTATCATGGAACTAAGACATTTACATTATTTTAAGACCCTAGCCGAAGAATTGCATTTCGGGCATGCTGCGAAAAGATTATTTATTTCACAGCCACCTCTAAGTCGACAGATCAAGGAACTTGAACTGGAACTTAAAGCTGAACTCTTTATTAGAAATAATAAAAAAGTGGAACTCACTGAAGCTGGAAAGTATTTCTATGCTCAGGTTGATGCCATGATCAGTCATTTGGAGATAGTCAAGAATACAACCCGGTTGATTCATGAACAGGTTTCTGGAGAAATCCGCCTTGGTTATATTAGTTCCACACCAAAGCAATTTATCGCCAATATTCTAGAGGATCTAAAAATTACCTTTCCCTTGCTTCAGGTAAATCTGATTGAAGCTTCAAGTATGGTTCAGGTAAAATCTTTGCTTAATGGTAAGCTGGATCTAGCCATCATTCGTGGCAAGATCCCTGAAAATAATATTCAAATGAAATTATTGTTTAAGGATGAATTATGTGTGGTTGCTCCATTGAAAAACTTTGGAAAATTCGCCCTTGATGAAATTAAATCCATGGATTACATTTCATTTAATAATGACTATGCACCAGATTATTTTAAGTTGAGTGAGGAACTTAGCCAAAAGCTGAATTTTGAACCTAAAATAAAGCATCAATGCAATAATATGAATGCTATCCTGGAGCTGGTGCGGTTAAAGGTAGGCTATGCTATTGCCCCATTTAGTATTGTTCAATCCAATAAGGATTTAACGATTATCAAATCTTCCGAAATTCAGAAAAAAATTGAAAGTAATGTTTATCTGGCTTATCATGCGGATAATTCCAGCATGGGGATGAGGCAAATCCTGGATAGGATAGGCAAACTACAAAAATAAAGGTCTCCCAAATTTTGAGAGACCTTTAATATTTATCTATATTTTACCTTAGAACGTTTTAAATTTCTCAGGTTCCAATTCCGTAAATGAGGCTACTTTTTGATAAGTGATACTGTCTGCATTCGCCTTAAAGGTAGTAGGAAGGATCAATCCATTCCCGATATCCTTATAGCCATTTACTAAATAACTTTTATTATCCATATCCAAACGTTTTACCAATCCAGATTCTTCGCTGACATAGAAACTTCCAGAATTACCCAAGAAATTGGAAAAATCTAATTTTTGAAGCTTCTCCGCATTGATAATCTTATTGCTGGACTGGGAACTGATATTGGAGGAAAGAATACTGATAGGTAAGGATAATACCTTTAAATCAATATTATATTGTCCAATCAAATCCTGTAAAACATTTCTAAAGTCTTGAGCTGATATTTCAGCACCATTTTCATTATAGATATGATTTAACTTCTGGCTTTGAACATTCAACAAGGCAACTACATTTTCATTGTTCAGGGTGCCTTCAAAACGTACATTCCCAGATTGTTTGTCCAATAAGAACGTCCTGTTCCCGCTAATGGATGGATATTTACTATTTCCAGAAACGGTAAACATAATATATTTGGTGCTTTCCCATTTCGATTTGCCCCCAACACCATTCCAGATCTTGTCCATGATATTGTCAGACTGTGCTGAAAGCATTGCTGGCGAAATTGTAAGTGCAGCAAATATTAAATAGATATAGAAAACTATATTCTTCTGTTGTTTCATAATACTGAATTTTGTGATAATATGAGAGGAATTCACTACGTGCATAATTCTGCAACCCCAAAATCAAATTGGGAATGATTGAGTTGCTTTGTTCGTATGTGTATTTTGTATCATAACCTCCTAGTTATCAAAAACAATACCATTAATGATTTTTGTGGATTAGGCCCATTTGAATTGCCGTAATGGCAGCTTCTTCACCTTTATTTCCATGTTTACCTCCAGCTCTATCCAAGGCTTGTTGCTCATTGTCTGTGGTCAACACCCCAAAGATTACCGGTTTATTGTATTTTATCCCTACTTGCGCAATCCCGTTTGCTACCGCATCACAGATAAAGTCAAAATGACGGGTCTCCCCTTGAATAACACAACCTAATGTGATCACGGCATCTAATTCTTTATTGCGTAAGGCAATATCACTGCCTGAAATCAATTCATAGCTTCCAGGTACTTCAATCAATTCAATGTTCTCTTCCTTCGCACCATGGTTCAATAAACCTTGATATGCTCCATTTAATAAGGCTCCTGTAATTTGTGCATTCCATTGCGATACTACAATCGCAAACTTTAAATTTTCAGCATTACCCACTGCTAAGTGCGAAAAGTCAGAGAGATTCTTTAAGGAACTTGACATACGTATATAATAAAAATAAAGGGCTACCTTTTGGTAGCCCTCAAAGATAATTAAAATATTTTTGGTATCTGTTGAAGCTTGATTGGTTGTAGACCAACCTTGTCAATTTCTTCAATAAGGTCAAACCTAAATCCTAATTCCTAAATCCTGAATCTATTGTTGCTTTGCTTGAACGCGTGCAAGAAAGCTGTCAATTGTAGTGGATTCAGCACTCTCAGGAAATTCATCTCTGATACGTTGGTATGAGATTTCAGCATTTTTGTAATCCTGTAATTCTTCATATACCAAACCTAATTTCTTTAAGAAAATTGGAGTTGTGTAAGCGTTGCTGCTCTTGTCAGCTGCTTTCTTATAATAGTTTGAAGCTTTATCGTAGATCTTCTCTTCCGAATAAGCATCGCCTAATAATCCAATTACCAATGGATCTAATACTTCACTTCCTGTTTCAGTATATTGTTCCAAATATTTGATTGCCTCTTTGAAGTTTTTCTGACGTAAGTATAAACCTCCTAGATAAGCATTCGCAATGTTCGCTGATTTTGTGTTTGAATACTCATCAGCAATTTCTTTAAATCCTGGGAATGAACCATCACCATCGATTGCTTTCTTCTGTAATGAATCAATCGTAGCATAGTGTTCTGCTTGGTACATTTGGTTAGCTGCCTTCTCTGCTCTTGGCGCTAGATAAAAATTCTTGTATCCGAAATAAAGGAGGATCAATACAATGATACCTGCAACTATAAAGATGATACTCTTTTGATTTTCTTCGAAAAATGATTTCTTCGGCCCTGTTTTAATCGCTGAAGAACCGTTTTGATTATTTTGTGACATTCTTAGTTTTAATAGATTACGGAACGCAAAAATACACTTTTAAAGAATACTTGCAATAATTTAGGAAAAATATTTAACAGCATTAGGAGTTCGCATTCACCATGTTTTCTTTATCCAATTGTTCATAAATCGAGTTCTGGCTTTTGAATTCCGGAACCATAACCTTCATCTGACGAACAATATTCAGATTATTATTGCCTTCCAACTGTTTGGAAAGAACTTGGATTTCATTTTTAACCAAATTGAAATCGTTCTCGCGCACCTTCGCAATCATGATTTTTTCATGGTGCGTAGGCATTGTGTTCTCCAAGTCATTCAATAATTCTTCGTATAATTTTTCACCTGGTCTTAAACCCGTGAACTTAATATCAATATCTTTGAATGGGGTGAAACCAGATAAGCGGATCATTTTCTTGGCCAGATCCACAATCTTAACAGATTTACCCATGTCAAATACGAAGATCTCACCGCCATTCCCCATATTACCAGCTTCAATCACGAGTTGACAAGCCTCTGGAATAGTCATGAAATATCGGGTGATATCTGGATGGGTAACCGTTACTGGACCTCCCTTTTCAATCTGATCCTTAAACCTCGGAATAACCGATCCATTCGAACCCAAGACATTCCCAAATCGCGTGGTAATAAAACGTGTCGCTTTGATTCCATTTACTGAGGATAAGTATTTGTTCAAGGATTGAACATACTTCTCCGCAATTCGCTTCGTCGCCCCCATAACATTCGTAGGGTTGACCGCCTTATCTGTAGATACAAATACAAATTTTTGAACCTCAAACTCTACAGCTAAATTCGATAGGAGATAGGTGCCGAATACATTCGTCTTAACACCCTCACTTGGGTGATTCTCCATCATTGGAACATGCTTATAGGCCGCCGCATGATAAACATAATGCGGTTTGAAGGTCTCGAAAAGCAAACGCATCCGCTCCTCACTACGAATATCAGCAATATAAGTATGGTAGATCTGATTCTTGAATTGATCTTGAAGATCTAGCTGTAGATTATGTAATGGTGATTCCGCCTGATCACATAAGATGATCATCTGCGGTTCGTATTTACCCAACTGTTTTGAGATCTCACTCCCAATTGAGCCTGCCGCTCCTGTCACCAATACCCTTTTGCCACGCAATTGATCCATTAATTTCTCATTCGAAATCTGAATTGGAGCACGCTCCAGTAAATCCTCAATTTTGATTTGCTTGATCTGTGCTGGAGATAAATCCCCGTTGATGATTTTACTTACCGGCGGCAAGGTCAATACCGTAATATTATGTTCTAAGGCTTGGTCGATTATATTGTTTTTAACATCAATATCAATATTGGAGGAAGCAATGATCAATTCATCCACCCCGAATTTATGGGCGGCACGAGAGAAATCCTTGGAACCATAGATTTTTAAACCATCGATGGATTTTCCAATTTTCTCCTCATTATCATCGATATATGCTACAATAGTTTTCTCTGAACGAAAGTCATGCTCAAAGGTTCTTTTTACTGCGATTCCTAAATCCCCAGCACCATATACAATTGCATTCTTACGACCGTTCCGGGTTGATTTCGTGTATTGAAAGAAAATCTTGATACAGGTTCTATAAGTGGTCAATCCGGTGAATGCAAATAAGGCATAAATAATAATCAGGTTTGTAGGAATATTGATATGTATTTGTAACGCAATAAAAATCAATTTCGCAATAAACATGATGATGGAAGTAAAGACAATCGTCGATAAAATCCGAATGGAATCTACCGCAGAAGTGTACCTCACAATACCACTATAAAGCTTGAAAACCAAAAATGAAATGGCGGTCAAAGTCATGCAAAATAAGAACTCAATAGAGAAGTCCGTTTTAGAGAAAGAATCAACATTAAAGTTGTTGTAGAGGGTAAATGCCAATAAAAAGGCACAAGCGGAAACTGCTATGTCGAACATGAAGATAATCCATCTAGGAACAATCTTGATGTGATTCAACGGCTTAATTATTCTCATCCTAACGGGTTAGTTTGTAAACGTACGATTAATATAGTTTATATATTTAATTTTAACCAAATATAATCCTTAACCTTTATTTGTTGAAATATAATTACGTATTTTTAACATGCATTATATTTACATAAATGATAAATGTATCAAAATTAGCGCAAGAAGGCATTTTACAACCTAAGGAAGCATTGCTGTCAAAAGACAGAAAGAAGGGAAGTCTAACAATTGGTATACCTAAGGAAAATACATTCCAAGAAAATCGTATTGCATTAACTCCACTTTCTGTTGGCCTATTGGTTGAAAATGGTCATGATATCTTAATTGAATCGGGAGCAGGGGATGCATCCAATTTCTTGGATCATCATTACAGTGAACAAGGGGCACGTATTGTTTACGACATAAAGGAAGTCTATAAAGCAGACTTGATCATCAAAATATCAAGCCCAACCCTCAAAGAGGTGGAATTGATGAAAAACAGGCAAGTCCTGTTTAGCTCGCAACAACCTTCCTTGATGAAACTGGAAGTGTTGAAGGCATTGATGAAAAAACAAATCACCGCTTTATCATTTGAATATTTACAGGATGAGGGTGGACATTTGTCGGTGGTTCGTGCCATGAGTGAAATCGTTGGGGCTACTTCCGTCCTTATTGCTGCCGAATACCTGTCGAATGTATTTGATGGTAAAGGCCTGATGTTAGGTGGGGTGACGGGTGTTCCGCCAACTGAAATGGTAATTATTGGTGCGGGTACTGTCGGTGAGTTTGCCGCCCGAACGGCTATCGCATTGGGAGCCCAGGTAAAGGTATTTGATAGTTCAGTATATCGCCTGCGTCGCTTGCAGAGTAATGTCGGAAGCCGAGTATTTACTTCCGTCGTCCAACCTATTGTCCTCAATAAAGCCGTTCGAACCTGTGATGTGGTCATCGGTGCCGTAAGAGCTCGTAATGGTCGGACGCCATGTTTAATCTCTGAAGATACGGTCTCCAAAATGAAACCTAATTCCGTGCTGATTGATGTCAGTATTGACCAAGGTGGTGTTTTTGAAACCTCTGAAGTGACCAACCATGATAAACCTACCTTCAGAAAATACGATGTCATTCATTATTGTGTTCCCAATATCGCCTCTCGGGTGGCTCGAACAGCAACCTATGCGCTGACCAATATCTTTACGCCGATCTTGATCGAGATTGGTGAAGCAGGTGGAATGAATAATATGATCTGGGCTAATCAAGGTATTCGAAGTGCTATTTATTTGTATCACGGTAATCTAACTAATAAAGACATGAGTGATAAATTCCAAATCCCTTGTAAGGATCTGAATCTTATCGTCATGGCGAATCTCTAATTATGAAAAAATTTGTATTCCTTTTTATTCTAAGCATGATTGCATGGCATTCGAAAGCCCAAGATACTGGGCAAATGAGGTATTTATATGGCAAGGCCGAAATACCTAAATCTACGGTGAAGTTTGATTCCCTTGATGAATTTGATAAACCTAAAATTTATGTTCATAAAGCAGAACATGAAAAAAATGACTTGGTATTTTTGGTAATTCCAGGTGGTGGATACGCTGGCGTGGCCATCAATCACGAAGGTCATGATGTCGCCAAACGCTTGAATGACATCGGCTATTCGGCTTATGTTCTTTTTTACAGACTTCCTAAAGCTGAATTTATGGAAGACAAACGCTTTGGTCCTTTACAGGATGCTCAATACGCACTAGCACAAATCCGAGCAGAAAATCCTAAAAAGAAAGTCGTGGTTATTGGATTCTCTGCGGGAGGACACCTCGCTGCAACCCTTTCTAATTTGTATGATCGTCCGCAAACCGATGAACTAAAGAAGTCAAACCTTAAACCTGATTTCTCAGTGCTTTGTTACCCGGTAATCTCCATGGACGCTGCAATTACCCACCAAGGTTCTAAAAACAACCTTATTGGTCCGGATTTTAAAGATGAAGATGTGGAGTTGTTTTCTTTGGAAAAACAGGTCGATAAAAATAATCAACCTACTTTCTTAATGAGTGCCAAGGATGATAAAGCAGTTCCGATTGAAAATAGCTATAACTATAAGAAGGCTTTGGATCAGTATAAAATTCCAAATATGATCTTTACCTATGAAGAAGGTGGTCATGGATTTGGCTTGATCAATAAAACTGACTCTAGAGATTGGTTTGCAGCCATGATGGATTGGCTAAAAACCGTCAATAAATAATTTATTACTGAAATGAATGGTAGGAAGATACGAGAATGTTTATTCTCGTATTTTTTTTGACCTGAGCTTTTGGAAATTGAATCATATGCATGGTCAATTCCTCATCACCCAAGATAATTTCATTATAAAATCCTCGGAACTTAACATCTTTTATCCAAAATGGACCGTTTGGATCTTCCTCATAGCTGACATGTTCTTGTAAAATGGAAATAATGTTATTACTCTCGATGTTAATTCGTTTTGCCAATTCTGGGGTCAAAACATTACTCTTTGCCAAAAGTCTTGCAGTATAGGCCGTATGTGGCGTATTATATAACTCTTTAGGATTGCCGAAGTCCGCGATTTCACCAGCTTTCATCACCAATAAATAATCTGCCATAGCCAAAACTTCTGCCGGATCATGGGATACCAAGATCACTGTTAAACCAGTGTTGCTAACAATATTTTGGATGTCCTGCTGTAGTTCATCCCTGAATGCCGCATCAACCTGATTAAAGGGCTCGTCCATTAACAAAACCTCCGGATCATTGATCAAGGCTCTTGATATAGCAACCCGCTGTTTTTCACCTCCACTCAGATCCGCAACGCGTTTCTGAGCTAAATGATCAATCCGCAATTGCTCCAAGACCTCCTGGGTTCTTCTTGCTTTCAATTCCAGATTGGTATTGGATAATTGAGAAGCCACATTATCCCAAACCTTGGCATATAAGTTTAAATCATCAAAGCCCTGGGATACTAATTTCATGGCATCATGCCCCGGAATCAATTTGTCCTTCCGCGTCGGAACCAACCAGCCTCTATATCTTATTTCACCTGAATTCGGTTCCAATAAACCATAGATCAATTTCAATAAGGTACTTTTTCCACTTCCTGACTCCCCAATAATGGCCGTAATTTTTCCTTCCTCAATCCCAAAATTGACATGCTTTACAGCCGTAACCGTTAAATTGCCCTCAAAAATTGCGGATACATCCTCTCCATGGATCAAGGGAAGATCAGGCTTTTGGACATCAGAAAATATATATTGACAAGAGTTAGATTGTTGAGCCATAAAAAATGTCGGGCTTTTTGAACCCGACACAAAAATACAGTTTACGAATCTATTTTTCTATTAAAAACCTAGAGTCAAGCCAAAAGCCAAGTTTCTTACACCTTCTTGAGCGGGACTTTTCTCGAATAAATCGTTGACATAATACTTCGCAAATAATCCGAAATCATCATATCCTATCCGAATAAATGGACCATATTGAAAGGTTTGTAAGTTATAAGTGTCCTTGAATTTTTGTTTTCCATTATTATCACTTTTCAAACGTTGGGTTCCCTTTAATAAAACCCCAGTCATCGCTCCAAAAGCTAGTTTTAAGCGCTTGCCATTATGCAATTCTCTACTTCTTAACTCAAATGATAAAGGTAGGCGAAGGTAGGTCGATGTAAAAACATTCTTGGAATAATTCGCATCCGGATCCAATGGTTCATAGGTCAATGGCGATACATTCTCCTGCAAAAGTACATTCTGTTTCAATCTCCAATAATTCCATTCAAAGCCGGCAGAAAGATAAACTTTAAAATTATCATTAAAGCGAACCCCAAATTGGGCAATATCAAAACCAAAATTGGATGCTTTTTTATAACTCAGAAACTGGTTTTCCTCCGATAAGGTAAAACTTCCATTGTCAGATAGTCTCGAAAGTCCCCAATCTATACGGGTGAAAGTTATTCCACCGTAAGTGCGTGGATAATGGATTTCTTTTCCATCATCCTCCTTGTTCTCGTCTTCTTTACCAATGGTAATCGAGTAGCTTGAACGTTTGCTGGAATCCCTTTTTTCCTCAACCTCTTGAGCAAATCCTGTTTGGCTAAAATAACCTACAGCTAAAATTAGTAGTGAAATAGTTTTTATATTCATGTTATCTTCTGGTTTTTGCAATGCTATTAAATAAATCTACGGTAATCGAGCCTTCTTCATCGGAATTGAATTTCACCGGTTTGGTCGAAGGATTCAAATTTTCCGAAAGGGTATTTAAGATATTTGTTAAAATGGTTTGCTTTTTCTTGGGTTGTTTTTTAGCCTCCGCATACATTAGCTCTTCCTGCTCGATAATGTTTACCAAAGGTTGAATCGGAGCCACCTCAGCGGCAGCCATTTCCACCTGCTTCTCTTGATCCACTTCCTCTAATTGGATATTCGATAAAACCTTCATCTCTTCCATTGGTGTTAAGACCAGAATAGGTTCATCTTTCTTTGAAGACGTTTTTTCTTGATCTACGGCTTTGATGTTGCCTTCTATATCTGATTTTACCTGAATTGGAGTCTTGCTGGACGCAATTTGATTCTGCGGTTTAACGGTATTCGAAGCCTCTGAATTTGATTCTACTTTCGAAATTTCAGCCGAAGCTTGTTCTTGTTGCGATTCTATAGGTTCTTCCGGGATGATAGCTGGTTTATGTTCTGCTATGATACTTGGTTGAGCTGAATCTTCATTTTCTTGAAATAAGAATAACTTGCTGCTGATTCCTAGGGCAAGCAGAACACTCGCCGCGATAAACCAAACTTGTAGGTTGTTCTTCTTTTTCAAAGACACAATTTTTTCCGCCTCCAGATTGTTTTCTATGCCTTGCCAAACTGATGCTGGGGGAGTAATTTCCTGATCTTTGAGACCGTCTGAAAATAACTTGTCTACTTCTTGACCTTTCATATTCCTAATTCCTCCATTTTTTGAATTCGTTCTTTTAACCAGGATCTCGCTCTTGATAGTTGAGACTTGGAACTGCCTTCACTGATTTCTAGCATCTCCGCAATTTCCTTATGGTTATACCCTTCGATCGCATAGAGATTAAATACTGTACGATATCCCATCGGGAGTTTCTTTATTAATGCCAATAAATCTTTGTAGTCTAAATGGGTTAAGGAAAAGCTACCCGCTTGTTCGATTTCATGACCTGTCAATTCTTCCGTTGACAAGAAACGAACCTTGTTTTTGCGATGACTTTCAATGGCCGTATTGACCATCACCTTGCGAATCCATCCTTCCAAAGACCCTTTACCTTCAAAGAGCTCACATTTTTTGAAAACCTTTATAAAACCATTCTGAAGTATATCTGCAGCATCGTCCTGGTCTTTTGCGTATCGGATACATAAAGCATACATTTTAGCTGAAAAGTATTGGTACAGCTCGGATTGAGCCTGCCGATCCTGCGACTTGCATCTTTCCCATATTTGTATAACTTTATTAGGCTCCAATTTAATGTGATCTGGTTTTAATGTAAAGACGCCAACCAGCCTAAAAGGGTTGCAATAGAAATATAAATTATTTTAAAATTATTGTTCTACTCTGATCATCAGAGACTTCTATTTTTACCAAGGCGGCATCTTCGGGAATCAAATTAGGGATTTTCTCCGGCCATTCTATAAAACAATAGTCCCCTGAGTAAAAATATTCTTCATATCCTAAATCAAAGGCCTCCTGTTCTTGCTTCAGCCTATAAAAATCAAAATGATAAATAGGTCCATGTTCAGAACGGTATTCATTGACAATGGAAAAGGTAGGACTGGAAGTGCTGTCCTCAACCTGAAGATGTTCGCAAATTGCTTTTATAAATGTAGTTTTTCCAGCTCCCATAGGCGCTTGGAAAACAAAAACTCTCTTGTTGCCCGCTTGGTCAATCAGCCATTTCGCAGCATCTGCCAAACCCTCTGGATTCGCAACTTTAAACTCCATCTCTTAATCTATTATTTTGGACTGTATGTAATAAAAGGAATAATCATCTCCTCCAAGGAAATACCCCCATGCTGAAAGGTGCCATTGAAGTAATGGACGAACTTATTGTAATTGTTCGGATAAACAAAATAAGTATCCTCCTTCGCAAAAACATAGGTAGAACTCATGTGTACACGTGGTAATTGGGCATCTACAGGGTTCTTGATTACAAAAACTTCCTTGTCGATATAATTCAGGTTCTTTCCTTGTTTATAGCGTAAGTTGGTATTGGTGTTTCGGTCACCAATGATCTTACTAGGTTTTTTAACGCGGATAGTCCCGTGGTCGGTAGTCATAATGACCCTTACATTTTTTTGCGACAACCACTTCAACACATCCAGAAGTGGGGAATGTTCAAACCAAGATAAGGTCAAAGAACGGTAGGCTGCTTCATCGTTCGCCAGCTCCCTGATCATGGCCATGTCGGTCCGTGCATGGGATAACATATCCACAAAATTGTAAACCAGAATATTCAGGTCATTCATCATGAACTTATTGATGTTTTCCAAAACATCCTTCCCTTGTTCCATGGTTATAATCTTACTGTAGCTATGCTTGATATCTCGGCGGTAAACTCTTTTAATTTGGTCGGCCAGGAATACATCTTCGTAAAGATTCTTGCCACCCTCATCGTCATCATTCTGCCACTCATTAGGAAATCGTTTTTCCATTTCCAAAGGCGTTAATCCGCTAAAGATTGCATTTCGTGCATATTGAGTTGCCGTTGGCAAAATACTATAGTAGCTGTCCTCTTCCTCTACCCGATAATAATCGGTCATCACTTCATTGATGACTTTCCATTGATCATATCTTAAGTTATCAATCAAAAAGAAAAAGGTTGGTTTATCAGCTTCCATCTTCGGGAAGACTTTTTTCTTAAATAATTGATGGGATAGGGTAGGACCATCTTCAGGGTTCTTGATCCAGTGTAAATATTCTTTTTCTATGAATTTTGAGAATAACAAATTGGCTTCTGATTTTTGCATGGTCAGAATTTCATGCATTCCGGCATCTTCCAATTTCTCCAATGATAATTCCCAATAAAGGAGTTTCTTGTAGGCATCTACCCATTGTTGGAAATTGAGGTTATCGTTCATGCGCATACCCAATTCCCGGAAATCTTGTTGATAGGCCATTGAGGTACGTTCGGAAACCAATCTTTTGTTTTCAGTGAACTTTTTAATGGTCAGCAAAATTTGCTTAGGATTAACGGGTTTGATTAGGTAATCATCAATTTTGGCACCGATTGCATCTTCCATCAAGTGTTCCTCTTCATTTTTGGTCACCAAAACGGTGGGAATGGAAGGATTGATGGCTTTAAGCTTGTCAAGAGTTTCCAAACCTGTTAATCCAGGCATATTCTCGTCTAAAAATACCAGGTCAAAAGGTTCGTTCTGAAATGCTTCAACAGCATCAGAACCATTATTTACCGTTTTTACCTTATAGTCTTTTTGTTCTAGGAGGAGGATATGAGGTTTTAAAAACTCAATTTCATCATCAGCCCAAAGTATGTGAATTTTCTGCATGCTTTATTCCTTAGGAAAGCTAATTTACGGCTTTTCAAAGGATTTGTCCTGCTCTTTTCGTTTTAATGTTGATGGTTTGAGGAAATATTTCACAATAATTCTGTTCTCGATTCGATAAGGATATAAAGTAGGTGAAAATTTTAATCAAGTTATGGGATACGCCGGACAAGAATCGGATCTTCCTCGGACCTTCTTCGGACCTTAGTCGGGTAAATTCGAACAAGGTCCGGAGTAGGTCCGATGTAATTTTGAATTAAGTCCTTATTTAACACGATTTTTAAATAAAACGTAGGTTAAAATGTTGTTTTGTGACAAAATTTGTCAATTTCTTTAATATCGATACTGGTTTATGTTTAAACGTGAAATAAAAATACTGTGATTCGATATTAATGCTTGATAATCTGGTTGTTGTGTGGGGTTTAGTGGGGTTTTCGATTGGGTATTAGGGCTAGGTTTTAATGGATAAGTGGAATAAAATTAAAAATGTTGTAACTGATTGTCGGTATTTAGGTTCAATTTCAACCTTTTTGGTTTTTTTTTAACATTAATTAAGTACCATGTATGTATCTTTGCCCGTATCTTAGCCATAATATACAATGTAGTACATATGGATTAGGCTGGGTTTTTAACTCTATTTTAGGCATTTGAACAAGAAGAAAATAATAAATGATCCTGTTTACGGTTTTGTTACGATCCCGTCAGGGTTTATTTATGACCTCATCCAACATCCATTCTTGCAAAGACTTCGCTACATCAAGCAGGTCAGCATGACTCATTTGGTTTATCCCGGAGCATTACATACTCGATTTCAACATGTTGTAGGTGCAATGCATCTGATGAGCTTAGCCATTGAAACTCTGCGTGGAAAGGATGTGCCGATTTCCGAAGTGGAAGAAGAAGCTGCTTTAGCGGCTATTCTCCTGCACGATGTAGGGCATGGTCCGTTCTCACATTCCTTGGAACACACCCTGGTGGAAGGCGTTTCGCATGAGCTTATCTCTGAATTATTAATGGATAAGTTGAATGAGGAGTTTGCAGGGAAATTAAATCTGGCAATTACCATATTTAACGATCAATATCCCCGTAAATTCTTGCACCAACTGGTATCGAGTCAATTAGATACAGATCGGATGGATTATTTGAATAGGGATAGTTTTTTTACTGGTGTTTCCGAAGGAGTGATATCCTTTGATCGGATTATCAAGATGCTGAATGTGAAGGATGATGAACTGGTCGTTGAAGCGAAAGGGATTTATTCGGTAGAGAAATTTTTGATTGCCCGGCGATTGATGTATTGGCAGGTTTATCTTCATAAGACAGTGATTACTGCCGAACAGATGTTGATTAAAGCATTAGCCAGAGCCAAGGAGTTGAGTAATAGAGGGGTTAAGTTGTTTGCAACACCTGCCTTGGATCATTTTTTGAATAATAAAATAGATAAGCAAACTTTTCTTTTAGATGAGTCGCATTTGGAATGGTTTACTCGTTTAGACGACACGGATATTTTATCGGCAATAAAAATTTGGGCCAACCATGACGATCAGATATTGAGTATGTTATGTTCCAAATTAGTGCGACGAGAGCTATTCCGAACTGAATTAAGCAATACGCCATTTTCAGAAGAATATGTGTCAGACTTGAAAGCAAAAGTGAAGTTGAGATTTAATCTTTCTGAAAATGAATTGGATTATTTATTTTATCAACAGGTGATTGGAAATAATGCATACGACTCTTCGGTCAGTAAGATTTGTGTCTTGATGAAAGATGGGCAACTGCTGGATATTGCAGAAGCTTCTGATTTATCAAACATCGAGTCTTTATCTAGACGCGTTGAAAAATATGCCATTACCTACCCTAAGGAAATAGGGTTGATTTCTTCGAGCCCACAAATGATTATTAACAATTAAAATACAAGTATTACTTAATGCAATTTACCGCGGAACAAATAGCGACATTATTAAAAGGAAAAGTAGAAGGGAATCCTGAGACCTTAGTGGACCAGCTGTCTAAGATTGAAGAGGCTGGTGCTAAGAGTTTGACTTTTTTGGCGAATCCGAAGTATGAACACTATATATATGATTCAGGTGCAGGGATTATAGTTATCAATGAGGATCTTCCCTTGCAGAAGCCTGTAAAATCAACCTTAATTCGTGTAAAGAATGCTTATTCGGCCTTTACAGAGTTGTTGAAATTATATGATGCCATGAGAAATGAAAGAAGTGGCATCGATGAACAAGTTTATATCCATGAAAGTTCTAGTATTGGTCAAGAACCATATATTGGAGCATTCAGTTATATCGGAAAGAATGTGGTTATCGGTAACCATGTGAAAATCTATCCTCAAGTTTATATTGGGGATGATGTGAAAATTGGAGACAATACGGTTTTGTTGCCGGGTGTTAAGGTATACAAAGATTGTGTTGTAGGAAATCGCGTGATTATTCATGCCGGTTCAGTGATTGGAAGTGATGGATTTGGGTTTGCTCCAAAAGAAGATGGTTCCTATGATAAAATCCCACAGATTGGGAATGTTATTATTGAGGACGATGTTGAAATTGGTGCTAACACTGTGATTGACAGGGCGACCTTAGGTTCGACTCGCATTTTGAAAGGGGTTAAGTTAGATAACCTTATACAGATTGCACATAATGTTGAGATCGGGGCGAATACAGTAATTGCGGCACAGACCGGAGTTTCAGGTAGTACCAAAATTGGTGAGAATGTGGTGTTAGGTGGTCAGGTTGGTGTTGTTGGCCATATTAATATTGCCAAAGGAAGTCAGGTGCAAGCACAGTCAGGTATTAATCGTTCCATCTTGGAAGAGAACAAGAAATGGGGAGGCAGTCCGGCATTTCCATACAACAATGAGCTTCGTTCCCAGGTGTTATATTCCAAGCTTCCTGAGCTTGAAAAACGCATTGCGGAGTTAGAAAGGCAATTAAATGATAAAAATAATAGCTAACTTTACAGGATAATTTTTTGCAAAACACGAATGTTAGATATGAATGTAAAACAGAGAACCATTAAATCTGATGTCCATTTTTCGGGCGTGGGTCTTCACACGGGTAAACAAGTAAATGTGACGTTAAAACCTGCTGCTGAAAACCACTGGTACAAGTTTAAACGAGTAGATTTAGAGGGTCAACCAATTGTAAATGTGGATGTTGATAATGTGAGCAACACCGCAAGGGGAACTACAATTTCTCAAAACGGCGCTTCTGTAAGTACCATCGAACATTTGATGGCAGCATTGGTAGGTTTGCAATTGGATAATATATTAATTGAAATTGACGCTCCTGAGGTTCCAATATTGGACGGGAGTTCCGCAATATTTATTGAGAAAATCCAAGAAGTTGGATTTCAAGATCAGGATGCAGATCGTGATTTTTTTGAAGTAACAGATAATATCCACTATACCGATCCTGAAAATAAGGTTGAGATCGTAGCGATGCCAGTTGATGGCTATCGCATTACCTGTATGATTGATTTTAATTCCCCAGTATTGGGAAGTCAACATGCTTCCATTAGTGATTTGGATGAGTTCAGCAAGGAAATTGCAGGCTCACGTACCTTCTGTTTCTTGCATGAACTAGAAGCTTTGGTTAGTCAAAATTTAATCAAAGGTGGCGATTTGTCGAATGCGATCGTTATAGTAGATAAGGAAGTGTCTGAAGGCGAACTGGATAAGCTACAGGATTTGTTCCATAAACGTGTTGAGGTTGCTCAGGAGGGGATTTTGAATAATATCTCCTTACGTTATCAGAACGAGCCTGCACGACATAAGTTGTTGGACATGATTGGTGACTTGGCCTTGGTAGGAAAGCCAATAAAAGGACATATCATGGCAGCGCGTCCTGGGCATGCAGCGAATGTTGCCTTTGCGAAACGCATCAAAGGACAAATCAAACGTGAAAAGAATAAAAAGAACGTAAAGGTATATGATCCGAATACACCTCCGGTTTATGATACTGTTCAAATCATGAATATACTTCCACATCGTCAACCATTTTTGATGATTGATAAGATTTTGGAATTATCGCAGACCCATGTGGTTGGTTTGAAGAATGTCACCATGAACGAGGATTTGTTTATGGGTCATTTCCCAGGAGCACCATTGTTTCCGGGTGTCTTGCAGATTGAAGCAATGGCACAAACAGGCGGTATTTTGGTGTTAAATACAGTCCCTGACCCAGAAAACTGGTTGACTTTATTCTTAAAGATTGAGAATGCAAGATTTAAGAATCAAGTGGTGCCAGGAGATACCGTAATCTTCACTTGTGAGTTGTTGGAGCCAATCCGTAGGGGGATTGCCAGAATGAAAGGCGTTGGTATGGTAGGCGACAAGGTGGTAAGTGAAGCAGAATTAATGGCCCAGATTGTAAAGGTCAAAGGATAATTTAATAAAGAATGATTCAACCATTATCATACATACATCCTGAGGCAAAGATTGCACAGAATGTGGTTATTGAACCCTTCTCAACCATTCATAAAGATGTAGAGATTGGTGAAGGAACTTGGATAGGCTCGAATGTAACCATTATGAATGGTGCACGAATCGGGAAAAATTGTAAGATTTTTCCAGGAGCTGTTATTTCAGGAGAACCTCAGGATCTTAAATTCGAAGGTGAAATCACAACCGCGGAAATCGGTGATAATACCACCATCCGTGAATGTGTTACCATCAATAGAGGTACAAAAGACAGATACCGCACAGTAATTGGTAAAAACTGCTTGATTCAAGCTTATAGCCATATAGCACATGATTGCTTTATTGGTGATAATTGTATTTTCTCCAACTCCAGTACCTTAGCAGGGCATATTACAGTAGGTGATTATGTCGTGTTGGCGGGAATGGTTGCGGTACATCAGTTTTGTAAGATTGGATCACATGCTTTTGTAACCGGTGGTACATTGGTTAGAAAAGATGTTCCTCCATATATCAAAGCAGCTAGAGAGCCTATTTCCTATGCAGGTATTAACTCCGTAGGGTTAAGAAGGAGAGGTTTCTCGAATGAGCAAATCAACGAAATCCAGAATATTTATCGGGTTTTGTTTGTTCAACATAGTAACTTAGGAAAAGCCTTGGATATTGTGGAAGCTGAATTTGAGGCAACAGAATTAAGAGATGAAATCCTAGGATTCGTTCGAGCATCAAATCGAGGAGTAGTCAAAGGATTCGGACAAGGTAAATCGAGTATATAACAATAAATTATTCGACTATTTGAATATAATTTTACAAGATATTGGTAGGAGGTATAATAGAGAATGGATTTTTAGATATCTCGATTATACCTTTTCTTTTGGAAACAGCTATGCTATCCTTGGTCCAAATGGATCTGGAAAATCCACCCTCATCAAAGTATTAACAGGTGCCCTGACCGCAAGCGAAGGAAATCTTCGGTATGAGGAGAATGGAAACGAACTAGCCATAGAACAAGTATTCCAAAAGATGAGCCTTGCTGCGCCTTATGTTGAATTGATTGAAGAGTATTCCTTGAATGAAATGTTGGCATTTCATTTTAAATTCAAATCCTATTTGGGAGGTTTTGACTTGGAACGAGTGAAGGAAACCCTAGGATTTGCCAAGAATACCTTCGAAAAGGATA
The DNA here is from genome assembly GCF_043187465.1 of Sphingobacterium cellulitidis. Lineage (GTDB taxonomy): Bacteria > Bacteroidota > Bacteroidia > Sphingobacteriales > Sphingobacteriaceae > Sphingobacterium > Sphingobacterium cellulitidis. The sequence goes on along the minus strand of NZ_CP171136.1, from coordinate 3,916,476 downwards.
TCCGACATTTTTCATCAGGCATGAAACAACGGGTAAAATTGATTTTAGCTTGTTGTTCTCAAAGTAATTTGTTATTCTTGGATGAACCTACAAGCAATTTGGATCGAGAAGGAGAAAAATGGTATCGGGATTTATTGAAACTTACCAATAGTGAACGGATTTTGATCATTGGATCCAACCAAGAACATGAATATAGTTTCTGTAATGAACAATTGCAGATTCTTGATTATAAGTAATGGGCAAGGGCATGTTTCAGGTGAAACATGATTTTTTTATATTTGCGAAAGAAATAAAATAATAATATGGCAAAGGCTTCAGACGTAAAGAGTGGAAATATACTTCGTTTTAATGGGGAGTTAGTATCGGTAGAGGAATATATTCATCGTACCCCAGGAAACTTACGTGCATTTTATCAAGCTAGAATGCGTAACGTAAAGACTGGAAAATTAGTAGAATACAGATTCAGAACAGATGAAGAGGTAGAAATTGCTCGTGTAGAGACTAATGACTATCAGTATTTATATGAGGATGGCGAATTTTTCGTAGTGATGGATAATGAAACTTACGAGCAATTCAATATTCCAAAAGCACTTTTCGGAGATTCAGCAAGATTCTTGAAAGAAGGAATGAATGTTATTGTTGCTTTTGAAAGTGAAGAAGCAATTATGGCACAAACTCCTGCAAGTGTGGAATTAGAAATTACGTATACCGAACCTGCAGTAAAAGGTGATACTTCAACGAATGCATTGAAGAGCGCGACTGTGGAAACTGGTGTAGAAATTCGCGTTCCGTTATTTATTAATCAAGGTGATCGTGTAAAAGTAGATACACGTACTGGTGATTATATGGAGCGTGTAAAATAAGATCTTAGGTTTAGGTTGATTATTCGGTCTTGTTAGCTCCCAAGCTTCAAGGCCGATTTTTTTTATCTGCAGATGAATAAAACAACATTAAGGACCCTCTATAAACAGAAACGCAATGATCTGGATCTGGAGGAGGTGATTTCATTAGATAAATTGATTTTTGAAGAACTAATCCGATATGATTGGTCCTCCATTCAATTCTTGCATTGCTATTTGGCCATAGCAAAGTTTAAGGAGTATGATACGTTAAAGTTTATTCATTGGATCTGGGCTAAGCATCCCCATATTAAAATTGTGATCTCCCGATCCGATTTTGAGACGCATGAACTCAAACACTTTATCTTTGATAAAGAAACCGAGTTAGCTTGTAATGCTTGGGGAATTCCAGAGCCAGCAAATGCCCTAGAAGTAGATGTAGAAGCCATTGATGCGGTATTGACACCATTGTTGGTGCTGGACAAGTCTGGTAATAGAGTCGGCTATGGCAAAGGATTCTACGATCGTTTTTTTGCAAGCTGCAAGTCTACGGTAATGAAGGCTGGTATTTCTTACTTTCAACCTGTGGATAAGATTGATGATATATCAGAATGGGATGTGCCAATTGACATGGTTTTTACTCCCGGAAAAACTTTTTACCTGTAGGGGTTTAAACTATTCTTAATAGAAAAATTAGCCAAAAAAATACAATTTATTAGATATTAAAGGCGTTAGTTATTTAGTATCCTATGATTGGTTTCAAAAACTGGTTAAGGATAAACCGGAAATGGAGTAAACAGATTTCCAAGTTGAGAGGTTGGAAATTTCAAAAATAAAAGAAAGTTTGTCTAAAAAGCTAAATAAACAATTTTCGTTATTTACTCCCTATACATGCTATTGTCGGCATAGGTTTTGGCTCAAACCAAAACATTAGTTTATCCATGCTTTTTAGACAAAAACTTTCTTTACTTATATAGTATTCTGAATTTAATGGTATGATCTACCTGTTTTAACTGCTTTAACATTTGTTTATCATATGCAGCATCGATATCGGTGACCGCATAACCTATTTCTCCACGAGTCATTAAGAACTGCGAGAAGATATTGATATTGTTTTCTGCGTAGATTTTGTTGATCTGAGCCATAATCCCAGGGACATTATTATGGATATGCAACAATCTATGGGCGCGAGTTAAGTTTGGTAAAGTTAGATTAGGGAAATTCCTGCTTTGATCGGTGTCGCCATTATTGATGAAATTTGCCATCCGACGAGGAATATATTCTGCATTTCTCTTTTTATTCTTTTTATCGTCAAAAACCACGATTCCCTTTTCATTACAGATGGCTTTAGAAAGATGTCCTTTCACATCACCTAGATAACCAATGGTTTTCAATTTATCAGCACGCGCAAGAACCTCGTCAGAAATTGTCTCTCCATGTCCTAGCAAAAGCATACCAACATCCTTTACATATTTTTCTTCCAAGGTCTCCTTGATGCGGATTGAAAAACCATCTCTTTTAAGGATGTGTGCTGCAATTTCAGGAACATCCCCTACAATAAGACAAAGAATTCTGTTTTTAGGATAGGAGATTGCGCGAGGAAGGTCATTCACATACAGGAACTCATCAAAGCTAGGTGCAATATGATCGGCTTTATCCGTAACAGACTGTCTTGAGATGTTTTCAGTAAAAGCATAGAACTTCTCAATCAGGCCGGATTCTTTTAATTGGAAGTCTGAGTAACCATCCCCAATGCCGAAGATTTTGCCGTTGATATTCAGTTGTTTTAAGAGCTTTACTTTTCCACCTTCGTCCGATAAAGGATTTTCTTCATCGTAACCGATAATATTTCCTTCAGTATCGAATTTAAAGGTGTTTGCATAGATGTTTTCCTTTCTAATATGATAAGGACTTACTACGGGTGTAATAAACTCTTTAAAACCGCCAGAAACGATCCATGCAGTGTCTGAGTGTTCTCTGAAGAACTCTTTATTTCTACTAAATGATTTAGAGACTTTCTTTTTTAAATGGGTAATTAATTTATCCAAATGTTCCCGATTCGCCTGTAAAAGACTTACGCGTCCAGCAAGACTTTCACGGAAAGAGATCTTTCCTTCCATGGCAAGATTGGTGAAACGCTCAATTTCTTTATATATTTTCTCCTGATCGGGATGATTTTCTAAAGAAATCCTGGCTAATTCGTCTAGGGCTTCGACTTGGGTGAAAGTGCTATCGAAGTCTATGATGTAATAATTTTTCACTGTATGATTTTGTTTAGATTGTTACTTTATATAATATGCTTCACAGACTTCCTTTAAGGTTTGATCCAATGGTTTAAAAGTATAACCCAGTTTTTCCCTTATTTTGGAGTTGTCATATTGTAATTTACTATTTGCTGCACGAGCAGATTCTGCGGTCAAAGTAGGTTTTTTACCACTTAACAAAGAACCGATTTTGGATAGTCGCCAAGCAAGGGACAACATCAATGGGGTGGCTTTGATATGTGGAGCCGGCTTTTGCAAATACCCGCTGATCTTGGTCAGTAAATCCTGATTGCTGATGTTTTCCGCATTCAGGATGTATCGCTCTGCCGTAATGTCGCTGTTCATCAACTGAATCATGATCTTTGCGACATCGCTTACATCTACGATTCCAACCGATCCTAATGGATAGATTTTATTCCCTTTATTTACCAGATTGAAAATTGCTCTTGAACCCTTTTCACCCCAACCAATTCCCATGATGACAGAAGGATTTACAATTACGGCATCCAAGCCTTCTGCAATTCCCCGCCATACCTCCATTTCGCTTTCATGTTTCGCTAATGAATATTTGGAAATTTTGGGATTGTATTCCCATTTATCTTTTTCCGTAACAGCTAGTCCTTTTTTACTAAATCCCAATGCTGCAATGGAACTCACATGCAGGAGTCTCTTTTGATGTTCAAGACATAGATTGACAATATGCTTGGTACCTTCAACGTTGGTTTTTATGATCTCTGCGGCATCTTCTTTTTGGTAAGATACTTTTGCGGCGCAGTGATAAACCTGATCGACTTTAGGGATAATTTCTTCCAAGCTGAAGTAATCAGTGATTTCGGCATCAACCCATTGGATGAGCGATGAAGATTTTAAGGGGTCGGGAATAACAGAGCTTGTTCTTTTTAATGCAATAACACTATGCCCATCATCAATGAGATACTGCAATAACGTAGACCCTAAAAAACCTGTTCCTCCAGTTACTAAAATCACTTCCTAACTTATTGTTGAAAAATTATGTAGCTCAAAAGTAAGTTAATAAATGCATATTTGCTAAATACAATAGGATAAACTCAATAAAATTTGAGGATTTAGACAATCAATATGACTTTAGCTGATTTTTTATCACCCATTTCTCTTCAAGAATTAGGACTTCCGACAGATTATTATAATTCACAATTTGGTCATTCCATTCAAAAATATATAGATGATTTTCCAGTTTGGGATGATGAAACAGGATATCCTCAAATTGCGATTTTCGGTATTGAAGAGGGAAGGGCTGCAGTTAATAACAATGGCACGCAAAAAGGGCCTAATCTAGTCAGAAAGCACTTGTATGATCTTTATCAAGGGGATTATACCGTGAAGATTGCCGATTTGGGTAATATTAAAGCTGGAGCAACAGTAAAGGATACTTATGTTGCGGTGAAAATGGTCATGGAGGAATTAATGAAAAAGGATATTCTTCCCATATTGATTGGTGGTGGTCAGGATTTAACCTATGCGCAGTATACCGCATATGAAAATCTAGAGCAGAGGGTTGATGTTGCCATCATCGATTCCAGGTTTGACTTGGACCAGGACAATGCAGAAGATATGGCCTTGAATTCCCAGACTTATCTAAATCATTTAATCCTTCATCAACCGGATTACTTATTCAATCTTAGCAATATTGGCTATCAAACTTACCTGGTGAGTAAGGAATCTATCAATATGTACGATAAACTATTCTTTAACGCCTTGCGATTGGGTAGTTTTTCGGGGAAATTAGATCAAGCAGAACCTATTATCAGATCGGCGGATATGGTAAGTTTTGATATCGGTGCGATTCGTGCTTCGGAGGCCTGTGGAAATGCAAATGCCGGACCGAATGGTTTATATGGTGATGAGGCTTGTCAGTTAGCGCGGTATGCGGGGATGTCAGATAAGTGTAGTTCCTTTGGAATTTATGAGTATAACCCAACTTTTGATCCAATGGGTCAGACAGGGATGTTGATTGCTCAAATGATCTGGTGTTTTATAGATGGCTATTATAGTCGTAAAAAGGATGCTCCTATGTATCCGAAATCAAATTATATTATTTACCGGATCACCTTGGAGGCCGAAGATTATGAGCTTGTATTCGTAAAAAGTAAGAAATCTGACCGATGGTGGATGCAAGTCCCTTATTTTGGGTCTAAATCGGTGAATGAACGTTTTTATCTTGTACCATGCCGATATGAAGATTATCAATTAGCAGTGGCCGGAGAAATGCCTGATCTATGGTGGAAAACACACCAAAAACTACAATAATTTTCTAAAAATCTCAACATAGTGGAAATTATCTACCTCGTATTATTAGTACTCAGTATTGTTGGTTGTGCCTTCTTGATTTGGCGCAATGCCAGTTCTGTTTCACGTGAAGAGTTTAATAGGTTACAGGGTAGTTCCAAAGATTTACAGGTTGAATTTGCTAAAATTCAAGAACGGGAGAAGCTATTGATTGCAGATCGGGAACGGTTAACTCGAGAGCTTCGGGAAGAAAGCTTGGCTAGACAGGCGGTTGAACGGAATTTAGAAGGTTCAAATGCTTATTTGAATGCGCAACAGGAACGGCTAAAGGAACAAAAGATTGAAATGGAGAATATGAAGACCCAATTCAATAATGAGTTCCAGGTCATGGCCAATAAAATTTTAGAGGAGAAATCCTTTAAATTCACCCAACTTAACCAACAGAATATTTCTCAGGTCTTGGATCCTTTGAAGGAGAAGATCAAGATGTTTGAGGAAAAAGTTGATAAATCCTACCAACAAGAATCAGCTGAAAGAAATGTGCTCAAAGGAGTCGTTGAGCAATTGATGCAACAAAGTATTCAGATTAAGGATGAAGCCAATAATTTGGCCAAAGCCTTAAAGGGAGATAATAAGAAGCAAGGAAATTGGGGCGAGGTAATTCTTGAACGTGTCTTGGAACGTTCGGGATTGATTAAGGATCAGGAATATAAGCTGCAAGCCTCCGTTGTTGAAGCCGATGGGAAAAGATTTCAACCCGATGCAGTTATTTATCTTCCCGATGAGAAACACTTGATTGTAGATGCCAAATTATCCTTGGTAGCTTATGAACGTGCCGTGAATGCTGATACAGAGGAGGATAGATTACTCTTTGTCAAACAACATGTTCAGTCCATTGAAAACCATGTCCGTGAGCTATCCGCAAAGGATTACCATTCTCTTTATGGGATTCAATCCCCAGATTTTGTGCTATTATTTATTCCCATAGAATCCTCCTTAAGCTTAGCTGTTAATTATAAAGCAGAATTATTCAGTGAGGCTTGGGATCGACGCGTAGTTATTGTGAGTCCATCGACCTTGTTAGCTACACTAAGAACGATTGCAAGTGTTTGGAAACAAGAGCGGCAGAATCGTAATGTGTTGGAAATAGCGAAGGAAGCCGGACTGTTATATGATAAGTTTGTGGGTTTCTTGCAAGACATGGATCAGCTGCAGGGCATTATTCAGAAAGCTTCGGACAAGCACGAAGATGCCATGAAGAAGCTAAGTATGGGGCCTGGGAATGTAATTCGCAAAATTGAACAACTCAAAACCTTGGGTGCCAAAGCCAATAAACAACTCGGAGATAAATATTTGGATGAATAAGCTTCCAAACACCTAATTTACCCACGGCGATATCAAATTTTCATCATTAAGCCTTATTTCAGTTAAATATGGTAAAATATCTTTATTAGTTTGATTTTCAGTTGCAATGACCTAATTTTAAGGAAAGTTCGACCACAAAACAAAATGTCTTATGGAAGATATGATCCTCTACAACCGCTTGCAGTTCGCCTTTACCATTACCTTTCATTACCTTTTTCCGCAATTGACCATGGGCTTATCGCTGATGATTGTCTATTTTAAGTGGAAATTTCTGCGCAGTAATAATATCATTTACAATGATGCCGCCAAATTTTGGATGAAGATCTTCGCCCTGAACTTTGCCATGGGCGTGGTTACAGGAATTCCCATGGAATTTCAATTTGGTACCAACTGGGCAAAGTTTTCGGAATTGACCGGAGGGATTATTGGTCAAACTTTGGCTATGGAGGGGATGTTTTCCTTTTTTTTGGAGTCTTCATTTTTAGGCATGTTTATTTTCGGGGAGAAGCTCCTGGGGCACAAGCTCCATTTTGTGGCCGGTCTGCTCGTGTTTATAGGTTCCTGGGCATCGGGATATTTGATTCTCGCGACGCATTCCTGGATGCAACATCCTGTAGGCTATGAGATCTTGGAAAATGGTAAGTTCGTTTTGAATAACTTCTCTGCACTATTTAGCAACCCTTGGCTGTTGCCTTCATATTTACATAATCAAGCAGGGTCCTTAGTGACAGCCTCCTTTTTTGTTTCCGCCGTCGGCGCCTTTTATATGCTGAGCAATCAACATACTAATTATGGAAAAGTATTCCTGAAGACCGGTGTTGTATTCGGATTGATTGCATCCATTGCTGTAGCCTTTCCGACTGGCGATATGTTAGCCAAGAATGTGGTAAAACATCAACCAGTAACCTTTGCTGCCATGGAAGGGATTTTTGAAACAGAAACCGGTGGATCTGAAATTGTGTTGATCGGTCAGCCTGATATGGAAAACAAGAAACTGGATAATAAAATTGCAGTTCCTAAATTATTAAGCTTTTTAACCCATCAACGTTGGGATGCGACCATTCAGGGGTTAAACGAATTTGATGAAGATATACATCCTACCAATGTTCCTGGATTATATTATAGCTACCATATTATGGCAGGATTGGGAACCATCTTTATAGGTATAATGATCCTTGCTGCATTTTTCTTATGGAAAGATAAGTTGTATCGAATTAAATGGATTTTGTGGGTTCTGATGTTTATGATTCCCTTTCCCTACATTGCCAATACAGCAGGCTGGTATACGGCAGAATTAGGTCGCCAACCTTGGTTGGTTTATAATCTGATGCGAATGGTTGATGGGGTTTCGCCGACCGTTTCTTCCGGAAATACTTTGTTTACACTATTAGGTTTTGTGGGCCTCTATATTTTACTCGGATTATTATTCTTGATGTTGGTATTGAAAATGATTAGAAAAGGACCAGCAACTAGTTTAGCACTAAATTCATAGCTTATGGAAATGTTTTGGTATATCGTTTTGGTTTTTATGTTAGGCATGTATGTGGTGTTGGATGGATATGACTTTGGGGCTGGTATTGTGCATCTATTATTTGCAAAAACTGATGTTGAGAAGAGTGCCATCCGAAATGCAATAGGTCCATTTTGGGATGCCAATGAAGTATGGTTGATTGCTTCAGGAGGGGTTTTGTTCTTTGCCTTTCCAACCCTATACGCTTCTGCCTTTAGTGGCTTTTACCTACCCTTGATGTTGGTATTGTGGTTCCTGATTTTCCGCGCCGTTGGCTTGGAATTGAGAGGTCAAATCCACAATAAATTATGGGAAACCTTTTGGGAAAAAGCATTTGGTATTGCCAGCTTATTCCTAGCTATATTTTTTGGTGCAGCATTGGGAAATGTTGTTCGTGGAGTTAATCTAGGGATGGTGGAAAATGGTGTATCCACCCAAGAACCACATTATTTCTTTTTACAATTATGGAATCCTACGCTAGACCCCATGTCTGAAGTTCATGGTATTATCGATTGGTTCACCATATTACTAGGAGTAGTTTCGGTTATTACTTTAACCATTCATGGTGGGAACTGGATTATCTTGAAGACCTCCACTAGCCTGAACGATAGGCTGAAAGGTATTATCTTCAAGTTGAATATCGCACTTTCCATTTTGGTGCTGGTTACTGCTGGCTTATGGCAATATGTTAAACCTTTTCCATTAAATAGCCTGATGGGACATGCCTGGCTATGGATCTTTCCCCTGATTGCCGGCATTGGATTGGTAGGACAATTCTGGATTAAGAAATTCAAGAAAGATGGAATGGGATTCCTTTTCTCAACCATGTTTATCCTGGGAAGCTTCGCCACTACAGTAGCCTCCTTATTCCCTAATGTATTACCTTCCACCAATAGCATCAACCCTTCTCTGACGATATATAACGTCGCCGCACATGAATACGGCCTCTCAGTAGGCTTATATTGGTTTATAGTAGCCTTTATCCTAGTCGTAATCTACTTTATTATCCAGTTCAGAGTATTTAAAGGAAAGTTGGATGATGTGGGGTATCATTAGGGGAGATAGGAGAAATCAAATTTGATAAAAATGAATAAAAAAATATGAGATTTATAATAGTCTGACTATCACAAATCTCATATCTACTATTTAGTAGCCCACCGCTTTATCATCGCCTCTTGGGTCGGCTCCGGTTTGGAGTTTGCCGTTTTTGAGGATGACGATATTTTCTACGCGGCCGATAGGGCCTCTTTTATTGATTTTGAAGCCATCTTCTTCCAGGCTAATTCGTGTTGTTGAGTCGATAGCTTTTGCTTCTACGTCGATTACGTCAGGTTTCCATTGGTGGTGGAAGCGGGCCGCTGATACGGATTCTTGAGCCGTCATGTCGAATTCCAATACATTTAAGATGGTTTGGAATACCGATGTGATAATAGTTGAACCTCCCGGGGTACCAACAACCATTTTCAATTTTCCATCTTCCTCAATAATGGTTGGCGTCATAGCGCTCAACATTCTTTTTCCAGGCTCAATGGAATTTGCTTTACCACCAAGAAGGCCATACATGTTCGGTGAACCAGGTTTTACAGAGAAGTCATCCATTTCATTGTTCAATAGGAATCCTGCACCAGCTACCCAAACACAAGATCCATAAGAACCATTAATGGTAGTAGTTAAGGAAACAGCATTTCCGTCTTTATCTACAATGCTATAATGCGTGGTTTCTTCTGATTCATAGCCTGGGAACTTTGCCGCTTTTACCTGATCACTAGGAGTTGCCTTGTCCAAACTTACCATTGCCATTCTCTCTTGATTGAATTTAGCATCTGTTAAGTTGGCTACAGGTACCCGGTAATAATCAGGATCTCCTAAATGGGTCGCTCTGTCAGCGTAAATGCGGCGTTCCGCTTCGACCATCGCACGAACAGTGCTATCATGTTGAAAGCCCCATTTTGCTAAAGGATATTTTTCTACAGATTGAAGTAATGCCATTAATGCCACACCACCACTGGATGGAGGCGGCATTGAAATTACTTTATAGTTTTTATACATGCCTACGATTGGATCTCTCCATGAAGCTTGATAATCTTCTAGGTCCTTTAAACTCATGATCCCATTGCCTTTTTTCATTTCAGCAACGATAAATTCTGCCGTTTTACCTTTGTAGAATCCATCTCTACCTTGTTCTGCAATACGTTTTAGGGTTTCAGCGAGTTCTGCTTGTATAAAGTTATCACCGGTTTTCCATTCTGCATCACGAATGATGGCAGCACCCTCCGGATTGAATTTTTGAAAGCGTGCTTTGTAACGGTTGAATTCACCAGCTTGTTGTTCAGTAATTGGGAACCCTTTTTCAGCAAGTTCAATAGCTGGTTGTACAAGGTTTTTCCACGGTAAACTACCATATTTTTTGTAGGCTTCATCCATTCCGGCAACCGATCCTGGTACGCCTGATGCCAATTGGCCATATAAGCTTAAATCTGTAATAGGGTTACCATCTTTATCGAGGTACATGTCACGGGAAGCTTTTGCTGGCGCTTTTTCACGGAAGTCTAAAGAGGCTACTTGGCCATCTTTACCACGGTATACCATAAATCCACCGCCCCCAAGGTTTCCTGCATTCGGATAGACTACTGCCAACGCAAATTTTACAGCAATTGCTGCATCAACAGCATTTCCGCCCTTTTTTAAAATCTCTACTCCCACCTCGGATGCTATCGGGTGAGCCGTCACAACTGCGCCATTCTCAAACTCTGTTTGATCGGTTGCAGTTTGTTGTTTTACTGAGCATGAACCCAGAAAAAAGACGATTAAGAATAAATAAATCAAATTAGGTTTTTTCATGCCGCTAAGATAATAAATTGGTATTATTAGATGAATTATATTAACTTGACTCAAAATTAATATTATGCGATTTTTAAGCCTATGCCTATTGCTTTTTGTTGCAGTTCAATTAAAAGCACAAACCGTTAAGATTCTTACCTATAATATCCATCACGCCAATCCACCATCAAAACCAAATACGATTGATATCGAGGCTATTGCCAAGGTGGTGAATGACTCTAAAGCTGATATCATTGGTATTCAGGAGGTGGACATCAATGTGTCCCGTTCTGAACTCATGAATCAAGCTGAAAAGCTTGCTGAACTTACTGGAACGGAATATTTTTTCTCTAAAGGTATTGATTTGGAGAAAGGATACTACGGGATTCTCATTTTAAGCAAACATAAAATTGTTGGAAAAAGACGCTATGACTTGCCAATGCCTGTGAAAAGTGAAAATCGTTCTCTGGCAATCGTAGATGTGGAACTTCCAGGGGGTAAAACTGTTTCCCTTGCCAATACACATTTGGACCTTAAAGAGGAGAACCGAATTGCGCAAGCTGAATTTATTAATGAACTCGGGGAGTTGTATAGTAAGCCATTGATTCTAGTGGGAGACCTTAATGCTAAGCCGGAATCAAAACCTATTCAGATCCTAGAAAAGTATTTCGTAAGAAATACCAAAACTAATCAACCTACTTCGCCAAATGTGAATACCAAGAATGAGATTGATTATATCATGGTGTTGAATAATAGGAAATTCAAGTGGAAAACTTATCATGTGATCAAAGAGGAATATGCTTCTGATCATTTACCGCTGTATGCGGAGATTGAGTTTTAATAGGATAGATGTGAGATATGAGATGGGAGATGTGAGATAGTAAATGGGATAGACCGCTGACGGAGTGGGGGTGAAGATGGGCTATGGTTAGTTCTATTAGGTTTTTGTAGGGGGTAATTTGGTTGAATACGAGCTTGCTTTTTGTATCGGATTATAAATGTAGATATTGGAGGGGCAGGGAATAAACTCCAGAGGAGTTTATTTGTAGAAGGATATGTAATATGAAATAAGCCCGGAGCAATTGCAATCGCTAAAGCGATTGCAATTGCTCCGGGCTGTTTGTTACTAATATTGAACCCCTCTGGGATTCTTGAGAACATTGTTGATTTATTCCTTTCCTTTGAGTTTTTCGTTGTTTTTATGGCGGTCTGCGTCGCGTATATTTTTCTTATCGAGGTTTTTCTCCAAGGCGCTGGTGAGGTCGATGCCTGTTTGATTTGCCAAGCAAATCAAGACGAATAATACATCTGCCATTTCATCGCCGAGGTTGACCTCTTCATCTGATTTTTTGAAGGATTGTTCGCCGTATTTTCTGGCCATAATACGCGCAACTTCACCAACTTCTTCCATTAGCATGGCGGTGTTGGTTAATTCATTAAAGTATCGAACACCTGTTGTTGTTATCCATTGGTCTACGGTTTCTTGAGCTTCCTTGATAGTCATGTGTATTGGGTCTAGAAGTTGTCTTTGTCTTTGGTATTCATGATGATGGTCACGGGGCCATCGTTGCGAAGGTCAATCTTCATGTCTGCGCCGAAAATTCCCATTTGAACCGTCTTACCCAATCCATCGGATAGGAATTTTCCCATTTCTTCATACATAGGCTTTGCCTTGTCTGGTTTTCCCGCACGAAGAAAGGAGGGACGATTCCCCTTTTTTGTTTGTGCAAAAAGTGTGAATTGAGAAATCAATAGGATATTGCCCTGAATGTCTTGAATCGACTTGTTTATTAAGCCCTGCTCGTCTGAAAAGATTCTCAGATTGATTAATTTTTGACCCAACCATTGAAGGTCCTCAGAGGTGTCTTCTTCTTCAACACCTAACAAAACTAGTAAGCCATGTTCTATCTTTCCAGTGATATGATCGTCAACTGTGCAAGAAGCATGAGTTACCCTTTGGATTACTGCTCGCATGGATTAAAAGTATTAAGTTAAATTGATTTTGACAAAAATGAATCTGGAATTATCAGTTCTAAAAGGTCATAAATGGAAAATGCCCTTCCGAATGAACGGAAGGAAATCTTCTTATTGAGGGGTTTGGTACTATTAAAAACGGATATTCAAGCCCAACATAGCATTGGTTTCTGCCTGTGGGTAATAGAAATTGAAATAGTCTCTCTTTCCTACAGATTGCATGATCGAGCTATAGGTAAATCCTGATGTTGCATATTTCTCATTGAAGATATTGTTCACCATCAAGTTTAAATCAATATTCTTCACTCCGAAAATGGAGAAAGAATAGATCGCCTGGAAGTTGTTTACAAATGAAGGATCAATACTTCTCTTAACTTCATTCGTGTTATCCAAATAAATTCTAGAAATGTACTTGGTCAAGAAACTAAAGCTTAAAGACTCGATTGGCTTATACGTGAAATTGTTTGATAAAACTGTTGATGGAGATTTCGCGATTTCAGTTAATTTATGAGTGATTTTTTCGTATTTATCTACTTCAAAGTTATCGTCGTAAATAGGGATGTTTTCTATAAAATTCTTGATTCTATTTTGGCTTAAAGCAGCGGTTGCTGACCAAGTAAATTTAGGATGTATTCTCCAGCTGGCATCCATTTCAAGACCCATTCTATAACTATTATCCACATTAATACGAACTGCGCTACCTACATCATTTAATGCGCCTGTAGGAATTAGCTGGTCCTTGTACAACATCGCATAAGCATTCGCTCCAATAGTTAGGAATTCATTTCTAAAACGATATCCTGTTTCGATGTCCTGCATTTTTTCAGTCTTAGGAAATGCTCCAATTGGGTTCTCAACATAATCATTCCGAGTCGGCTCTTTACTTGCAAAAGCATATGAAGCGTAGATGTTGGAATTATTATTTAGAAAATAGGTAATACCAGCCTTAGGATTTACGAAATTATGGTTGTCTTCAAAGGAGAAGTCTTTTATCTTGTCATCATCACCTTTTCCATTGTAGATATTATTTCTATACTGAACATCTAGATTAAAGAGAAAGTTGTCCATTCTATAATCTGCTTTTGCATAGAAATTAAAGTCATTCTTATTGGCATGACTGAAGTAATATTTATCCTTTATTTGGCTTTGAGGAACTAGGTTAGCCCAGATGACTTCACCATAATGGTCACCTTTATATTGATTATATGCACCTCCGAAAGTGAAATTCAAATTTGTTGACGGCTTGTACAACAAGGAGTAAGTTAAGCCATAGAAATGGTTATCCAACCATCTTCTTCTAATTAAATCGGTGTCTTCAATAGGTTTACCATCGGATTGAACTGGGGCAATTCCATAGTGCTCCAGATTGTCCATTGGTTTGAATTCTTCATAATAACCTGCTCCACGAGTGTAATGTAAAGCTGTATTAAATATCATCTTCTCAGATTGACGATAAGAATAATTTAAATGAGCATGTGTTTGGGTATAGTTATCAGTCTGATTATCGTAATTATAGTAATTGTATTTACGATTGCCATTTAAGAATCTATCGCGTTCAGTACCGGAGAGCCAAAGGTTTTCAGCATATTCTTCGATTCGGTAACCATTTTCTTTGAATAAAGGTTCAGCTACGCCATACCAAGCTTGATAGGTCTTCTCTTTACCTGAGAAAACAGTCGCTTTTAGGCTGTGTTTGTCAGTGTAAAGGCCCGCATCAACATACATGGATTTCAGGTTTGAAGAAGCGCGTTCCACATAGCCGTCTGATGAGATCCTGGAGAGTCTGGCATTAAAAGCGAATTTATTGTTAATCAAGCCAGACCCAGCCTTAATAGTGTTTTTCCAAGAGTTGTATGATCCAAATGAGTTATTCAGTTCCAGATAAGGCTTAGTTTCCAAAGCGTCGGTTTGAATATTTAGGGATGCTCCAAATGCGGAGGGGCCATTTGTAGAGGTTCCAATACCACGTTGAATCTGAATACTTTCCGTGCTGGATGCAAAGTCAGGCAGGTTAACAAAGAAAGAGCCCATAGATTCCGGGTTATTCAACGGAATACCATTGAGGGTGACATTGATACGTTCGCTATCAGACCCCCGGATCGTCATACTGGTATACCCGATACCAGCACCTGCATCGGATCCAATAACCACTCCAGGTGTTTGATCCAGTAAATAGGGGATATCCTGACCTAGATTATTTTTATTGATATCTTCCTTGGTTATGGTTTTATATGTTGTTGCAGAATTCTCCTTAGCGCGGGTTGCTGAAACGTAAACTTCTTCAAATTGGAGGACTTGGTCTTTTAATTGAATGGAAAAATTAGCTTGATTTACGGGATTAATTCTTGAAATCTCGGATTTATAACCAATAAAAGAAATTTTTAAGTTATAGAATTGGTTGTTTAAGTTGTCAAAAACGGCGATTCCGTCCTGATTTGTGGATTTAGCCTGGCCATCAATAGCGACGGTTGCACCATTTGCAGAGGCTCCAGATTTGTCTAAAACCCTTACAGTTAACTTTTGTTGAGCAAAGCTCATTAATACAATCAAACATAAGGCTAAAGTTGCCCAAAGCTTGTTAAACATAATAAAAAAAATGTTTTAAAGAGTTAAACTTTCTTGTTGAAAGGGGTTACAACAAGTTCTATTTAACCGCCCTATCCCTACGCTGGCATTATCCAGATCAGGTATGTATTTCATGTAAGTTATTGAAATACAGGGTATAATCTCAGCCTGTTTTTGTGTTTATTAACAAGGCACCCCTAATCGATAGGGCAAACATAGGCTTTTGGCTAAATAAAACAAAATTTAAATATATTTGTAACAAATTCGTAATTATTATTTTATTAGTTAAACTCCTAGTATTTTTTTGTAAATTGCCAACATTGCCTCCAAGAGGCTAATTACGCTAACTTTTAAAAAACGGAACTATTAATTTCTTATGAAGTATTACGCTGCTGATGTCGTGTTTCCTGTTGCAGGTCCTGCCATTAAAAAGGGGGTTGTTGCGATGGATGATCAAGGAGTTGTGAAAGGTGTTTTCAATCCTGGTGAAATTGATGAAAATTTGGTAGAGCAATTCAAAGGAGCATTAATCCCTGGGTTTGTGAATGCACATTGTCATCTTGAATTATCCCATATGCTTGGTGTAGTGCCTCGAAATACGGGTTTACCTACTTTTCTTTCTACGGTTATCAATGAACGTGGAAACCATGAAGAGAAGGTTGAAGCTGCGATGGAAGAAGCAGATAAGTTGATGTATGAGAATGGAATTCAAGCCGTTGGAGACCATGTAAACTCAGCCGTAACAGCAAAGATCAAAGAAACAAGTCCTATTAAGTATCATACTTTTGTGGAAGTAATGGCAACGAATAAAGAAGATGTTGTTACTCGAATCGATAATGCCAAAGAAATTGAGTTTCATTTTGATTATAAACACTCCTCAATTACTCCACACGCGCCGTATTCAGGTTCAAAATTCTTATTTAAGACCTTAAAGAAAGCTATTAGTGAAGATAATATCATCAGTATCCATAATCAGGAGAGTGATGAAGAAAATAAATTGTTCCGCTATAATAAAGGAGAGTTTTTAGAATTCTTTAAGAAAATGAATTTAGCAATGGAGGACTTTAGAGCGCAAGCTAGAAATTCATTGCAATCCTTTCTACCTTATATTCCTAGTAAAAACAAATTAATTTTAGTTCATAATACTTATACTTCGATTAAGGATTTGGATTTTGTGGATAGAATGGGTAGGTCCGTATATTTCTGTTTTTGTCCGAAAGCCAATTTATATATTGAAGATAGAATTCCAAAAATTGACAACTTCCTATTAGGTGGTCATGATATCGTTATCGGTACAGATAGTTTGGCATCTAATGATACCTTGGATATTTTAGAGGAATTGAAAGTGATTCATCAGGAGTATCCGGATTTGGATTTCAATGAAACCATCAAATGGGCAACTTTAAATGGGGCTAAGGCATTAAACTTAGAGCATGAGTTAGGTTCATTAGAAGTGGGTAAGAAACCCGGTTTGGTGTTATTAGAAGGTATGGATACTTTCAAATTAAATCCAAAAGTTAAGGTTAGAAGAATTAGATAGTTTCTAATTCTATTTCTTCTTTTACCTTTGTATCCATGAAACATTGGAATATAAGGGTTGGAGGGAAAGTTCAAGGGGTCTTTTTCAGGGCTTCCACGAAGGCCGTTGCTGATCAATTAGGGGTAAAAGGTTTTGTTCTGAACGAATCGGACGGATCTGTCTATATTGAAGCAGAAGGAGATTCCTTTGGTTTAGAGTCCTTACTTGGGTTTTGTCAAGAAGGGTCTGAACATGCCGAGGTCAGCCAAGTTGAGTATCAGGAATCTGATGAAATCAAAGGGTTCCGGAATTTTGAAGTCAAAAAGAAAATCAAATAAGCGTGTCGGTAGTTAAGAAATTTGTCAGCGATACGATGATTTATGGTTTCTCAACCATCTTATCACGAATGCTTGGGTTCTTGATGACCCCTTTCTTTACAGCAAGATTCAACACCTCCATTTACGGAGTTTTCACTAATCTTTTTTCTTATGCGTCCATGCTGAATGCTATTATTGCATTTGGGATGGAGACGACATTTTTTCGGTATCTCCAAAAGGAAGATGTCGATAAAGATCGGGTATTCGACAATAGTTTCTTTATTACCTTAATTACGACAGCCATATTTTTGTTGTCCGTATTTACCTTTACAGAGCCTATAGCATCCTTCATCAGTACGGGTGACAATATTCCAGATTACATATTATACGTCAAGTTTTTTGCCTTAATAATTGCTGCGGATGCCATTGCGGTGGTACCTTTTGCGAAATTGCGAGCAGGGGGGCGGCCAATTCGGTATGGACTGGTGAAATTGATCAATATCTTGGTGTTTATAGCTGTCAATTTTATTTTATTGGCATGGTTGCCGGAATGGAACAAAAACTCTGAATTTTTTAGAGAAATCAGTTCGGGATGGATTCGTGAAGGTTGGTTAGGCAATGTTTTTATAGCCAATTTAACAGCAAGTTTGGTTACTCTACTCTTGTTGATCCCTCAAATAATAGGCTTTCGATTCCGTTTGGATAACAAGTTGATTAAGAGTATGCTAAGCTATTCTTTTCCAATTTTAATTGCCAATATTTCCTATATCATCAATGAAAATCTGGATAAGATCATGTTTCCGAGGTTGCTTCCGGGTGAACAAGGTGATATGGATCTTGGAGTCTATGGAGCAGTTGCGAAAATTGCCATATTTTTAAATCTTTTTGTTACTGCATTTAGATTAGGGGCTGAACCATTTTTCTTTTCATATTCCAAAAATGAAAATGCAAGAAAAACATATGCCATGATCATGGAGTATTTTGTGATAGTAATGGTTATCGTTATGATAGGAATTTGTGCCAATTTGGATTGGTTAAAAGGCTTTATTCGTGGCGGTGCATTAAATCCAGAGGCTTATTGGTCGGGATTATATATTGTCCCAATTTTACTTTTCAATTACGTGTTATTAGGGGTGTATATGAATCTATCGATCTGGTACAAGCTTTCCGATCAAACCCGATATGGTCTTTATATTTCCGGAGTAGGTGCCATCATAACCATTATTCTGAATCTAATTTTGATTCCCAGGTATTCGTATGTTGGAGCAGCCTTATCCACTACAAGTGCTTATTTGGTGATGGTAGTCCTTTCCTATTTCTGGGGGCAGCAAAACTATTCTATTCCTTATAATTCCAAGAAAATTACAGCTTATTTATTGATGGGACTGATTGTATCCTGGTTTGCCTATTTCGGGCATTTTTGGATAGGAAATTTGGTATTTCTACTGTTTTTGGGAGTAGCATTTTATTTGGAGAAAAATTCCCTTTTAAAAATCCTAAAAAGGAAATAATCAATATCCTGAGGCATAAAAAAGTCGCTTATTTAAGCGACTTCTTCTGCAAAATTAAATCTTATTTCCTCTAGTACTTCCAGGATTTCATTGACATCCTGAAGGCTTACTAGTTTCATTCTATATTCTTTAAAATTCGGGATACCTTTGAAATAGTTGGCGTAATGACGACGCATTTCAAATATTCCGGTTTTCTCGCCTTTCCATTCGATAGATTTGGTCAGGTGAGTGTAGCAAACATCGACACGTTCTGAAACCGTAGGTCCCTCTAAACGTTCCCCCGTATTAAAGAAGTGTTTCACTTCTCTAAAGATCCAAGGATATCCAATGGACGCTCTACCAATCATGATTCCATCGACTTCATATTCTTGTCTCCAAGCAGCTGCTTTTTCCACGGAATCGACATCTCCATTTCCGAAAATCGGAATTTTGATTCTTGGGTTTCTTTTTACATCCTTGATCATTGACCAATCTGCTTGGCCTTTATACATTTGAGCACGCGTACGACCGTGAATCGCTAAAGCCTTAATGCCAATATCCTGCAAGCGCTCAGCTACCTCATATACATTTTTCGTGTTGTCATCCCAGCCTAAGCGAGTTTTTACTGTCACAGGTAAATGAGTTGCTTCTACGACTGCTTTCGTCATAGCCACCATCTTGTCGATATCTTGCAATAAGCTTGCACCAGCACCCCGACATGCCACATTCTTGACAGGACAGCCGTAGTTGATATCAATCAAGTTTGGATTTGCTGCGGTACAGATTTCAGCAGATTGACGCATATGTTCAATGTCAGATCCAAAAATCTGAATACCAATGGGTCTTTCGTACTCAAAAATATCAAGCTTTTGGCGTGATTTAGCAGCATCACGAATTAATCCTTCGGAAGAAATAAATTCAGTATACATCATATCCACTCCATTTTGTTTACATACGTAACGAAATGGTGGATCACTGACATCTTCCATTGGAGCCAACAATAACGGAAACTCCCCTAAATCAATATGTTCGCCTATCTTTACCGACATTTTTTTGAAATTTTTACAAAGATAGCGATTTAGTATTTAGTAGTTAGTATTTAGTAGTTAGACCTATGGCGGGCTAACCGCTTCAAAGCCTAAAATCGATAAACAAAGCGCTCTAAATACTCTCTACTAAATACTAAATACTACAAGAGAATTTTTTGATGGCTTCCATTGGGTTTTGTGTTTTCATAAAGTTTTCACCGATTAGGAACGCATTAAAACCAGCTTTTTTGAGTGCTTTAATGGTTTCTGGGTCGGAGATTCCACTTTCAGAAACTTTAATATATTGGCTTGGTATTTTGTTGACCAGATCATAGGAGTGGTCCAATGAAACGCTGAAATCCTTTAGATTTCTATTGTTTACTCCGATTGCGTCAATGCTAGGGAAAATGCTTTTATTTAATTCCTCTTCATTGTGGACTTCTAAGAATACGTTAAGTCCCAAAGATTTGGCGTATTCAGAAAGCGATTTAATTTCCTCCTTTTCCAAACAAGCAGCAATCAAAAGGATGATGTCAGCTCCATAAGCTTTAGCTTCTGCTATTTGATAAGAATCAACAATAAATTCCTTTCGTAATAGTGGGATTTGAAGAACGTTTCTGGCAGCTGTCAAATCCTCCAATGAACCTTGGAAAAAATCATGGTCGGTCAAGACCGAAATAGCGGAAGCACCAGCGTCTTGATAGCCTGCGACCACCTCTTCTACTGTTGAAGTGCCATTTATCAAGCCTTTGGAAGGAGATGCTCTTTTATATTCAGCGATAATCCCCGTTTTATTAGGATCCAGGATGCTTTCCCTCAGGTTGTAGCAATTCCTTTGAAACAAAGGCATTGCTTCCAATTCCGCCAAACTAACATTTTTCTTGGCCGCTGCGACTTCTTCCTTTTTCCTGATTACTATTTTATCTAAAATGGTCATAATACAAAAAGCTGTTGATGAATTTTATTGAGTTCCTTTAATCCAGTTAGCAATTAATGTCTTCCCATTATCCGTTAGAATGGATTCAGGGTGGAACTGCATGCCCTTGACATCATATTTACTATGTGTTAAAGCCATAATAACACCATTAGGGTCTACAGCGGTAACCTTCAGGTCCTCAGGTAAGGTATTCGGGTCAACCGCCCAGGAATGGTATCTACCGATTTTAGAGTCCTCTGGGAAGTTTTGAAACAAAGGTTCGCTTGGATCCGTGATATGGATTGAAGTTGCCACGCCATGTAGGGGTTTAGGCATGTTGAACAATTTTCCGCCAAAAACCTCCGCAATCGCTTGTTGTCCTAAGCAAATACCTAGAATGCTTTTAGTAGGAGCATAGGTTCGGATGACATCGAGTAATAAACCGGCTTCTTCAGGAATCCCTGGTCCAGGAGACAGAAGTATCTTATCGTATTTATCTACGTCTTCCAGATTGAATTTATCATTTCTAACGACTACATAGCTTTCCTTCAATTCTTGAAGGAGATGTACCAGATTATAGGTAAAGGAGTCGTAATTATCGATTACTAATATGGGTTTGCTCATTTTATAATGTTTCCGCTAATTCTAAAGCCCTGCGAAGAGCTGATATTTTATTGTTTACTTCTTGTAATTCTTTTTCAGGATCGGAGTCTAATACGATTCCTGCACCAGCTTGATAATGGAGGAAGTTTTGTTTACTCAGGAAAGAACGAATCATAATGGCATGATTAAAATCGCCATTGAATCCCATGAATCCTATTGCTCCAGAATAGAAAGAGCGTTGCAGTCCTTCATAACGATCAATTAAGGTGATTGCCATGTGTTTTGGTGCTCCAGAGAGAGTCCCAGCAGGGAAGGTATCACCGACTACATCAAATGGGTTTGTGTTTGGGTTCAATGTACCGCCGACCTTGGATACTAAATGGATAACATGGGAATAATATTGTGCCTCCTTGTAGGATTTTACCTGAACATGATTGCAGTGTCTACTCAGGTCATTTCTAGCTAAGTCTACAAGCATGACGTGTTCAGCACTTTCTTTTGGGTCGTTTTTCAAGTCTTCGGCAATCTTTTCATCTAGGTCCATGTCCCCCGTTCGTTTAAAAGTTCCGGCGATAGGATAGATGGTAGCTTGATCTTTTTTAATGGTCAATTGAGCTTCAGGCGAAGATCCAAAGAGTTTGAAATCACCATAATCAAAATAGAAGAGATAAGGAGAAGGATTTATGGAGCGTAATGCCCGATAAACGTTGAATTCATCACCTGAGAATGGGGTTTCAAAGGCACGAGAAGGCACAATTTGGAAAACATCACCACGTTGGATATGTTCTTTCATTTTGTTTACCAATGCTTTGAAAACCTCGTCTTCCATATTCGAAGATTCTTCACCTTTTAATTGAAAGCTGTATTCCGGAAAGTTTTTATTCTGAATCAAGAACTGCATTCTTTCTAGGTCAGAGGTTTCTTTTTCCAATAAATTTTCAAAAATGAAGAGTTGGTTTCTGAAATGATCTATCGCGATCACATATTTGTATATATGATATTGAAGAATAGGGATGTTTCTTCTATTATCCCTTTTGGCAGTTAGTTGAATATCCTCATAATATTCAACTGCTTCGAAGGTGAAATATCCGAATAAACCATTTGTAATGACCTTAACATCCGGGATTGGGTCAGAATGAAAAGATTGCCTAAAATTGGAAACTTCCTCTCGGAGGTTTATTTCTGAGGCTTTTTTAGTGATTTTCTTTTCATTGGGAAGACTAATCTGAAGTTCATCATTTTCAAGGATGATACTTGCGACAGGTTGACAACAGATATAGCTGATGTTATTGTCGCGACTATGGTATTCGGAACTTTCAAGCAGCAAGCTATTTGGGAAGGTGTCCCTTAGCCTTAAGTAGATACTTACAGGGGTAGTGGTATCAGCTAAGATTTTCTTATAGTTAGTATTAAATTTATAGTTCATATGTGTTTAATAATCATATGTAAAAGTATAAAAAAAGCCCGACGAAATTCGTCGGGCTACCATTCTGTGGTTTTGGTTGATTATGAAAAAATTTTTATCTAAAATATACCACGCTCCCGACTTATTTAGTCAGAAGCCACCAACGGTTGGTATATTGAATTATAGTCTTCATTATCTCACAAAATTAATAGAAAAATTGAATATTCAAACTTTATTTGTGAAAAAAGCAAAGATTAGGCAAGATTTTTAGTCATTTAGCAAATCTGGTCTTCTTTGTTTTGTTCGGATTAGTTGTTGTTCATGACGCCATTCAGTTATTTTGGCTTCATGTCCACTTAATAAGATATCAGGCACTTTGTGTCCATTCCAATCGACGGGGCGGGTATAAATTGGGGCATCCAACAGGCCATCTTGAAAGGAATCGGAAAGGGCTGAGGTTTCGTCGGATAGCACTCCAGGAATTATTCTGACGATTGCATCGACTAAAATTGCAGCGGGTAATTCACCACCAGACAGGACATAATCACCAATTGAAATTTCTCGGGTTACATAAATATCCCGGATCCGTTGGTCAATACCTTTATAGTGACCACATAAGATGATGATATTTTCTGCAGAACTGAGTCCATTAGCAATTTCCTGATTGAGGGTCTCTCCATCAGGGGTCATATAAATTATTTCATCGTAATTTCTTTCAGCCTTTAATTTTTCGATGCATGCTGCAAATGGAGCGATTTGCATGACCATTCCGGAGCCACCCCCATAGGGATAGTCGTCTACTGATTTTTGTTTGTTTACTGCATAATCTCTAAGGCTATGTATATGAATAGATGTTAGGCCCTTTTTCTGCGCTCTTTGTAGAATAGAGTGGGCAAAAGGGCTATCCAATAACTGAGGTAAAACAGTAATAATATCAAATCGCATATGCAAATGTACGGGATTCTAGTCTATTTCTTGTCCAAAAAATGAGATAGAAATGTGAATAAGTAAAGGTTAATAAAATGTTGCTAAATAATCGGTTTATCAGATTTACTACATTAAATTTAATTTTAACAATTAATTTTAAAGGAATTTAATTTTTAAAACTATAAAAAATTAAACAGAGAATAAATAAATACGAAATTAACGATTAAATATTATCCATTTCGATAATAATTAAAAGACTATTATTTATTCCTAATCCAGGTAGAAATAAATAAAAATAAAATGGACTTTTTTTGCTAAAAATGTTGTGTAATAATACATTTGGCGCTAGTTTAACAATTACTAACTTTTAGCCAATAAAGATTAGAACCAAATTTATTTAACTAAAAACAACAAACATGAAACAAAGATTACTCAGTGTTCTGCTGCTGTGTACTATGCTAATTGGTGTAGTCTATGCGCAAAATCGGCAGGTGAGGGGGAAAGTTACGTCTGCTGCTGACGGAAGCCCAATCGGTGGAGTTTCCGTTATCGTTCAAGGAACGAATGCAGGCACGCAAACAGATGGTAGTGGAAATTACTCTGTGCAGGTGGGTAACAATGCTACCTTAATTTTCAGGTATATAGGATATGCCTCACAAACCATTTCTGTTGGGTCTCAATCTGTGATCAACGTAAGCTTAAGCAGTACAGAAAATACCTTAGATGAGGTCGTTGTTACTGGTGCAGGTTTAACTGCTTCAAGACGTTCTGTTGGTGCTGCTCAAACCACCATTAAAGCTGAAGACCTAACAAAAGCTAAGCCTTCAAACGTAGTTACAGGTTTAACAGGTAAAGTTGCGGGTTTAGTGGTTCAAGGAGTTGGTTCGGGTGTAAACCCCAATTATCGTGTAATGTTACGTGGTATGCGTTCATTAACAGGTAATAACCAAGCCTTGATTGTCATTGACAACGTTATTTCACCTTCTTCGATGTTAGGAAACTTAAACCCTGATGATGTAGAAGATATTACAGTTCTAAATGGTGCATCAGCAGCAGCTCTATATGGTTCACAAGCTTCCAACGGAGCCTTGATCATTAAAACCAAAAAAGGAGCTTCAGTTGAAGGTGTAGAAGTAACTCTTGAAAATACAACAGCATTTGAAGATGTGGTTTTCTTACCGCAGGTTCAAAAACGTTTTGGTTCAGGAACAAATCCATTCTTCGTCGAGTTCGTTCCTTATGAAAACCAACAGTATGGACCTGAATATGATGGTTCAACAGTATTAGTAGGGGATCCATTACAAGATGGTACTACACAAAACTACCCTTATTCTTGGAGCGGGGATAAAGATAAATTCTGGGAAACAGGGGTTAGTAATATGACAAATATTTCTGTTGGTTCAAAACATGAGAAGAGCTCATTCCGATTTTCTGGCCAATATTTAACTGCCACAGGTACAGTTCCATTTGACAAGTACAACCGTGCATCAACTCGTGTTAGTGGTACAAGAAAATTGAATGATCTATTGGATGTTACTTATACTGCATATTATGCACAAAACAGGTATAACACCACTGGAGCGAACGCTGCGATTTATGATGCGGTTCTACAATCACCGGGACATATTCCGTTGTTAAGTTATAAAGATTGGAGAAATAATCCATTTGCCAATCCAAATGGTTATTACAATGCTTACTACAATAACCCATATTTCTTAGCTGAAAATAATCGTAATAATACACGTAATGATTATTTGATGGGGAATGTTCAGTTAGATTTCAAACCATTAGCTTGGTTAGATTTCATGGGTCGAGTAGGTATGACAACTGCAAATCAATCTTTCAAAAACACAGTTGGTAAATTTACTTATACCCAATATGCTGCAGGATTGCATGGAGCCTATAAAGGCACCAATATTGGTGGATCAGTGAATGATGGATTTAACTATACAACCAATGTTGTTTCAGATTTTACAGCACATGCTACGCATACACAAGGAGATTTCAAATTTGATTATACCGCCTTATTCCAATATGTGCAAAATCAGTACTCTGGACTAGGTGCTGGTGTTAATGGATTGGTAATTCCTGAACTTTATAACTTAGGAAACAGTATCAATACACCATCAGCAAATCAGAGTCAATATCTAGCTCGTACCTTTGGTTTAGCGGGAAAGATTGATATTGCTTACAAGAACTACTTATTCTTAAGTTTAACTGGACGTAATGACTGGGTTTCTATTTTGGATCCTGAAAATCGTTCGTTTTTCTATCCAGGAGCTACCTTATCTTTTGTTGCGACAGATGCAATTGAAAGTTTACAAGATTTCGAAGCATTAAATTTCTTGAAATTAAGAGCGAGCTGGTCCAAAGTAGGACAGGTGAACGTTGGAAACTTCTCGAATTTCGGTGCATACAACCTAGTTCCTACCTTCTCACAAGGTGCAGGATACCCATATAATGGTTTAGGTGGTTTTACTTTAGGAGATCAAGTTATTCAGCGAGGTTTAAAACCAGAGATGACGAGAACGGTTGAGGTAGGATTTGAATCAGCTTGGTGGGATAACCGTATTGCTGCAGACTTCACTTACTTTAATAACAGAACTACAGATAACACCGTACCAACCAATATTGCTTGGTCAACAGGTTATAATAGATACTTATTAAATGCAGGTACGACTTCAGGTAAAGGTATCGAGTCAAGATTGTCGGTTACTCCGCTTCGTAATGAAAGCTGGAATTTAACAGTTGGAGGTAACTTTACATATATTGATAATAGGGTAGAAGAAGTTGCAGAAGGCTTGGATGAATTAGCATTAGCTACTTATGGTGGTACAACAGGTTCATACGCAGTTAAAGGTGAGAAGTTCCCAATTATCAAAGGATATGGCTACTTGAGAGATCCAGAAGGAAGAATTATTGTAGATAGAATCACTGGTTATCCAAAAAATACAGAAGGTTTGATCAACTTAGGTGCGGCTATGCCAACTCACACGTTGGGATTGAATTTTACTTTATCCTACAAAGATTTAACATTCTACACCAGTGCTGAATATCGTACAGGAAACTACATTTTTAACAATGGCGGTGGTACATTCGATTTCTCGGGAGCTGGTATTAACACTGCAGGATACGATAGAGAGCGTTTTGTTATTCCTAACTCATCTTATTGGGATGAAGCAACCCAATCCTATGTTGCAAATACGAATATCACTGTTTATGATGGTGGTTCAGATTATTGGACAATGGGTCCAGGAAGAAGTGATGCTGATGAGACTTATATTACCTCCGCGGCATTCTGGAAGATCAGAGAGATGTCTTTATCGTATAATTTACCTCGCTCCATATTAGCAGGTCAAAAAGTGATTAAAAATGCAAGAATCAGTGCACAAGGAAGAAACTTATTCTTATGGACTCCAGCAACCAACGTATACACTGATCCAGAGTATTCAGATGGAAATGGAGCTAGTAATGGTAATGCATTAGGTTTGACAGGTTTAAGTCAGACTCCTCCATCAAGATATATAGGGTTCTCTGTATTATTAACTTTTTAATTGAATAGATATGTTATTGAAGAATAAATTTAAATATATGTCATTGGGTTTAGGCTTGGTCCTAAGCTTGGGCTCCTGTAAGAAGGCGCTAGATATCAATGACAACCCGAATCAAGCAACCTATTCTACACCAGAATTGGTATTGCCACAAGCGATTGTTCAGACCGCGAGAAATGTGGTTCCTTTCAATACTTCGGGAATGCGTTTAATGTATATCGCGAACGCAGGTGGAGTGAGTGGATGGGGCGGAGGTTTCCTAGATTATAACTGGCCAGCGGGACATGAAGCTGCGCGTTGGGGAGATGCTTATAATAATTTGACGGATTATCAGTATGTAGTTACAAATTCTGCAGAAGCTGAAGGAGGTCAGGCCTTTATTCAAGCATCGGAAATCATGAAGGCTTATAACTTCATGAACTTAGTGGATACCTATAATGATGTTCCGTATTCAGAGGCTTTGCAAGGGACTGCTATCATTCATCCGAAATTTGACAAAGGAACAGATATTTATGCTGATCTAGCGAAGAAATTGGATGCTGCTATTGCATTTTTCAAGACTGCGGAAGTTACTCCAGCATTTACAACTGCCGATGTGCTTTTCAAAGGCGACGCTAAAAATTGGGCTAGGTTTGCGAATACTTTGAAATTAAAATTAGTAGTCAAAGGAAAAGGCAAGGTTACATTTGCTAGTGAATCAATCGATGCGATTGGTATTATTACTGATGATGCGATTGTGAATCCTAAGTTTACAAATATTGATGGAAAGAATAATCCTATGTGGAACACATGGTCTTATAATGCAGCTGGAAATGCACCAGGAACATGGGGTACACAGTTTATTCCAACACGTTATGTTATGTCGTTTTATGATGGTTATAAAATTGATGATGAAGGTCGTGCAGATTTAATTTATCAAAGAGGTGTAAATTCTCCGCAGAACCAGCTTGGTGATATTGATGTTACAGCTGTAGGTTTATCACCTTCTACTTGGGTTTTAAGTCCATTGAATGGGAATATTGGTCCTTCGAACTACCGCGGATATGGTGTTACAAAAGGTCCAGGAGCAGGTCAACCAGTTATGCTGGCAGCAGAGGCTAACTTTTTAGCTGCAGAAGCTGTATTAAGAGGCATCATGACTGGAAATGCAAAGACCTATTTTGAGAATGGTATTAAAACATCCTATTTATATTTAAATAAAGGTGAAACTGATGTTGTTGTTAACGGCGCTAATGCTGAAGAATATTTGACTAAATATAAAGGAGAAAATCCTGAAAGTGCTTTAGTAAACTTTGACCTTGCAACTACCACTGAAAAGAAAATTGAGGCCATTATTACTCAAAAATTTATTGCTTTCAATTTATTGTTTTCGCATGAAGGATGGAATGAATTTAGAAGAACAAATTATCCTTCTATTCGTAACCCGGCAAACAATCAGATTTATTTGAATAATAAAGCGAATGCTAGAAATACATTTGTTTCTATTCAATCAGCTGCGACTTCACCGGATAAATTACCAACAAGATTTCCATATCCAAATACGGAAGTTGCCTACAATGGTTCAAATGTACCATCTGTAGACAAATTTACTTCGAAGATTTTTTGGGCAAAATAAATTTAGATTAAGATGAAAAAAGTTATAAAATACATAATTGGGGCAATGATGGTTCCCGTCCTGTTTTCTTCATGTCTGAAAGATAAAGAGAAAATTGGTCCCGATGCAGATGGAGCTGTAGAGAATATTATTGAATTCAAGAATATGTCCGCACCAGCATCTGATAAATCAAGCACCTATCCATTGTTCAATAGGATGTATGATATTAAACCAAAGGATGAATTAATGATTCCATTGCAGATTGCGGGAGTTTATAATCCTTCAGGAGATGTGAAAATAGTTTTAGAATTGGATAATTCCATTCTAGAGAAATACAACGAAGAGAATGAGACTGGCTATGTGCCATTGAAATCTTCATATTATCAAATTCCATCCTTAGAAGTAACTATTCCACAAGGAGAGCGTATTGCTAATTTGGTGGTGAATGTATTTCCGGAGAAGTTTGATTATGATGAGGCATATGCTTTAGGATTTCGGATTAAATCTGTTTCCTCCGGAACTATTTCTGGGAACTTTGGTGCTATCCTAGTGGGTATAGGTGCGAAGAATAAAGTTGATGGTGTATATACTGTGACTGGATCTGCTGCAGATCTTGGATCTAAGAATATTGGGCAATATCCTAAGAGAGCGATTGCATTAGAAACTTATGGACCTAATTCAGTATTGTACCATGATGACTATTACGGAATTTACGGTACTATTTTCTTAACTGAAACTGGTGGTGCCACTTATTATGGTAACTTCTGTCCCATTTTTGATTTTGATCCTACAACTGGTAAAATCACTGGAGTTAGAAATGCTTACGGTTCGAATAACTCTCAATCTCGTGATGCAAAATTAGATCCAGCTGGTGTAAATAAAATCACTTTTGGTCCTGACGGTAGAGCAGCGAAAATTGAAGTAAGTTATTTCATGACTCAAGCAGGGAATGTAAGATTAACATTTAATGAAGTCTTTACCTACAGTACAGCTAGATAATAAATATTGAAATATAAAGGGAGGTACTATGCCTCCCTTTTTTTGAGCATTATTTTTGCTTCAAGTTTAAGGAAAGTGTTATTTATCAAATTTGAAATATTATGAGACTATTAATTTTGCTATTACTGTTACCTTTTGTTGGTTTAGGACAGCAGGTTGATCCGGAACCACCGAGTGGAGTTGACAAATTTGTAGAATATTTGAATGTAAACTTTCCTGCAAAAAGAACAGATTCAGAGAAGAAGTTGCAAGGAGAGATTGTGTTGGAATTGCGAATTTCTGAAAGTGGGAAGGTGGATTCAATTCATATCGTTAAGAATGTTGGAGAAAATGGCGCCTTAGATTTGATCAAAGCTATTAAACAAGCTGGCGACTGGACTGCGGGGAAAGAGAATGGAAAGGATGTTGCAAAGTGGGTTCGTTTTCCATACGCAATTCCAGGGATGTCCGTCATTGATAAGTCTTCAAAAATTACTGGTGCCAAGCCAGTAGACGGAGATGCTGAATTTGATTTAAAGTTCTACAAGAATTTTAGATATCCTGAAAAAGCTCTTAATGCAGGAATCCAAGGGGATTTTGTGTTGAGCTTTGATATCAAAGCCAATGGAGATCCGACAAATATCAAGCTAGAGGACGATCCAGGTTATGAACTTGCTGATGCAGCTATACGTGCATTACGAAGAGCAGGAAAGTGGACTCCGGCAAAAGATGCTGATGGGAAGGATTTAAATTATAGGACTACCTATAAATTCACTTTAAGCATTAAGGAGTTTAGGACTCGGATTTTCTAAGATTAGGAAATTAATAAGAATTTTTTGTGTTTGTAAATAGGTAGTTATTGCTTAGCCCTAAGCTAATTCTACCTTTAATATTGCTAGGGGATTGAACGTTGTTCAATCCCTTTTTTAATGCTAATTAATTCAAAAGAACACTTCTGGTCCTGCGGTATTCGTTAGCAGGAATTCTGAATTATAGCGGAGATTTTAAGAAGATTTTTGGTCCTATTTCAATAAATAGAATATTTCTATCGCAATTGATTTTCAGTCTATTATAGTTTTTATTTCATTGCTCTTGAAATGACAATATGTTTCTTGTGAAGAAATAGTTTGAAAGTTTCATAATTTCTTTCATTTTTCTGTTTGAACATAGATTTCATGCTGGTTTATCAAATAGTAACGATTGTGTATCATTTATTTTACACAAAGTAAATACTAGAGCGATTTGCTGGTATATTATGCAGGCTGTTTGTTAAGAAATGTTTGATTTAGTGTGAATGATTCGAAATAATATTCTGACAAATGCTGTTAGGTGTTTGTGTTGTTTTGAATAGGTCTATTATTATATTTTAAAGTTCTGTTTCTGGAAATAGTTTTTAAGATAGTGGTTTAAGTAGGTTAAAATTCCATTTCAATTAAAAGGTGTTTAAACAAGGAATGAGCTAGAAATATTAAGAAAATTGCAATAGAATGTCCTAAATACCTGTAATATAATAATATAAAGGAAAAATTATCTCTGTTTTAGTAATAAAATCTTATTCATTTACGTCATTTTTATATTAAAAAACTACACTTTACTAAATAATATTGCTATCAATTATAAATTAGTTGAATAACTAACTTATTTGTTACTTATTTGATAAAAATTGGATGTTTCATGAATATGTTTGTGAAATATTTAAGGGAAATATATATTTGTCAACTGTTTAACAATTTTTAACAGACTCTGTTTTAAAACTTTTAATTAATAGCAAAATTTATGAAACACAAATTACTCAGCTTAATTTTTGTGTTAACCTGCATTGTTGGTGTAGCGTTTGCGCAAAATCGTCAAGTGAGTGGTAAAGTAACTTCGGTTACCGATGGAGCCCCGCTTGGTGGCGTGTCAGTATTAGTTGTGGGTACAAGTTCAGCTACTCAGACTGATGGATCAGGGAATTATAGTATCTCTGTTGAAGGCAACGCTACATTAAACTTCTCTTTTGTAGGCTATGCATCAAAGAGAGTTAGTGTTGGAAGCAACACAACCGTAAATGTTCAGTTAGAAACTGATGAGACTTCTTTAGAGGAGGTTGTTGTTACAGGTTATGGTGTTCGTTTAATCAAAGATTTAACAGGATCTCAAAGTAGAGTTTCTGGGGATAAATTAGCGAAAGAGCCAAGTTTGAGTTTTGACCAAGCACTATCAGGAAAAATGGCTGGTGTTCAAGTAGGATCATCAGGTGGTACCTTAGGAGATGGTGTATCCGTTCGTATCCGTGGTATCAACTCCATTTCATCAAGTTCATTGCCATTATACATTATTGATGGAGTTCCAATGAATACAGTTGAGAACACCAACGTATTTAACTCAGGAAACGGAACACGTTTTAACCCATTAGCGATGATCAATAGCAATGATATTGAATCTATTGAGGTGTTAAAAGATGCGAGTGCTGCAGTTCTTTACGGTTCACGTGCTGCGAATGGTGTAATTTTAATTAACACAAAACGTGGTAAAAAAGGAACTACAAACATTGCATTTGATTCCAAAACAACGTTTAGCCGTCCAGCGAAGATGTTGGATATGTTAGGTGCTGAGGACTTCATGAAAATCAGTAATGAGAAGATTTCCAATGCTTCTAAGTATTTTTCTGGTGTAACAGAAATTGCGAAAGAATCAGATGTTGATGGTGATGGAGTAAATGATAGAACAAATTGGTTAGATGAGGTTTACAGAAATGGTATTGGATATGATAACTCTGTATCGATTTCAGGTGGACAAGAGAAAGCTAACTACTTTGGATCGGTTCGTTACTTAGATCAAAAAGGTATTCTAGAGAACAACTCATTAAAAACTGGACAGGTTCGTTTAAATACTGACATCAATCCACTTAAATGGTTGAAGACTGGAATTTCCCTTTCATACTCAAAAACTTTAAATAATGGTGTATTAACTGACCGTTATGTAAATGGTGTTACTGTTTCTGCATTACAAGCATTCCCTACAATGGCCTTTTCAAATCCTGCAACTTCTACAGGATATAACTTAGGATCAAACGGATACTTAACATACGGAAATAATACACGTGTAGTAAATGGAACAAACTTAGTTGGTGGAAACATCGCGCATCCATATGCTGCATCTGCATTACAATTTAACCAAAATACACCTGAGCAATTATTAGGTAATGTTTATGCTGAGATTTCTCCAATCCAAGGATTGAAAATTTCGACAAAATATGGTATTGACTACTTAAATAACTACGAGCATCAATATGCTCATCCATTAATTGGTGGATTAGGTATGTCATACAATGGTATGGTTCAGGACAATATTCGTTACAGAAATCAATGGGTTTGGCAAAACTACGCGAACTACGATAGACAATTTGGGGTTCACCGTATTTCTGCAACCTTAGGTATGGAATCACAGTTCACGAAAGAGAAACAAGTATATGCTGGTGGTAATGACTTCAGTGATACATTCTTTACTGATTTGATTGATGGAACTTATACTGGTTCAGTACCAGGAACATCAGATGTAATGTTATGGTCAGGTGGTACATTATTCTCAACAGGTTTACAGTCATATTTTGGACGTGTTGGATATGTATTCAATGATAAATACTTAGCTGAAGTTGCTTTCCGTTCAGATGCATTCTCAGGTTTTGGATTGAACTCAAGATGGGGTAGTTTCCCTTCAATGTCATTAGGATGGGTTGCTTCAAATGAAGACTTCTTAAAAGATGTTGAGTGGTTGAACTATTTAAAAGTAAGAGGATCATACGGTAAAGTAGGTAACTCTCGTGGAGTTGGAGCATACGCTGCGCGTACATTATACGGTGGTGGAGCATATACTACATTAAATGGTTTCTCTGCTTCACAAATGGGTAATGCTGATTTAAGATGGGAATCATCAACAAAATTAGATGTTGGTGTTGATTTCACTATTTTGAATGACCGTTTGAATTTCGTTGTTGATTATTACAAGAATGATATTTCAGGTTTAATCTTGAATGCTAACCCACCATCAACTGTTGGTGTACCGGGTGGTGCAATTGAGACGAACATTGGTTCAATGAAAAACAGTGGTATTGAATTCTCAGTAAATGCTAAAACCATGACTCGTGAAAACTTCACTTGGAATACATCTTTGAACTTTACAACAGTTAACAACGAAGTAACTTCATTAGTTACAGAAGGTGCTGACATGGTTGATGGATTCTCAGTTGCAAGCGTTGGAAGAAGATTAGGTACTTACAAGTTGATCAAATGGAGAGGTGTTGATAGCCAAACTGGAGATCCAATGTGGTACACTGCTGATGGTGGTTACAAAACTTACAATCAGGCAGATAAATCATGGACTTATACAAATACTGATGGAGTTACAACAGCTGCAGGTTCAGGCGTTGGAGGTGGAGATGCTCAATATTTAGATGAGTCAGGTTTACCTAAATACTATGGTGGTTTAGATAACAACTTTACTTACAAAAATATTGATTTTGGATTCTCAATGGTCTATACTGGCGGATTCAGCATCTATAACTCAACAAGAGCATCTTTATTGTCAAACTACTTTGTAAACAACGGATCAGAAATTTTAGACAGATGGACTACACCAGGTCAACAAACTGACGTTCCGAAATTATATATGACAGAAACTACTGCTAACCAAGCGTCAACTCGTTTCTTGGAAAAAGGTGATTTCTTGCGTATGCGTACGATCAGTTTAGGGTATACATTCAATGATTTATCTAGATGGGGTATCAGTAGCTTAAGATTGTATGGTCAAGTTTACAATGCATTTGTAATTACTGGCTATACAGGTCAAGATCCAGAGGTTAGTTTGAACAGAAATAACTCAAACATCGCGATTGGTGTTGATAACAGATCTGTTCCACAACCTAGAACTTATACACTTGGTTTAAACATTTCATTACAATAAGAACAAGATGAAAAACATTAAGAAATATTTTGCATGTATCTTAGTTGCTTCAGCGACATTTGTATCATGTGAAAAGCAAATATTTGAAGAACCATATGCAAACTTGTCACCAACTGAGATCTTCAAAGATCCAAGTCGTGTTGAGAAAGCTGCTGTGGGTATGTATGATGCATTGCAAAATGCAGAGTACTTAGGTGGACGCGTATTGATTTATGCTGATATCAGAGGAATTGACTGTGGGAACCCAACATATTTTGGTGATATCCCTAGCTTTACCGCCTTAAATTCCAGCAATGGTATAGTAGGATTAGCATGGACAGCAGGATATAGAACAATTAACGAAGCAAACTTGTTCGTTAAGAATATTACTGCAAATCCAGGTGTAGTAACTGCGGATAAAGAGAAGCAATTTATTGCTGAGGCTAAGTTTATCAGATCCTTATCTTACTTCTATTTGGTTAACCTTTGGGCTCAACCTTATGGATTTACATCTGGAGCTACACATTTAGGAGTTCCATTGGTGTTAACAGCTACTGATGCGCCATTCGCACCAGAGAACCAAGTGCCAAGAAACACTGTAAAAGAGGTTTATGATCAAATGATCAAGGATCTTGAAGAAGCGGCTGTAGATTTGCCTAATTCAGGTGGTACTCCATCGATCAATAATGTTGGTCGTGCAACAAAAGGAGCGGCTTACGGATTGTTAGCAAGAATTAACTTGTATAAGAAAGATTATGCTAAAGCCTTAGAATATGCTAATAAGGTAGAGGCGTTAAAAGTATATAAATTAAATGCTTCACCATTAGAAGGTTTTGATACCTACATTACTCCTGAGAACATTTTCTCAGTAGCTCACAACGGTGGTGATAACCCGAATACGAATAATGCATTAGGTCAACATTACGGTCCAACGCAAAGAGCGGATATTCAAATTGATCCTAAATATGTTGCATTAATGAGTGCTACAGATTTAAGACGTACTGAATTAATTACAGAAGCAAACGGTGCATTTTGGACTGCGAAATATACGAAAGTATCTGACTGGGCTCCAATCTTACGTTACTCTGAGATTTTATTAATCAAAGCAGAAGCTTTAGCAAATATTGCTTCAGGAGTTGATGCGAATGCTATTGCATTAGTTAACCAAGTTCGTACAAGATCAAAAGCTACAGCAGTTGCTCCAGCAAGCAAATCTGATTTAATTGCTGCGATCTTAAATGAGAGAAGAATTGAGTTAGCATTTGAAGGACAAGGATTATTCGAATTCCTACGTACTGGTAGAAACCTACCTGCGCATAGTGTTGTTCCAGAATACAAATGGGGTAACGGAAGATTGGTATTCCCATTACCTTTGAATGATATTCAAAGAAACCCTCAGTTAGTTCAAAACGACGGATACTAGTCTTGAATAAAATATAGACTCTGACGAATTAGTCAGTCACAAGGGTCTAAATAGGCGACCGAAGAATTTTTCTTCGGTCGCTTTTTTTGTGTGCAATTGTTAACCTCCTTGATTTTTGGAAGCTCTCCGTTCAGATTTATTTTATTTGAACTGCAGGAAAAAAATCTCCAAAAATTATTCTTCTGTTTTTATTAAATTTTATTTGAATTCTAGTAAAACTATATAAGGCTAAAACCTTTTTCTTTATGATTTTTATGTTGCCTATTGATATATAAAGTATAATCTAAGATTAATAAATTATTGGCAATCACTTTGAAATATTAAATAAATTAATCAAATTTATAATAATATAATCTAAAGCGGATTTAGGAGCCAATTTAACTTCGCTTACTTAACATTTGTTATGTATATATAAAGAAATTTACTAAACAATTAAATTATGAAACAAAGATTACTCATGTTTATTTTTGTGTTTGTCTGCCTGTTAGGGGTGGCCTATGCGCAAAATCGGGAGGTTACTGGGAGGGTAACATCTGCGAGCGATGGAAGTCCTATTGCTGGGGTTTCAGTGGTTTTGGTAGGCACAACCTTAGCTACTCAAACCGATGGGAATGGAGATTACTCAATTTCAGTAAGCAATCAATCTATTTTAGCTTTTTCATTT
Source organism: Sphingobacterium cellulitidis (assembly GCF_043187465.1). GTDB lineage: Bacteria > Bacteroidota > Bacteroidia > Sphingobacteriales > Sphingobacteriaceae > Sphingobacterium > Sphingobacterium cellulitidis. The sequence continues at coordinate 3,879,536 of NZ_CP171136.1, read as the reverse complement.
GTTGGCTATGCGAGTCAGCGATTAAATGTAGGGACTAGGACCAGGATTGATGTTCAATTAATTAAGGATGTTACGGCCTTGGATGAGGTCGTTGTTACCGGTTATGGTACGACTACGCGTTTAAAGCAAACTGGGTCGAGTACCGTTGTGAGTTCAAAAGAAATTGCACAAACGCCATTTCCATCCTTAGATAGAGCTATGCAGGGAAAGGTTGCGGGTTTACAATCGACAGGTGGTTCGGGCCAGCCAGGTTCGATGCAGAATATCCGAATTCGTTGATTGGGTTCCATTAGTGGCTCTTCACTTCCTTTGTATGTGATTGATGGGGTTCCAGTGAATTCGGGGGATCTTTCCCGTGCTACCCCAACTGCCAATGTTTTAGCAGGTATCAATCCGAATGATGTGGCGAATGTGACGGTTTTAAAAGATGCAGCCTCTACCGCGATTTATGGTTCTCGGGGGAGTAATGGTGTTATTTTGATTACGACGAAGTCAGGTCTATCGGGAAAAACAAGGATTTCTCTGGATGCAGATTATGGTTCAGTGCAACCGGGAGTTAGTCCGGGACGCGCTAGACCTCTTACCACAGAGGAAAACATCATGCTAATTGGGGAGGCTTTATTAAACAATGCTGGGATGGCGGCAAATTATGGTTTAAACCAAGGAAATATTCGTGAATTCGTGACTGGGGAAAATGGTTTTGGCATCGATCCGAATGTGAATACGAATTGGTATGATGTCGTTACACGTAGAGGAAATCAACAACAATATAATTTGGCTGCTGATGGTGGGAATGATAAGACGACATTTAGTGTAAGTGGGGGATATTTTAAACAAGAAGGAACCATTCCAAAGTCTGATTTTACAAGGTATTCTGGGAAAATCAATTTGAAGCATAAGGCAAGTGATAAATTCACTTTTGGGGCTAATATTTTGGGTTCCAGTTCAAATTTAAGAGGACTATTAAATAGTTGAGCATTCGGGAATCCAGTTTTGACGAGTTTTTTCTTAATGCCTAATTTTCGGGCAAGAAATGATGATGGATCTAATTTTATTTCCGGTCCCTTAGCTGCGGGCGCCGGACTTTATAATCCCTTAGAGATTTTGGACAAGGATAGCCGTAATAATAATACGCAAAAAGCTATTGGTAGTATCTATGGAGAATATAATATCCTACCGAATTTAAAAATTTCCAGCAAGTACGGTATAGACTATAATAATATCGAAGAGGACTATTATAATAATCCAAATTATGGTGATGGTCGAAACGTTGGAGGTCGTAGTTATCGGGATTATACTCGATATTTCAATTGGGTTTGGACAAACTTAATTGATTATAGATGGGATATAGATCAAGCAAAGGATTGGGTAGCTAATGTTAAAGTGGGTTATGAGGCTCAAAAATCTCAATCCTACTATTCTTCGGTTGCTGTTTATAAAGTTCCATTAAACCCGAAATACACTGTTCCATCCGTTGGAGCTACCCCAATTGGCGCTTCGGGTTCCAATGATGATTATTCCTTTGCTTCATTTTTAGCTTTAGGGGACTTTTCATATAAAAACAAGTACGTTCTCTCTTGGAGTTATCGTAATGATGGTTCTTCTAGTTTTGGTGAAGAAAAGCAATTTGGTAATTTCTGGTCCGCTGCAGGTAGCTGGAATATTGAACAGGAAGATTTTATCAAGGATATATCATTCATTAATGCTTTGAAGTTACGTGGTTCCTATGGTGTCACAGGTAATGCTGGTATTGGTAATAATACTTGGAGAACCTTATATGGATACACGCGTACAACCTACAATTTTGTTTATAATGGCAATATTGGTAGTGGTCCTATCCAATATGGATTACGAGATTTGACATGGGAAAGAACGAATTCATTTGATGTAGGTTTGGATGCGACATTTTTAGATAATCGATTATCTGCCGTATTTGATTTCTATAATAGAGAATCGAAGGGCTTATTATACCGGGTTCCAATTCCTTTATCGACCGGATTTCCGGATTATGTTTCAAACTTTGCTGGTTTAAGAAACAGGGGTATTGAGTTTACTGCCAATGGTACTCCGGTTCGTACTGATGATTTCAGGTTGGATTTAAGTTTCAATATATCTGCGAATAAAAATACAACGACGAGTTTGGTTCGAGATGATTTAGTTGAGAGTCCATACCGTAGAAAAGTTGGGGAGGATTATTTCTCATTTTTCTTACCACAATGGGCAGGTGCTGATCCAGAGAATGGAGATCCAAAATGGTATATCGACGAATCAAGAACAGAAACTACAAATGACTATCGGTTAGCGAAGCGGGTTGATTTAGGAAAATCTTCAATGCCTAAATATTTTGGAAGTTTTGGAACGAACATGAATTATAAAGGCATTGGTCTAGATGCATTTTTCTATTACAATTTTGGAAATCATATTTATCAAGGATTTTATAGCTATCAGAATAGTGGTGGAGCCTATTATGGTAGTTATAACCAAAGTGCGATGGAATTAGAGAGATGGCAAAAGCCAGGGGATCAGTCGAATGTTCCGAAGCCTGTTTTTGGAGGGAATAGGAACTCGTTTGCTGCATCTGACCGTTTGCTTAAAGATGGAAGTTTTATTCGTTTAAGAGATATTACATTGAGTTATTCCTTGCCGTCATCTATTATTAACAATTGGAAGGTCAGTAATTTACGGGTTTATTTCCGTGGTTCTAATCTATGGACATGGGTAAAGGATGACACTTTACCATTTGACCCGGAATCAGGAAGTTCGGAAGTTGCTGGAGGAACACAAGGTATTACCAATTTTGATGTATTTATTCCAAAGACATACACATTTGGTATTAATGTAGGATTTTAAAAATGTAAAGACATGAAACTAAATATAAAATCTAGTTTATTAATCGGATTCCTTTGTTTGACCATATTAGGCTCATGTAAGAAGGAGTTCTTAAATCTGCCTCCCTATACTGCGGTGGATGAAAAGGAGGCATTATTGACGGATACAGATTTATTATCTGCCGTTACGGGAACTTACGCTGGGATGAGGGTATTTGATTTATATGGTCGCAGTATTCCATTGATGGGAGATCTTTGGGCAGATAATGTGACTTTATCGACTCGGAATGCAGGACGATATACGGAAATATTCAATTTGAATTTTGTCATTAACAACCAGTGGTATACGGGTATATGGACTAACGCCTATCGCGTCATCAACCGTGCGAATAATATTATTCATTCAACACCCACTGGTAATGAGGTAAATATAAACCAATACAAGGGAGAAGCCTATGCCATTCGGGCATTAATGTATTTTGAATTGGTTAGGTTTTTCGCTAGGCCCTATACGGATAATCCAAATGGCATGGGAGCTCCCTTGGTATTGAAGTTTGATATTGAAGGAATGCCTGCTCGGAATACTGTTGATGAAGTTTATAAGCAAGTTTTAGCAGACCTAGGGCAGGCCTATACTTTAATTACGACAGGAACAAATACCAGTAGATTTACGAAATATGCTGTTCGAGCGTTAGAAGCAAGGGTTAATTTACATAAAGGCAACAATGCGGCATATCAATTGGCTTTGAATGAAGCAAAGGAGGTTATTGATAATTCAAAGGTGACTTTGGTTCCTACCTCAGGCCTAGGTGCCTATTGGAATGCCACAGGATCAAATACGCTAAGAACCGAGACTCTCTTTGAACTCGTTTCCGATCAAATTGACAATGCAGGCTTTGATGAACTTGCTTATTTCTTTGGCCAGCAGGGTTATGGAGATGGTTTAGCTATAAATCATTCTATGACTTATATTCAGCTACCGATGAGCGAAAAAAATTAATTGAGGTAGGAGTTAGGGCAAATGCGGAGAATCCAGCTTTTATCATCAAAAAATATCCAGATTTGGAAAAATACGGAACTAAGAAAATCTTAAGGATTTCCGAGATGTATTTAACTGCTGCGGAGGCGGCTTATAATTTGGGTCAAGAAGGAGTTGCGAGAGATTATTTAGCAGCCTTATTAAAGGAACGTGATGCAGCAGCAACAGTTACAGAATCAGGTGCGGCATTATTTCCGGAGCTAAAGCAGAATGATGGCTGGGAACAATAAATTAAAAAGAGAAGGGGCTGTCTAAAAAGGTCTCTAAAAAAAAATAACCCCGTCATTAAAAAATGGCGGGGTTTTCTGTTTTTTGTCCTTAAGATTTAGTATCTTAAGGTGCACCCAAAAAACAATATGGCAAACATACAATTCAAAGCTCTTCCATCCAATAGTCCGAGTCTATTTCCTGAAAATATTTTTGATCGTATTCCATTGAACCATCCTGTTCGGTTGGTGAATCAGGTTGTTGATCAGTTGGATCTGGATCATATTATCCGACTTTATAAAGGGGGAGGCACTACTAGTTTCCATCCCCGGATGCTCATCAAAGTGTTGTTCTACGCCTATTTAAGCAATATCTATTCTTGCCGAAAGATTGAACGCGCCTTACAAGAGAACATCTATTTCATGTGGCTTTCTGGCAACAGTACCCCTGATTATCGTACGATCAACTATTTCAGGGGGAAGCGTCTTAAGGGGCAAATACAGGAGTTGTTTGCAAGTATCGTCCGGATGTTACATGAAATGGAGTACGTCAGCCTGAAAGTTCAGTATGTTGATGGTACCAAGATCGAATCTGCAGCTGGTCGTTATACGTTTGTATGGAAGAAATCGGTTGAGAAAAACAAGGTAAAGTTAGAAGCGAACATCGCTTCGGTTCTTGCCGATATTGATGCGCAGATTACCCAAGACCAATCTACATTAGGCAATCAAGAAGTTAGCAAGGCTATCGACAGCACGCAGCTGAAGGAAAAGATCAAAGCGATCAATGCAAAGCTCAAAGTGGCCAATAAGTCTACCGATAAGCAGCTTAAGAAACTCGAAGATGACTACTTGCCACGATTGCAGAAATATGAAGAACAGCTGAAAATACTAGGGGATCGCAATAGTTATAGTAAGACCGATACCGATGCTGTGTTTATGCGCATGAAAGAGGATCACATGAAGAACGGTCAACTCAAACCCGCCTACAATACACAGATCAGTACCGAGGAACAGTTCATCACCCATTACAGTATCCATCAGACTACCGCAGACACGACAACCCTACCGGAACATTTGGAAGGCTTTGAGTCCCGTTACGGAAAACAAAGTGAGTCAATCGTCGCAGATGCCGGATATGGCAGTGAGCAGAACTATGAGTTGTTGGAAGGACAGGATATAACCGCTTTTATCAAGTACAATTACTTCCATATGGAGCAGAAGCGAAAGCATAAGCAGGATCCTTTTTCGGTACAGAACCTATATTACAATGATCAGGAGGATTTTTATGTGTGTCCGGCAGGACAGAAACTAAGCTTTGTCGGACAAACAACCAGGGTCAGTACCAACGGATATGCCGCCCAGGTGAGCTGCTATCAAGCTCAGCGATGTGAGGGCTGTCCGATGCGTGATGGGTGTCATAAAGCACAGGGCAATCGTCTGATTGAAGTCAATCACCGCCTTGCTTGGCTCAAGGCTAAAGCTAGAGAAAGACTACTATCGACACAAGGGCTATACCATCGAAGCAAAAGACCCGTGGAAGTCGAAGCGGTATTTGGACAGATGAAAAGCAACAACAAGTTTACCCGCTTTAGTATGAAAGGACTCGAGAAAGTTACTGTGGAGTTCGGATTGATGGCTATTGCCCATAACCTAAGAAAATGGGCAAAAAAGTGGGAAAGCAAAACTTTAATTGGTAAACCTGGTGGCAACAACTCCCTATTTGCGATAAATCAAGCTATCAGCGTGATGAAAAGTACAGAAAATCGACTTGCAGCTTAATATTGTTTAAAATATAATTGAGATCAAGAAAGGTATTAAAACAAAAGAAGGTGCCTTTTTAGACACCTTCTTTCTTTTTTATATCTTTAATATTAAGCCTTTGCGGCCAATATACTCAGCTCTTGTGCTACGCGGCCAGCGATTTCTGCAAATGCTGCTGCCACAGGCTCGTCCTGATCCAAGGCGATTGGAAACCCATTATCACCAGCATCAGCAACTGACTTCACCAAAGGAATTTCCCCTAAGAAAGGTACATTATTATCTGTCGCCAATCTTTTTCCACCATCCTTACCAAAAATATAGTATTTGTTATCAGGTAATTCAGCAGGGGTAAAGTAGGACATATTTTCAATAACACCGACAATAGGAACTTTTACACCTTCCATCTGATACATGGCCATCCCCTTGATTGCATCTGCCAGAGCGACCTGTTGAGGGGTTGTTACAATTACAGCTCCTGAAATAGGGTAGCCTTGCGCCGTTGTTATATGGATATCACCAGTACCAGGAGGCATGTCTACGATCAAATAATCGAGATCACCCCAATCCGTGTCTCCAAATAGTTGTTTAATGGCAGAAGTTGCCATTGGGCCTCTCCAAGGAATCGGTTGGTTAGGATCCGTAAAGAATCCTATTGATAATAGTTTTAATCCGAATCTTTCAATCGGGATGATTCTATTTTTTCCATCAGGACCTTGAGAAGATTGTGGTTTAGCGTCTTCCACTCCGAACATTAATGGCACCGAAGGGCCATAAATATCTGCGTCAAGAAGACCTGTTTTAGCACCTGTATTTGCCAATGCTAATGCTAAATTTGCTGCCACCGTAGACTTACCAACACCACCTTTACCAGAAGACACCAAGATAATATTCTTGATATTCTTTAATTGGGATGTTTCTACGGCACGAACTCTCGCGGTCATATTAATTTCCACTTCAACTTCTTTGGAAATAAAAAGTGCAATTGCATTCCGACAAGCATGTTCAATATGGCCCTTCATTGGGCAGGCAGGAGTGGTCAAGACCACATCGAATTTGATTTTATTGGGTAATATTTCGATGTTTTCGATCATATTGAGTGTTACCAGGTCTTTTTTTAAATCTGGTTCTTCAACATTCCCTAAAGCATCTAAAATCTGTTCTTTAGTAATCATGGATTTAAATTAATTTAACAAAATTAAAGAAAGAAGCTCAATATCTTGTCATAATGATGTTTTTAATGATTTTTGCATATTTTTACTTTAATCATCGGATTTCTATTCATATATGTTAGATAATAAAAGATTCAAGGTTCACGATTTCAGTTTCGTAAAGAAAAGATGGTTCATAATTTCTGCTGCTTCGGTATTGGCTGTGTTGTTGATTGGTTTTATTTATGCGATGTCGATTCGCGGAGATATGTTGAACAAGGCTGTTGCCAAAGTTCAAAAAAAGCTGAAAGAGGATTATCAATTGAATTTCGATGTTCAGAAATATGAATTTGCGGGTCTGACGACAGTAGATTTCCAAAAAGTTAAGATTTATCCAGACAGTGCGGAGCAGTTAGCTGCAATCGACCAGTTTAAAGTTTCGGTAAAGCTTTTTCCTTTATTGTCAGGGACTGTTCAATTGGATGAGTTAGATCTTAAAAATGCTGATATCACTCTTGTCAAGCATGATAGTACCTCAAATTATGATTTTTTATTCCGCAAACGTACAGAACAGGATAGTACTGAAACGAAACAAGAGGCCAAGACTTTAGCAGAAACGATAGATAATCTCCTAAAGCGTGCCTTTCAAGCCGTTCCAGATAATTTAAATCTTGAAAATGTGAGTCTTTCTTTTCAGGATTCAGCCTCCACACAGGTAGTTAGAATTCCAGAAGGATTGATTGATGATGGGGATTATGATATTGATGTTTTCCTAAATGAGCAGGAGGCGAAGTGGAATTTTAAAGGAAATATCAATTCCAGCAGACAGACGATGAATGTCATTATCTCATCAGATAACAAGGATGCAAAAATTCCTTTTATAGGCCGGAGGTTTGGATTGAATGTAAGCTTTGATGAATTAAGTTTTCATTTGGATAATGTGTCTAGAAAGGGCAAGGAGAGTTTGGAGATGTTGGGAGGGGTGAGTGCTAAAAACCTACGGGTTAATCACAAGCGATTATCATTGGAAACCATAGTGTTGCCGGGTGGTTCTGCAAAAGGTGGGTTTTTAGTGTCTGAGAATACAATTGAACTGGTGCAAGGAACCAAGGTGAAGGTCAAGGATTTTTCATTCGAGCCGAAGTTAAAGTTCAGTCGTAAACCAAAGAAAATACTAGAGATGGCCGTTCATACCGGGATGTTTAAGGCTCAGAATTTCTTTGATGCCCTTCCGGTAGGGTTATTCGAAACCTTGGATGGAATTCAGGTTGAAGGAGATATCCAATATGATATGGATTTTAATGTGGATTTAGATGATCCTGATGAATTGAAGTTTTCCTCCAAGATCAATGATCAAAATTTAAAAATCAAGAAATGGGGTAAGGCCAATATTGCGGATTTAAATGGTCCTTTTGTCTATGAAGCCTATGAGGACACCTTAAAGATGCGCGATATTAGGTTGGATGCAACTAATCCTAATTTTGCGCCATTGGGTCAGATTGCGCCAATTTTAAAGAAAACGGTATTAAATACGGAAGATCCATTTTTCTATAAGCATAATGGCTTTGAATTAGAGGCTTTTGAGTTGTCTATTGTGACGAATATCAAGGAGAAGAAATTCAAACGGGGTGCCAGTACGATTTCCATGCAATTGATCAAGAATCTTTATCTCAACAGGAACAAGACGATGATGCGGAAGTTTGAGGAAATCCTATTGGTTTGGTTGATGGAACAGTCTAAGCAGGTGAGCAAGGATCGTTTATTGGAGATATATTTGAATATCATTGAATGGGGCAAGAATGTATATGGGATTTCAGAAGCTTCAAAGTATTACTTTGGTAAAAAACCATCTGAGCTTACGATTGGGGAGAGTCTTTATCTATCAAGTATTATCCCTAGGCCAAAAACTGGGCTTTCTTCTTTTGATTATACAGGACATTTAAAACCTTGGGTATTGAAGCATTTTAATACATACGGTTATATTATGAATAAACTGAATCAGTTGGAAGGGGAGAATGTTCCTGCGAATTACGGTTTTTATCAAGTTGAGTTGCAATCAAGCCTAAGACCACCAAGACCGAAAGGAATTCCAGATTCCATGATGACGCATGACGATATTAAGGATATTGTGGATGAAATCGATAAGGAAGAACAGATTCGGAAGACACTGTTGGAGAAATTGTTTGGTAAGAGCAAAGAAGAAGAAAATAATTAAGTCATGAGGAATATATTAATAGATGGTTTGGAATTTGAACTTATGATTGATTATGAGCAAATTCAGAAAAGGATCCGTTTGATAGGGATTGATATTAATTTGAGGTATGAAGATAAGCATCCGGTATTTGTAGGAGTGTTAAATGGATGTTTTATGTTTATGGCTGATTTGATGAAGCAAGTCCATATTCCGTGTGAAATGTCCTTTGTAAAGTTAGCTTCATATGCGGGTACCAATCAGGGTGAAATACATGAGTTGATAGGGGTGGGGATGTCGCTGGAAGGTCGACACGTTGTCATTGTCGAGGATGTTGTGGATTCTGGTAGATCCTTGGTTCATACGATTGAGGCTTTGGAAAGATTGGGTGTGGCAAGTATTTCTGTTGCCACCTTATTACTTAAGCCAGAATGTTTACTTTATTCGTTTGATAATATCATGTATGTTGGGTTTGAAATTGAACGGGAGTTTGTTGTAGGCTACGGATTGGATTACAATGGACAATGCCGTAACCTACAGAATATCTATAAAAATATCCCCCTTACAAGTTCTATCTAAAACTACAAGAGACCAAATGGTCATTCACCATTCCGATTGCCTGCATATAGGCGTAACAGGTTGTAGAGCCAAAAAACTTAATCCCCCGTTTTTTAAGGTCTTTTGCGATTTTATCCGAGAGTTCAGTTTTGGCAGGAGCATCTTTTAAGTCTTCTAAAAAGTTGACAATAGGTTTTTGATCAGGCAGGAAGCTGTAAAGATAATTATAGAAACTGCCGAATTCCTTTTGAATTTCCATGAATATCTTAGCATTATGAATGCTGCTTGCTATTTTTAATCTATTTCTTACAATTCCGGTATCCTCCAATAAGCGGTCCACATCTGCGTCAGAATATTTTGCGATTTTTTTATAGTCGAAGTTGGAGAACGCTTTTCTATATCCTTCCCTTTTTTTGAGGATTGTAATCCAACTCAAGCCAGCTTGGGCAGATTCCAGGATTAGAAACTCAAACAAGATTTTATCGTCATTAGTAGGTTTACCCCATTCCTTGTCATGATAGTCTTGGTACAATTTATCAGTTCCACACCAGCCACATCTTACTATTTCTTTTTTACTCATTTTTTCAATTTATAAAGCGATTAAATTATTCTAACTTTACGACTTTCATGAAGCATATAATTACTATTGGGTTTTTCTTATTTCTTGTTTTCAGCAGCATATTTATTGCTCCTAAAAGTTATGGGCAAAATTTGCCAGTAGATTCTGTTTCTGTTGTTGATTCAGTAGCAGTTAGAGACTCATTAGCTCGAGTTGCTTTATTCGAATCCTTGGACAACAACCTTAAAAATAGTCAAATTATTCTTTCTCCCTACAAAGAGTTGAACTATTTAAAAATAGAATTTGATTCTACCCTAAAAAGAGGGAGCCAGGATTTATTTTTCGGGATTGATGATATTGGCTACCAACAGAAGCAATCCTTGCTTCAGGATGGATTAGAGAAGGATAATCGGCCAGCTTGGGTATTATTGATTGTATTTTTGTTATTTCTGGTATTAGGTGTTCTCAGGATTGTCTTTCCGGTAGAATTAAAGATAATTGTTGATGCCTATTATAAGGAGCGATTGCTCTTACAGGTGAGTAAGGAAGATAACCTTGCGACGTCTTGGCCCTATATATTTTTATATGCCGTATTCAGTCTTTCTTTAGGATTGTTTGTGGTCGTGATTGTGTCAAGTTTCGGCGACAAAAATTATCTTACTTTCGAAAATTTTCTAAAAAATTCTGGCCTCATTGCTTTACTATTTATAGCGAAAATTTTACTGATTCGATTTGTGTCATTTGTTTTTCAATTGGACAAAATTGTACGGGAATATATTGCAATTCTTTACCTAGTATATTTTAACAGCATGTTTTTCCTCATGCCATTTTTACTAGCAGTTGTCTTTATTCCGGCAAATTATTTTCAATTGATCTCAATCATCTACATTGTTATTGTAATTATTTTATTCTCGTATAGGTTTATTCGGACTGCATTTCATCTATTCGGACATTTCAAATTTTCTATTTTTTATTTAATTCTTTATCTTTGCAGTCTCGAATTAGCACCAATTTTGATATTAGTGAGGTCACTAAGTAATTAAGAAAGAGTATATGCAGATTGATGTAGAAAGATCCAAAAAAGTAAAGAGCATTTTAGTTACTTTACCAAAACCTGAAAACGATAAATCTCCCTATTTCACACTAGCAGAGAAGTATAATTTAAAATTAGACTTTAGAGGATTTATACATGTAGAAGGCGTTTCGGCAAAAGACGTCAGAAAAGAGAAGGTAAATTTTGCAGATTATTCTGCGGTCATTTTCACGAGTAAGAATGCGGTTGATCATTTCTTTAGAGTATGTGAGGAAATGCGTTTTGAAGTATCGGCGGAGCTCAAGTACTTTTGTATTTCAGAAACGATTGCACTGTATCTTCAAAAATATATTCAATATCGCAAGCGCAAAATTTTCTTTGGAAAACAAACAGCGCAGGATTTAGAAGATGTTTTGAAGAAACATAATAAGGAGAAATTTTTATTTCCTTGTTCTGATGTTGCCAATGAAGAAACACAGCGATGGTTGCAAGAGAATGGATATGATTTCACGCCTGCAGTTCTATTCAGGACAGTGATTTCAGATATTAAGGATCTGAAGGATGTTTTTTACGATATCATTGTGTTCTTTAGTCCATCTAGTGTTCAGTCCTTATATGAAAACTTCCCGGATTTTGTTCAGAACAATACTCGCGTAGCAGCTTTTGGTGCTACTACTCAGCAAGCCTTACTTGAACATGGATTGATACTGGATATTCCAGCGCCGACTCCAAATGCCCCAAGTATGACGATGGCGATCGAGCAATATATTAAACAAGCCAATAAATAGGCATCGTCCTAAAAAATATAAAGACTATCCCAAACAGGATAGTCTTTTTTTTGTTGTTTTTAGTGAGAATTTACTGCGAAAGAAATCGAAATAATCAGAACATCGACAAATTTGATTTTTATCATTTTTTAATAAATTATTTCTCCCTAAATTTCGGAAAATTAGACATAAAATTAACACTGTATTGGGTTAGGTATATTTATTGTAGAAATATTTTTTTTATGTTTGCATTAACTCAAAAATGGGAATATTGTGAAATTAAAACCTGTTAATAGTATATCTGGAATAGCTACAAAGGACTTTATTAAGGACTATCTTAATAAGGGTCAGCCGGTTATCATCAAGGATTTTATCAGTAAAGATAGCCCTTGTTGGTCCAAGTGGAGCTACGACTATTTCAAGGAAATAGCGGGTAATGAGAAAATCGACGTTTATGGTCGGGAAGAGGAATCTCAAAACCATGCTGCCAGCCCTCCTGTGGGTAAAATGACCTTTGGAGAGTATTTAGACACTATACAGAAAGAGCCTACAGAGCTACGATTATTCTTGTTTAATCTAATGAAAATACGTCCTGAATTAAAGAAGGATGTTATATTCAATGATGTAACAGGCGGAAAAGTAATTCAATGGTTACCTTATATGTTTTTTGGAGGCGAAGGTTCCGCTACGAGGAACCATTTTGATATCGATATGTCGCACGTCTTCATTTCTCAGTTTCAAGGATCAAAACGTATTTGGTTGTTTCCGAACAATCAATCGGACTTAATGTATAAGTTGCCATATAACTTTCATAGCATCGCTAATCTGAAGAAGAGTGATGTCAAGGATTATCCAGGATTGGAATTCCTTGATGGATACGAAGCCGTAATCAATCCAGGCGAGACTTTATATATGCCTGCTGGTTGGTGGCATTATATCCAATATGAAACAGAAGGTTACTCCATTTCTGTTCGCGCATTGGCGAACTCTTTGAGCGAGAAATTAAAAGGAGCGAGGAATTTATTCGTGACTCGTCATTTCGACGATACCATGCGAAAGATATTTAAAGATAAATGGCTAGATTATAAAATCAGTACGGCTACCAAAAGAGCTAACAAGGCCATCAAGAAAATAAAAAAGTAAATTAAAAAAGGGATCCAAATCAAGACTTGGATCCCTTTTCAATTTTAATTAAACAAACTATGGTGTTTCAAAACCATATTTCTTATAAATTGCTTTTGCTTCCGCCGACTTCATGAAATCTACAAAATCTTTGGCAGCTTGTGCTCTAGGTGCATCCTTCATTTCAGCAATCATGTAAGTAGCTTTGATATTTTCATTATTAGGTATTTCTACCATTTCTACCGGATGCTTTAATAGTTGTTGGTACACTACCTCTGAATACCAAACAGGTGCAGCATCGACTTCTTGATAAAGAATCTTCATCGGACTTTCCCTATGGTGAATTTTGGTCAAATAGGTTGAGCCATTATCTACTTTTTCCTTCATGATGCTATTTTCTAATTCAGCACCACCCAGTTTTTTATATACTGAGACGATTTGCCTTCCGATTCCTTCCCATGCAGGATTAGGCATTGCTATCTTCACATCCTTACGGGCAAGGTCTTGGACTTTCTTTACTGATTTGGGGTTTCCCTTAGGAACCATAATAGCCAATTTATTGTATGCATAGACCTCAGTTCTGGCAAATAGGTTTTGCATGCTGTCAATTCTATTTTTACCAGCGGCATATACATCGGGTTTATGGGTTATTTTCATATTCCCAATTGTAATTGATCCGCCTTCAATTTGTTTAGCCAAAATTCCAGGCGGCAAGGTTTCAACGAATATTCGTTCGTAATTCGGATGTTTCTTTTTAAAAGCTTCCAGCAGGTCATCCATCACCATAAACTGATTTCCAGCAAAGAAAACAACGAGTTGCGGATCTACAATATCTCCAAATAAATCCGGGACATTATCAATTCCAGGAACTGTAAAGTTCACTGCAGATTGTGGAGGAGTATTCCAAGGTGGATCATATTGATATTTGTCCTGTGCATTTACTTTATTCATCATCAATATAACAGCTAGTAATAGTAATCGTTTCATGTTCTTCATTATATATCAATATTTTTTTAATGGGAAATTAAGGTTTGACAATCACCCAACCTTCAGATGCGCGAATAACCAATTCTCCATTTCCACTAGGAACATAGCCTATGAAATCAAAAAGTTGTTCTTTTTTCAGATTACGTTCATGTAAGGAATTGGTGCATTGTGCTACTCTAACACCTTTGGCTATCAATTCTTTTAGGGCATCCTCATATCCTGAGTCTTTTAACATGACTTCAGTGCCTCCAGAGAATGTAATCAGTTCTACCTCGATTTTTCCTTCCAACCTAGGGTCATTAAGGACATTCTTTATGTTTCTAAATGCCTTTTTAATGATATCAGGGTTGTTGGAATCTAATTGATAAATAGCTTTGTAATGTTTGTTGTGAGCTACAGCACCAGTAAACTGGGCGTTTTCTTTGAGTTTGTTTTCCATATTGTTGCTTTGTGCCTTAAGGCTAGTGCTTAATAAGATGATACTACAAATTAGAATGATATTTTTCATGGGTATTAAAAATTAAATGGTCCGTATTTATGTTGTTCTTCTGATATATTATCTGCGAAAGGAGGGTAGGGACTATCCTTAGGTTTTTTGCTTAAATCAGGGTAATCTTTTTCCTTATTCACTTTCGATGGCCTTTCAAAGGAGTTTATATAAGCTGCGACATCATAGGCTTCCTCATCGGATAAAATTGGCGATTCAGCGCTTGCGCCTAAAGGCATGTTTCCTTTAATAAATTTGGCTGCGGTTAGCATTCTGCCCATTCCGGCGCCATCGTTAAAAGAATCTGATCCCCATAATGGCGGATACATATAACCTTCATCTGGTGCATCAGCTTTTTTAGGTAATCCCAAGCCATTCGGTTGATGACAACTTACGCATTGGGTTTTAAAGACAGATTCACCATGTTGCAAGTCGGCTCTTCTGTCTGGCGCTTTTAATTCGACAAAGCCTTGGCCTTCGATTCTGCCACCAACTTTTACATCCTTGCTGAGGTGTTTGATATAACTCACAATAGCAATCATTTCAGTGCTTTCAAATGGGAGTTTTTTGCCGTTCATGCTACGTTCAAAGCATCCGTTGATTCTTTCTTCCAAGGTTGCCACCTTGCCTTCCCGTCCGCTGTAAATTGGGAATAGAGCACTCAAGCCAATATAGGGCGCGGCATATTCCTTTGTTCCGCCATTCAAATGACAACTTCCACAAGCTAAATTATTTCCAGTAAAAACTGCGCCATGTTTGTTGTTCGGGCCTAGGTATTTCGGAGTTTCAATGATCAGCTTTTCTCCTAAAGCCGCCATTTTACCTTCCTCTGTATCTGGGAAAGGAGCAACTTTAAAATCCTTTATATGAATTAAGGAATTAGAGTCCGCTTTGTTTTCAGTATTATTTTCATCAGCCTTAACATGGAATATTTTAGTATTTACTCCCAGCGCTTGCAATATTATTAAAGCTACAATGAAGACAAATAAAGCCGCCACAATTTTTGTTTGTTTGGCGATCTTATTTACTTCCTTGAGAAGGTTCTTAGATTGGTTTAAATTGTTTTCCATATGAACAAACTTAAGCTTGTTAATGGACTTGCTAAAACGGTAAAATGTTATAGCCTATAACCTTAGGTTATGCTAGTTTATAAGTGCTTGATTAATAAAGCGTATAAACTGTTTGGGGAGGCCTGAAAGCTCGCCATGCAGGTGAACTAAATAGAGTTCCCGATTGATTTCAAAGTTTTCTACGTCAATTTGTTTCAATATTCCGTTTTCAATTTCAATTTGAACAGCATATTTAGACAATATTCCAATACTATTACTATAGCGGATATATTGCTTGATAGATTCAGAACTCGACATTTGAACCCGATTGATTAAATCTCGGGCCGTAATGTTATTTTCGCCGAATTTTTGAAATACAATATCATTGGTTCCAGACCCATGTTCCCTGAAAATAAATTCTTGTTTTTTGAGCTCATCCAAACCAATGCTCGTCTGCTTAAATAATGGATGGTCATGTCGAGCAACCCAAATTAACTGATCATCGAGGATTTTGTTGTATTTTAAGGATTGATCCACAGCGATTCCTTCCACAAAGCCTAAACCGATCTTTCTTTCATATAACCAACGGTCCACTTGTGCGGTATTCCCGGTAAACAACTTAATATTGATCAAAGGGTTTTCTTCCGAAAATTGGGCAATAAGTTTTGGAAGGATATATTGTGCCAGGGTGGTACTTGCACCGATAACTAAATTACCACGGATCTGGTTATTTAATAGTCCAAGTTTATAATCAGCCAATTCATATTCATGGATTATCACCTTGACCGACTCCATTAATGTAGCGCCAGCTTCAGTCAATAAAATTCGACTACCATTCCTTAAAAATAATGCCTGGCCAATGGTATTTTCAAGTTCTTGAATATGTTTAGATACCGCAGGTTGGCTTATGTTTAGTTCACGGGAAGCCTTAGTGAAACTTAAATCCCGCGCTGCATGATAAAATACCTTGACCCTAAAACTAACTTCTAACATGAGTAAAATTGATTTCTATTTGTTAAACTTCTTCTTCTGCCTTTTCAGAAATACTGTACCGGTAAAATAATCCATAAGGATCAGAAGGATAGACTTGTGCTTCCGGATTATGTTTAAATGGTATTTCCGGATTAAATAATTCTTCCAATTTTTCTCTTAAGAATTCAACAAACACCTTTTTTTGATCTTCAAGAATCAAATCCTCAAAAACCATACTACCACTTTTATTTCTGAATAAGGTCCCATCTTCTCGCATCCTTCTAGCAACATATAGATGGGGTTCCAAGCCTTGAATTCCTGACTTTTCCTCATAAACATAAGCATAGAACAAGGTTTGTAGCAAGGCTTTATTCTCGGTGTTTTCAGCAAATACCTTTTCTAGATTGCCAAAAACAACTTGGTCAGCTCCCGTTTTGTAATCGACAATTCGAAGTTTACGGATTCCCTGCTTCGTAATTACCTCATCCACACGGTCAATAATTCCATATAATTTCACTTTTTCAGGTTTGCCATTCACTTGGATTTCAAAGTCCAATAGGTAGTCCTTATCATTTTCCAGTTCAACAATTTTTATCGATTCATATTGATCCATATCATACTGAAGGTACATCTTGATATACTCTGAGGAAATCTTATGCATAATCCGTTGAAGGCTGTTGAGGTCTTCCAATTTCTGGAGTTCGGATTCGTACTGCTTCGCGATTTCATCAATGACCACAGAGTCTACAAGGTCAAGTGCAGATTGAAATTCTGAGGTTGGGACAAAATCATTTTTGGATAATAATGGCGTTAGCAGGCGCTCCATACATTCATGGATCACGGTTCCCAACTTATTCATTTCAAATTCCTGGGAAATTGTTGGTGGCTCCTTAATCTCGGCAACATATTTTAAGAAAAATTGCAGCGGTGACATCAGATAACTTGTAAATGCGGAAGCGGAGATTGGCTTTTGAGAGCCGATATAGGAGTTGAATAATTTATCCCATATTTCGCCTTTTTTCTCAATCAGTAATTCCTGCGGTTGTACTGGAAATAAAAGCGGTTGAACCTGAGCATGCTGGATGAAATTGAAATTTGTTTCATAATCCAATTGCTTGATAAATCTACTTTCTTCACCTGAGCTGCTTTCATCGACAATGCCGTTGAAAAACAGATGGATATCATCGCTATATTGGAAATGTCTGTAGAATAAGTATGCGGAGAGCGCATCTTGATTTTCAAGAACCGGAAGTCCATATGCTTTTCTCAGGTTATTTGGGAGAAACGTTGCTGAGCTTGATGTTTTAGGAAGAATGCCTTCATTGGCACCCAAGATGTAAACGTGGTCAAAGTTAAGACAACGACTTTCCAATAGTCCCATAATCTGAATTCCGTAAAGCTGATCACCTTCAATTGCTGAATTTATAGGGGATAAGGCTTTTTTGATCAATCCACTTTGGAACAAAACACTCAAGTTACCCAGTTTTTCAAAACCTAGATGCAATTGATTGAGGACCTTCTTTGCTTCAATCAATAGGTTGGACTCGATAAGTCGGGTTCTCCCTTCCAAGGTCAAGCTACTAAGCAGATCGTCAATCAACCCAATCATCTTAGGAATAAGATCCTTAGGGTTTTGCAACGGTTTAAAGAAACTTCCCAAGACGGAGCTGCTGACATTAATCTCGGCTACAGGAATCTCGAAGAGCTGTTTTTTTGAAGATTCAAGTTGAATTTCCTGTTTTTGTTTCCAACTTACCTTCGTCATTGGATGGCTTAAAAAGGTTTCCAATAACTGGTAAGGAATTTTATCTTTTTTCTGTTGCGATACTAAAAGTTGAACTTCAAGCCATAAATCTAGTATTCCATAAATTGGAGACTGAATTAGTGGGTATCCAGTTGTGATATTGAGGTCAATTGCTGGTAGACTTTGCAATAAAGGAACCAAGAGACTTTCATCGGCTAATAAGATCGCTGCAGTTTCATTCTTGAAATCAAACTCATGTTTTTGTAAAACATTATGAAGCAATTTTGCCTCACTGTTCTTTCCCAAGGACTTATATAAATTGACTTCACCATTTCGGTTTCCAATAATGTTAGGAGCTTCCCCCAATGCATTCTGAAGTCCTGTTTGGAATAGGTTCCTTCTAAGGAATAAACCAGCTTCTTGAAGGTTGTCATCCAGATAATGGGCATCAACGTCAAAGTAGAATAAAGCTAGATCCTCATTCTGCCATTTTTTAAATAGTGTGGCTTCAGCTCTATTTAGGGCGTTGAATCCAACAAATAGGACTTTTTTATATTTTTTGATGAAACTTTGGATCTCTGATTTACCTTCAGCAAGTTCGCGGTAGATGGTAGGAAAGTTTGTTTGTTTCTCTTGTTTCAGCTTTTCTTTGAAAGCGTTGTACAGGACAGGTAGTCTTTTCCAAAGCGCAAGGAACCGCTGTTGAACCGCCGTATGGCCTTTCATGCTGAATGATTTCCAGAATTGTTTGATAAAAGACTGTTGTTCTTCAGTGAAGTGCTGAAAAGTGATGTCAATTTCTGTTGTGTCAAACAACTCCATGTAGATTTGGTCCACTGGCACCAAGTCATAATCTATCTGACCAAAATCACTCAAGATGATTTCCGCGATTGGGTAAAATTCCTCCAAGGATTCAGGATCACGACCTTCATTAATCAAAAGCTCATTGTGCAATTCATATAAATAAAAGAATTGATTCAATGGAGTTGCCTGTAAGTCATTGCTTGATTGACCAAAGAATTCCTGAATGGTATAAAATTGAGGTGACCAGATTGCCTTTCCATAAACATCTACCAGATGTTTCTTCAAATAGGTAATTGGTCTTTTATTGTTGAAAACAATGGCGATATCTGATATTTCCTGTCCAAACCTCGTTTGGATATCTTCTGCTACTAATCTTAAGAATGCTTTTTCCATAAAATCTAATTATTTCACCTCTACCAATTCCTTGGATTTTGCATAATATAAATATCCTTTGATATTGCTGTAGCCAACATTGCTTAATGCGTTCATATATCGTCCTACTTGAGTTTTATGATTGATATAATCTCCTTGTGTGAATTTAAAATCCAAGACAATAGTTTCGTTATCCTTTGTAAATACTTTATCAGGTCGCTGTGTGCTTCCATCTTCAAGGATAATGCTGGATTCATTCCATATTTTATAATCTCCGGTTAGCCATTGATTGATTACTGGATGGTTCCAGATTTGTTGAATTTCTTCTAATAAAAGGTCTTTCTCATCAACAGCCAAAATGCCTTCTGCTATGTATTGATTAACCAGAGGATCAATCTCGGACTCTTCTTTAACCAGCGAGATAATCTCATGAGCTAAAACCCCATATTGAGCGGCTTTTTCCAACATCAGGATGGTATTGATGGTTCTGGAGGTAGATTTCTCAAGCGCACTTTCTAAAGCCAAGGATTGCGGATAATATTCAAGGGAGATTTTTTTGATTTCCTGATCAGAATCTTTCTTGGACTTCTCCTTTGCATTTCCTTCAGTATCAATGAGGGAAAGTGAATTATTCTCTAATTGAAATGCGGAATGGGTATCCGATAAAGCCTGAATCAGCAAGTCACTAATAAATTCATTTTTAACTTCTGCGCCTAAGATTTCACCTGTTTTTTTATCCACAGTTTCCTTGAACTGAGGCGCAGTAATATATAGGTGACTTTTGGCACGTGTGGTCGCCACATAGAATGTATTTAGGGCATCCATATAATTGAAAAGCATTTCCTCAAAGTATTGCTTGTAGAAGATGGATTTTCCTAAGGTTTGGGTATATTTTACAGGTATTTTTCCGAGGTCTGAAAATGGACTCTCTAGAACATTGATCCAGAAATCGCCGTTTGTCAATCCATCCAATTTCCATGATGAAAATGGAATCATTACCACCTCGTAGGCTAAGCCTTTTGATTTATGAATGGTGCTGACCTCAATAGCATCGACCTTATCATTGGAAGGCAGGACAGCTTTTTCGCCGTCTTCATCCCAGTACTCCAAGAACTGAATAATACCTCTTTCACCTTGTGTTGAAAAAGCAGTAACCTGGTCTTTAAATGCTAACAAATAGGGAAGATGAATACTACCAGCTTCGCCTAAATGATAGGTTTCAATTAGTTTTTCTACCAAATGAACCAAAGGCATTTTCTGCAGCTGACTCCAGTTTTCGATTAATGCTGTTGGTAATACTGCCGAAAGTTCATTCAGTTTATTATCCTTGAATTTTAGCCAATTAGACTCTTCAAAAAAGGATTTGCCTTGAGCCAGCTGATACAGGTAAGCCATATTCGCATGGTGCAAAACATGTTTTTCAGATTGAAAAACTAATGCTCTCAAGGTTTCAATAATCAGCCCAACCGCATGGTTGGAGATTAAACTCAGGGCATCACCGGAAATAACTTCAAAATCTAAGTTTTCCGAATTTTTATAGCGCATAAGTTCCTGGATGACCAATTTCGCCTGCGCATTGCTTCTTACCAAGATGCCTATATCGGCTGGTTTATATTTTCCAGAACGGATCCACTCTGCAATCTTTTGACAAAGAGCCTCCACCGATTCTTCCATCACCTGGTTGTTTCGCGCTCGACCATCACTAACCGGGAAGAAATTGATTTCAATATTCCCTTGCGGTAGTCCTGTTTCAAGTTTTTCTTGAGGAATTAGTTGGTTGCTATTTTCGTATGCTTTAACCAGTAGGTTGTTGTTTCCCGTTTCATACCACCATATCATACCCTCTTCATTCAAGCTTTCAGCGACCTTGTCATTCAGAACTTGTTGGAGTAGGGTAGGGATTTTTTCAAATAGGTAATTATTGAAATTAATAATATTAGGGAGACTTCGGAAATTGGTGTCCAAAGTTCCATTTTCAATAAACTCCTTGACATTCTGAGCATCTAGATGGAAATTACTAGAAACCTGCTGGTCTATTTGTTGCAATAAAATTCTCCAATCACCATTTCTCCAGCGATAAATGCTTTGCTTCACATCACCTACAACGAGGTGTTCTGATATTTTTCCAGTAGCGTCCGCCAAGGCATTCAGCAGGAGCGGGCTGTAATTTTTCCATTGTATCCTGGAAGTATCTTGAAATTCATCGAATAGGAAGTAATTGTACTTATTGCCAATTTTTTCCCAGATAAAAGTAGGGTCGCTATGTTCATCGAGTCCTAATTTATTTAATAGAATTTGAGCATCAGATATCAGTTGGGCTGAGTTTTCTTTTCTCCACTGACTCAGGAGGTCACTCATTTCTTTTAATAAACGAAGGAAATATAGGTTGGTCTGTACCGATTGGTAGGCAATATAGAGTGCGAAGTGCTGTTCTAATGCCAGAATAGCATCTATGGCAGGACGAATTCCCTGCATATAATCATATCGTACCTCTTTATTCCCATCAGTAAAGGCATCTTCATTATCTATTAGTTCAGCGAATTTATCGAAAATCCTTCCCTGAATATCGGAGATTGATATTTTTCGGAGATCCACATTGATCTTACTTGCTGATACCAATTTGTTTCTGGATTTGCCTTTCATTTCTGAATCATCGATATTCAGACTTCGATAGACTGCTTTAAAAGCCTCTAACCCTTGGTTCAAGGCATCCAGAAAAGTCTTTGTTTTTTCTTCAATCTCACTATTCAACAGGTTGAAGATTTTGTGAGTATCTGCAGAAATCATATAGCTGTCAAACTCCTGAAAGTTCTCCGAAAATATGAGACTGGCCAAGCTCATCAATTGATGCCTGTAATTCCAGTTTTCATTGTTATTTATCTTTTGCTCGGCATAATTGATAATCCATTCAAGTAAATCTGGTCGTTCATCTAACAATTGGTTTAGCATGACGGTTAAATCACGTTTAACCTTGTTGCTATTCATTTCAATTGCATAGGCTGAATCCAGATTCAGTTCGTAAGTAAAGCTTCGGATTACCTTTTGGGAGAATCCATCGATTGTGCTTACAGAGAAGTGGCTGTAATCATGCAGGATTCTGCGATAAATGCGATTGGCCTTTTCTTGGATCAGTTGTGGATTCCAATTAGCGTTTTGAGCTAATAGTTGCTTCCTATATTGTTCGATTTCTTTTTTGGGATCAGCAATAGCAAGACCATGCAATACGGTCATTATTCTACCTTTCATTTCGGCAGTAGCCTTATTGGTAAACGTAACGGCGAGAATTTCACGGTAACTACTTTCTTTAGATAGCAATAAAGTCAGATAGTGAACAGTCAGACTAAATGTTTTTCCGGATCCAGCAGAAGCCTTTACAATCTTTAAGGGAGCAATTCTTTGCATAAGATGTCAATGGTTTGAAGTATTTGAATATCGGTATTCTATTGAGATTACTAAAATATTTTAATGAATTAGTCGGTTTTGGGGTGGTTTTTAAGGTGATAGCTAGTTTGTTTTTGGGGAGAAAAAGGCTAATGATTATTCTATTGTATTAATTAATAATACTTTGTATCTTTGCGTCCCCTCCTGCATGAAGCAACGGGGGATATGTTGAATACATAAATAAAGAAAAAACATGGCAACTAAAATCAGATTGCAAAGACATGGTAAAAAAGGAAAACCTTTTTTCCACGTAGTAGTAGCAGATGCACGTGCTCCACGTGATGGTAAATTCATCGAGCGTTTAGGTTCTTACAACCCAAACACTAATCCAGCAACTATCGTTTTGGATTTTGAAAAATCATTAGACTGGATAAACAAAGGTGCTCAACCTACTGACACTGTTCGTGCTATCCTTTCTTACAAAGGTGTTTTATACAAAAAACACTTACAAGGTGGTGTGAAAAAAGGTGCTTTCGATGAGGCTAAAGCTGAAGAGCTTTTCGCTACTTGGGCTGAAGGTAAAGATGCTCAAATCGAAGGTAAAAAATCAGGCTTAGCAAAATCTAAAGAAGAAACTAAGAAAGCTGCTTTAGCTGCTGAAGCTAAGAAAAAAGAAGACAGAGCTGCTGCTATCGCTGCTAAAAATGCTCCTGTTGCTGAAGAAACAGCTACAGAAGAGGCAGAAGAAGCTACTGAAGCTACTGAAAACACTGAAGAAACTGAAGGATAATCTCTTCATAAAGTATTCAAATTGGCCGGACCATTCTATGTTCCGGCTTTTTTGTGCCTGAGGAGCAAATAATATCTATTCCCAAACCGCTGAAAGGAAAAGTTTTCCGTATTTTTGACGATTAATTTTATAGTATGACAAAGGATCAATGTTTTTATATCGGTTATGTCAGTAAAACCCGGGGATTGAAGGGCGAGCTGCAATTGTTTTTTGAATTTGATAACTATATGGACCTTGATCTGGATGTAGTTTTCTTGGAAATGGACAAGAAATTGGTTCCTTTCTTTGTGGAGAAAATTAAAATGCAGAATAACAGTACTGCCTATGTCAACTTTGAGGATATTGACCATATTGACAAAGCTCAACCTTTGTTAAGAAAGCAAATCTACCTTCCTAATGATAAAATGCCAGTTCGTGATCCGGATGATTTTACTTATCATGATTTAGTGGGTTATCTGGCAATCGAAGAGGATGAAGGTGAGTTGGGGGAAATTACCCATGTTCAAGAGATGCCGCAGCAATTTATTGCAACAGTGAATATTGATGGACAAGATGCGATGTTTCCTTTAAATGAGGATTTTATCGTTGGAATAGATCCTGAAGAAAAGATCATAGTCTTGAATTTGCCAGAAGGGTTGATTGATATGTACTTGGAACAATAAGGATTATTATTACTAAAATATTATTGAAAAAGGATGCTGAAAAGCGTCCTTTTTCTATTTATCATCCGGCTGTTTAAGAAAGTTTTTTGGTAAAGATTTTGAGATTAACTTGCTATTCACGATATTAGCCCTCGCTTATAGAGAAAGGCAGAGGGACTAGACCCGCTGAAGCCTTAGCAACCTGACACCAGTCAAGGTGCTACATTCTACCCCAAATGGGAAAGATAAGCCAAAGAATCAGTATTCACTGTGTTCTCTCTAAGCCTTAATATATTTTTATGAAAATCGTAGATCATATCAAAAACGCTAAAGGCAGAACCTTATATTCTTTTGAGCTGTTACCACCTGCAAAGGGACAGGGAATTCAAAGTATCTTCAAAACCATGGATGAACTAATGGAATTCAAACCGCCCTTTATTGATGTGACTTACCATCGTGAAGATTACTTGTATAAACAACATGCCAGTGGTCTATTAGAAAGGGTTGCTTACCGTAAAAGACCTGGAACCGTTGCTATTTGTGCCGCAATCATGAGTAAGTATAAAGTGGATGCTGTTCCACATTTAATCTGTGGTGGCTTTACGAAAGAAGAAACAGAAAATGCTTTAATCGACCTGAATTTCTTGGGCATTGATAATGTTTTGGTGCTTAGAGGGGATGCTAGAAAAGGGGATGCAGATTTTATTCCTACAGTTGGTGGTCATGCATATGCTACGGACTTATTGCAACAAGTTGTGGATATGAATCAGGGGAGTTACCTGCATGAGGATATTGGTTCTTCGGAAAAAACGGATTTCTGTATTGGTGTTGCTGGCTATCCTGAAAAGCATTTTGAATCACCAAACTTTAATACCGACTTTAAATGGTTGAAAAAGAAGGTGGAAATGGGTGCAGAGTTCATTGTAACCCAGATGTTTTTTAATGTTGAGAAATATAAGGAGTTTGTGAACAAATGCCGTGAAAATGATATTCATGTTCCGATTATTCCGGGACTGAAACCACTGACCAGCAAAAAGCAGTTAATTACATTGCCACGTATTTTCCATTTGGATATCCCAGAGGATTTAAGTGATGCGGTTGAGGCTTGTAAAACCAATGCTGATGTTCGTCAAGTTGGGGAAGAGTGGTTGGTTCAGCAATGTAAAGAATTGATTGATTTTGGTGTGCCGGTATTGCATTTTTATACCATGAGTAATCCTGGACCTACAAAAAATATCGTTGAAAAACTAGTTTAATAGCCTATAAAACTTAGAAAATAAAAGACGAATGCTTTGCATTCGTCTTTTTTATTTTCCTGTGTTAAAATATGTTAAGGGTAATTTTTGCTGTCTATACTTTCTTAATTTTATGTAACTATTTATACCTATTTCTATGAATTATAATAAAATCAACAATCTTCTAGGCTGGCTTTGTGGATTCATTGCTTTTCTCGTTTATTTTATGACGGTAGACCAAACGACTAGCTGGTGGGATACGGGTGAATTTATCGCAGCATCAGATAAGCTTGAAATTGTCCATCAGCCTGGGGCACCTTTATTTCTTTTGATTCAAAACATCTTTTCGAATTTGGCTTTTGGAAATAAGGAAATGGTTGCTTATTGGATGAATATTGGAGCATCAATTTGTTCTGCACTGACTATTGTCTTTCTATTTTGGACCATTACTGCTTTGGCCAGAAAATTACTAATTGGGAAGAATGAAGGAAATAAACTTCAATTTATTCAGATCTTTGCAGCAGGAATCGTGGGCTCATTGGCCTACAGTTTTACCGATTCATTTTGGTATTCAGCCGTTGAATCCGAAGTGTATGCCATGTCTTCTTTATGTACAGCGATCGTATTTTGGTTAGCCTTGAAGTGGGAGAGAAGAGCGGATGAACCGGATTCAAATAAATGGTTGTTATTGATCGCCTATGTAATGGGACTTTCAATTGGGGTTCATCTCCTGAATTTATTGACTATTCCTGCATTGGCATTGTTGGTTTACTTCCGAAAATCTAAGCAGGTTACCTGGGGTGGTGCTGCCAAAACATTAGGTTGGGGAGTGTTAATTCTAGCATTTATCCTCTGGGGAGTTATCCAATATTCCGTTAAAATTGCCTCTCAATTTGACCTTTTCTTTGTCAATTCACTAGGATTGCCATTTGGTTCCGGAATTATATTCTTTGTGGTATTGTTGGTTACAGGCGCTGTTTTTGGGATTGTATACTCCATTAAAAGAAATAAACCGATTTTGAACCTAATAATTCTTGGGACATTTCTTGTGTTTTTTGGATTTACCTCCTTTAGCATGTTATTGATTCGTTCACAAACGAATATTACATTGAATAATAATGATCCTGATAATGTTTTTTCTTTTTTAGGCTATCTGAGTCGGGAGCAATATCAATCAGAACCTCTTTTTAAAGGTCCGACCTTTAATTCTCAAATAACTGATGTGAAAGCCTCAGTTGGGTACAGGAAAGATGAAACAAAATATAGTAAGTTTGAGAATTTTAAAGGGTATGAATATGATAAGGAAGTTCTATTTCCAAGATTATATAGTTCTAAGCATGCTGCTTTCTATAAACAGTATCTGCATTTAGCGGATGGGGAAGATCCGACATTCCTGGATAATATGAAGTTCTTTTTCAATTATCAGGTGGGACATATGTACTCGCGATACTTCATGTGGAATTTTGTAGGAAGACAGAATGATGTACCTAGTCAGGGTGAATTGACAGCCGGAAATTGGATCTCGGGAATTAATTTTCTGGATGAATTGCGACTTCCTGGTGTAAATTCCATTTCCGACAGCATGCGGAAAGACCCAAGTAGAAATACCTATTTCTTTTTACCCTTATTGTTGGGGATTGCAGGTCTGATCTGGCAAGCAAAACGAAATCAGCAAGATGCAACCATTGTGGGGCTTCTGTTCTTCTTTACTGGGTTGGCCATTGTGTTATATTTAAACCAGACGCCATTGCAACCAAGAGAACGAGATTATTCTTATGCCGGCTCATTTTATGTTTTCGCTATTTGGATAGGCTTGGGTGTTTTAGGCATCATAGATTTCTTGAATAAGAGAAGTAAGGCTTCAATCAAGGTAATAACCTATTCATCGGTAGCATTTTCTATGCTTGCTGGTCCAGTATTATTGATCAAGGAAAATTGGAATGATCATGACCGTTCGGGTCGAAGAATGTCAAGGGAAGTCGCTCTGAATACCTTGAACTCTTGTGAACCAAATGCAATCCTTTTTACCTATGCCGATAATGATACTTTTCCTTTATGGTATTTACAAGAGGTAGAAGGAGTTCGGACTGATGTTAGAGTTCTCAATTATGGCTATTTAGCCTCTGATTGGTATGTCAAACAAGCTTTGGAGGATGTCAATCAATCAAAGGCCTTGCCGATTGCATTTGATTTTGATAAGGTGAAGAAAGGAGTTCGGGATGTGATTCAAGTGGTGGATTTGGGCATTGAAGGCTATTCGGATGTTGAAGAATTATTGGCTGTTATGCTTTCGGATGATAATAAAAATAAATTGCAAACCAATTCAGGGGAGTTTATTAATGTAATGCCTAATAAAAAGTTGCAACTCAAGATCAATAAAGAGAAGGCTCTTGAAAATGCTAATATACCTGCAGAATGGCAAGAATATATCCCTGAATATATGCAATGGGAATTGAAGGATAATATGGTCACGAGAGCGGATCTAAGTTTAATGTCCATTCTGGTAAATAATGAATGGAAGAGACCCGTATATTTTGTTTCTATTAGTGCGCCTGTAATTTCAATGGGAATGGAAAAATACCTGGCATCAGAAGGTTTGGTCAGCAAATTAATGCCGGTCGACATGGGACAATCATCAAATGGCTCAGGGTTAATCAATGCCGATAAGATTTATGATAATGCAATCAATAAGTTCCAATGGTCGAATATAAATAGCTTAGAACATTTTGATGTAGACTCCAACCAGTATTATGAAAATTGGATTTTTCCAAATGTGTATACGGACGGAATGCAGGCCTTACTAAATCAAGGCAAGATGAAAGAGGCTAAGGAATTGGCATTGCAAGCCTATGATTTCCAGCCTAAAGAAACTAAAAGCATGCGCCAAGCCTACTACAACTCTGTCCTTCTGGATACACTGGTCAAAGTAAAAGAAGTGGATAGAGCAAAATTATTGGCAGGTAAGCAATTGAAGGCGATCCAGGAGAATTTGGATTATCAATTGGCAATATATGAAAAAGTATCTTCCGGATATGATCAAATAGCGATTCAACTCGGGTTGTATGCTTTGGATCAATATGTGCCAATCCTAAAAGAATTGGGAGATGAGAAACTCCTTACTGAAGCCACTAGAATGGATAAAAAGTATAAGAGCATTTGGATGAAGAGTTAATCCAAAAACATAAAAAGGTCGGAAGAGAATTCTTCCGACCTTTTTTGTAAGCGAATGCTTTATTATTTTTTAGATTCTTTAGCCCAAGAATCTTTTAAAGTTACTGTTCTGTTGAATACTAACTTATCTGCTGTCGTATTTCTGCTATCCAAATTAAAGTATCCTAATCGGATAAATTGATAACCTTTTCCAAGTTCTGCATTTGCTAAATCTGGTTCAACATAGGCTTTCTCAATAATCTGTAAGCTGTTTGGATTAATGGAAGCTTTGAAGTCCTCAGCAGCAGCTGGATTTTCATCTTGGAATAAACGATCGTAAAGACGTACTTCAACTTCTTTGGCATGAGTTACAGAAACCCAATGGATGGTTCCTTTTACCTTCATTCCTGAGGTATCCTCACCTGATTTAGAATTCGGGACATATTCACAATGTACTTCAGTGATATTTCCATTTTCATCCTTTTTGAAATCAGTACAAGTCACGATATAACCATGTTTTAAGCGAACTGAAAGTCCAGGTCCTAATCTGAAGAATTTTTTAGGAGCATCTTCCATAAAGTCATCACGCTCAATCCATAATTCATTGGAGAATGGAATTACTCTATTGCCTTCACCTCCTTCAACCTCTGGATTATTCTCGCCAACTAATTCCTCAACCTTGCCTTCAGGATAATTTGTGATGATCAATTTGATTGGATCCAAAACTGCCATTCTACGCCAAGCAGTTTTGTTTAAATCCTCGCGAATACAGAATTCCAATAAACTGACATCGATCATATTTTCACGCTTTTGAATACCGATGCGCTCACAGAAATTGCGAATACTCTCTGGAGTATAACCACGTCTGCGAAGACCTGAAATTGTAGGCATTCTAGGATCATCCCAACCTTCAACAAACTTCTCGTTTACTAATTGCAATAATTTACGCTTGCTCATCACTGTATAGTTCAGATTCAAACGAGCAAATTCATACTGCTTTGAAGGGAAAATTTCCAATCGGTCAATCAACCAATCATATAATGGACGGTGTGGAATAAATTCTAATGTACATACTGAATGCGTGATTTTCTCAATAGAATCAGATTGACCATGAGCAAAGTCATACATTGGATAGATGCACCATTTATCGCCAGTGCGGTGGTGATGCGCATGTTTGATACGATAGATAATCGGGTCACGCATATGCATATTTGGACTAGCCAAATCTATCTTAGCACGTAATACCTTTTCTCCATCCTTATATTTACCATCGCGCATTTCTTCGAATAACCTTAAGTTTTCTTCGATGGAACGACTGCGATAAACGGTTGGAGTTCCAGGAACGGTAGGTGTACCTTTAGATGCTGCAATCTCTTCAGAAGTGCTGTCATCTACATAGGCCAATTCCTTTTTGATCAATTCTACAGCATAAGCGTATAAAGTGTCAAAATAGTCTGAAGTATATAATTCATCAGCCCACTGGAATCCTAACCATTGAATATCTTTCTTGATGCTATCTACGTATTCCACATCCTCAGTTACAGGATTGGTGTCGTCAAAACGTAGGTTTGTCTTGCCATTGTATTTCTGTGCTAAAGAAAAATTTAGACAGATTGACTTAGCATGTCCAATATGAAGATAGCCGTTGGGCTCAGGTGGGAAACGGGTTAACACACGCCCATCATTTTTCCCATTACGAAGATCCTCTTCGATAATCTCTTCAATAAAATTCAATGATTTTTCTTCTTCTACCATGTAGCAAAGTTAGCTATTTCATCGATATTATGGATAATAGCATAACGAATACTTAATTGATTTTACTTATTTTCGAATTAAAATTATGAAACAATGGATTTGAGAGTTATAACCCTCCTCTGTCTGCTATTCCCTCTAATAGTTTTCGGACAGAAAAAGGAAAAACCAAGGATGTTGATTTATGGGGATAATTATGTGGCCCGGAAGATTGCAGATCAAGCAATCCTCTCTAATATCCCCGTGCTTGTAGTTTTAAGTGGGAAAGATGAAATGAGTGATTTAGAAAAGGAACTGCAACAAAATTCAAAAATTGACAACAATCCATTAAATGAAAATAAACCAATTGATGAACTTGGTTCTTTGGAAGCAGGTGCAAGAGTGATTCAAAATCATATGCAATTGAAAAGTAATTTATTAACGCTATTTGAAAATACACAGGTCAACAAGATTACGAAGGGTAAGAGGAATTGGGAAGTGGTTTTAAGCAATAAGCAGAAATTCTCTGTGATCTCAGTTTTAGACGCGAGTTCTGATGCTGCATTAACTAAATTGAGCAATATTAAGTTTGATTCCCCTGAAATAATAGAATACACCGCCGCGAAAGACATGAAATTGGCTGAAAGTCGAACAACTTTAGCCAGCATGGAAATGGATGGTCAAATGTCTGTAGTCTTTTTAAAAGATATTCTACAGTTTGAAAAGGATAATTTCTTTGATTTAGGGTCAGCTCGTTCTGTTGTATTTAATGAGAAAGATACCCTTAATCAATCTTTTGAATTATGTAAGGCTTTAGCTGCAACAGTTGGTTACTTAGCATTTTTTAAAACAGATTCTAAGAAAATTGATGTTCGAAAATTGCAATCTGAACTACTTAGTTTATTTAGCGATATAATTCCTTATCAGGATATCCTTCTGAATATAAATGAGGAGGTAGAAACTGAAGACGGAATGCTAATTCCTGAGAAAACTGCGGATTCAGTAATGACAACTTCAAATGCAATTGCGAATACAAAACCTTTTAAAGCGAATCCTCATTATAAAGCTATTCAAAAATGTTATTTAACAGGGTTTTTCTTGGGCAAATCTGATGGGAATAGGTATATATTCGATAAAGATTCTCCAGTTAGATTTGCGGAAATTAAAGATGTTTTAAATGAAATCTATACACGGAGTCAACTTTGGTTTTTGGATAATTACAGGGATGAGGAGCTTACTTGGAAAGACTTGGTTAGCTTAATAAAATTTATTTCCTTTAAAGGTGATGAGGTTGAAAAGTATATTGCAAAAGAATGGTCCAATAAATTGAAATTTGAGGGTGAATACAAACCTGAAAATAAAGTGACCAGAGAACAGTTTGCCGTGGTTACGGATTTGTTTTCAACAGCCTTTTCAAAAGCAATAAACCTGGATGGAAGCTTTGTGAAATAAGCATAATGTCATATCATAAAAAGGCCCACCAACAATTTGTTGATGGGCTTTTTTGTATTTATGGTAATTGTCCTTAGGGAACTATTATTTATAAGCAAAGACTTTAGCCATTCCTTCGTTGTTCGTGAAGGTAGTATCCAGATCGATCAATTGACCTGTACCAATATTGATTACCATTCCATGGATTGCTAAGTCAGCCCCGTTTTTCCAAGCATTCTGAACAATCGAAGTGGATGTCAAATTGAATACTTGTTCTTTAACATTCAGTTCAACCAGCTTATTAGCTTTCTCTTCTACATCTTGGATTTGATCGATTTCTTCAGCATGCAAACGATAAACGTCTTTGATATGGCACAACCAGTTGTCGATGATTCCATATTGTTGTGAACTCAATGATGCCGCAACACCTCCGCAACCATAGTGGCCTGCAACAATAATATGTTTAACTTTTAATACATTGACTGCATAGTCCAATACTGCAAGCATGCTCATATCCGAGTGAACACACATGTTCGCAATGTTACGGTGTACAAAAACCTCCCCAGGTTTTTTTCCAGTCAATTCATTTGCAGGAACACGACTATCAGCACACCCTATCCATAAGATTTCCGGACTTTGACCCTTTGATAATTGTTGAAATCTACCGGTAGTATCTTTCTCAACAAAGTTCATCCAATCCTTGTTACCTTCTAAAATCTGATTAAATCCTGTTTCTAATTCTTTTTGTCCCATTATATGTGATTTTATGTATGGTCTTCTGAAAGACCATACAAGTTTCTGTATTATTTTTTAATTTATTTAAACTACTTTTTTAAGTTTTTGTTTTTTTACAAAACCATTTCTTTTGTATGTAACATCATTTAGCTCAATTTCCAAGCCTTTACTGATTGCATTTTGCTCGAAATCCTTGATCACATCAATTACATCCTTATCAATAAACTTACTCTTTTGCCCATTGATAATAATGGATTTTACACTTTTCGGTAAGTTGTAAAGCTTTTGCTGAATAGGTGCCTTATTTAAAAATGTTACCTCCTCTGCCAATGTGATCACCGCAGTTTCATTCTCGGAATGATCATTTGAATTGATCTTCAAATGGTATGCATTGTGCATGTTTGCACGTAGGATGTAGAATGTTGCAACCAAGATTCCTATTCCCACACCTGTTAACAAATCAGTGAATACAATCGCTACAACCGTAACTACGAATGGAATAAATTGATCTAAACCTTTTCTTAGCATTTGTTTGAATAAAGCTGGTTTTGCCAATTTATAACCTGTGTGCAATAGAATTGCTGCTAAACCTGCCAAAGGAATTAAATTGATGATACTTGGAATTGCTAATAAAGCTACCAATAACCATAAACCGTGTAAAATAGCCGATTGTCTTGTCTTTCCACCTGCATTTGCATTTGCAGATGAACGTACAATTACGGAGGTCATTGGTAAACCACCTAAGAAACCACTCGTAATATTACCAATACCCTGAGCCACTAATTCTCGGTTTGTTGGTGAATTACGCTTTAATGGATCTAACTTATCAACAGCTTCAATGCTTAATAAGGTCTCCAAACTTGCAATAATTGCAATGGTGATTGCTACGATCCAAACTTCCTTATTCAGGATCTGAGTGAAGTCAGGGAAAATAAATAAGCCTTTGAACTCCGCAATGGATGATACCACCGGAATGCTTACAAAATGATCCGGGTTAAGCGCAAATGAGGTGCCTTGGAATAAAAATCCCAATCCTACTCCCAATAACACAACTACTAAGGGAGCCGGTATTTTATTAAGTTTCTTGATGTTGGGCCAAAAAATTAATACCGCCAAGGAAAGGAAACAGATTATCGTAGCACCCCAATTGACACTTGTTATTATGGTGTTTGTAAATGCAGTAATACCTCCGTTTTCAAAATCAAACGCATTTGTTTCTGATAATCCGAAGGCTAAAGGAATTTGTTTCAAAATAATTGTAATACCGATAGCAGCTAACATCCCTAAGATTACAGCCGATGGAAAATAATTTCCAATCATACCAGCCTTGATAATTCCTAAGATTAATTGGATAGCTCCCGCGATAAGTACAGCTAAAATAAAGGTCTCGTATGCACCTAATTTCTCAATAGCTCCTAATACGATTACAGTTAGTCCAGCTGCTGGACCGCTGACAGATAAGGGTGATCCTG
The DNA here is from genome assembly GCF_043187465.1 of Sphingobacterium cellulitidis. Lineage (GTDB taxonomy): Bacteria > Bacteroidota > Bacteroidia > Sphingobacteriales > Sphingobacteriaceae > Sphingobacterium > Sphingobacterium cellulitidis. The sequence continues at coordinate 3,845,343 of NZ_CP171136.1, read as the reverse complement.
AGATGGATGCAACCACAATACCCCCAATAATTCCGGTTAATATACCGGCAAATAATGGCGCGCCTGACGCCATGGCAATTCCCAAACATAATGGTAATGCAACTAAAAAAACTACAATACTAGCAGGGAAATCATATTTTAAGTCCCTTTTTGAAAGTTTCAAAAAAGCGGACGTTCGTGTACCAAACATAAACTTACGTTTTAAATTTTTAATTCAACTAATGATAATAAAGCTCAATTCGCCTATTAAGACTGCATTATTTGCCGTCAGAACAGAACAATTTCTCGGAATGTTGAATTAACAGTTTGGAGGTGGAGTCGGAACGGAAGCATGAAAGGCACAAATACTCTTTTCGTTTTTCAGGTAGTGTTTGATGCCTGCACTATTTTCTACAGTGGGGTTGTAAAGCTTGAAATCGAGATCTCCAGGTCTAAAGATCTTTATCCCCGTCTCGTGCAAATCCTCATTATTGCTGTTCGCACCTTTCGCAGTATTCTCGATTTCTAATTGCATGACTACTTGAAGGACTGTACCTTGGTCAAGTACATCCACAAACATAGGGGTAATGGAAATTAGCATCTTCGTGAAGAAGATAAAGAAGCAAAGCTTTGCCGCTAAAATCCTATATGCCTTTGTAAACATGTGGGTCCTATTAATCATAAACTGAACAAAAATAAAATTTAATTTCAAAAAAAATGCTTTTTTGAAATTTTATTATGAAAAAATTACAAAACTCGCCTCTTTAATCTGAATTCTTAATATTGTGTTAACATCAAATTATTGAAAATCTTAAATTGAATAATTATATCTTTATTCATAAATTCAATTAGCGCTTTAATGCTATAACTATGAAGGAACAATTTATCGCAAAAATAACCTCTTCTTATAACCCGAAGGGGCCATTTATACAATTGGGTTCTGGAATTCTTGACGGAGAAATTGTAACTGATGCCAAAGTGAATTTGGCTCTTAAAATGATGAACCGCCACGGATTGATCGCCGGTGCAACCGGAACCGGTAAAACAAGAACGCTCCAGCTAACTGCTGAACAGCTCTCCGATGCAGGAGTCCCTGTTTTTATGCTCGATGTCAAAGGTGACCTCTCCGGACTCGCAGAACCTGGGAAAACAAACGATGCCCTGATAGAACGTGGAAATGCCGTTGGAATCCCTTTTGAACCCGCTAGCTTCCCAATCGAGCTGTTCTCCCTCTCTGGAAATCTCGGCGCCCCAATGCGGGTGACTGTTGAAGATTTTGGACCCGTTCTCCTGGCGCGGATCCTTGATCTAAATGATACCCAGGCTGGCGTATTAAGCGCAATCTTTAAATATGCCGATGATAGCCAACTCCCAATCGTGGATTTCCCCGACCTTAAAAAACTATTAAGCTATTTGTCGGATGGTCCCGGAGCTGAAGAAATAAAAAGCGATTATGGTAAAATTTCTACCGCAAGTGCCAATACCATCCTCCGTAAAATCGTTGCTATCGAACAACAAGGTTTAGCACATATATTCGGTGAAAAAGAATTTGATATCCAAGACTTGTTTTCTAAAGTCGATGGAAAAGGAGTAATCACGCTTTTGAATATTTCTGATATTCAGGATCAACCGCTTCTATTTTCTACCTTCTTATTAAGCCTTCTTGCGCAACTTTTCAAAAAATTACCGGAGGTAGGCGATTTAGATAAACCTAAATTGGTGTTTTTCTTTGATGAGGCACACTTATTGTTTAATGGTGCATCTAAAGCCTTTCTTACGCAGATAGAACAGATTGTTCGTCTGATTCGTTCTAAGGGCGTAGGGGTGTTCTTCTGTACGCAGGCGGCGACCGATATTCCTGAATCTGTATTGGGGCAATTGGGAAATAGGGTGCAACATGCCCTGAGAGCTTTTACACCTAATGATGCAGATAACCTAAGGAAAACAGTGAAAACTTATCCGACTTCGGAATTCTACGAAATTGATAAGGTGTTGACCTCCTTGGGTACTGGACAAGCATTAGTAACAGTCTTAAATGATAAAGGTATTCCTACGGAAGTAGTTGCCACACATTTAGTTCCTGCTAGAGCGGTTATGGGGCCTTGTTCCGCAGATTTATATCAGGAACTTGTACAGAATTCTGATTTCCGAGCGAAGTATCAAGAACGTGTTGAAAGACAAACCGCTTCTGAGATCTTGGAAGAGCGTCAGCGCACTTTTGAAGCTAAGCAGGAAGCGGAAGAGGCTAAAAAAGAAGCCGAAAAAGCAGCTTCCAGATCAAAAACGACAAGCTCCCGCAGACAAACTCCAATGGAAGCCGCGCAAACGCAGGCAAGCAGAACGCTGGCAAGAGAAGGAGCGAAGCTGCTGGGTAAGATCGCTAATGGGATTCTTAACTCCATCTTCAAAAAGAGATAATTTTAAAATACTATATTTGCAAACGAAAAATCGAGTACTAAACAAAAATTTACATTATGGGAAAACCAACTTTGGTGGTTCTAGCAGCTGGTATGGCTAGCCGTTACGGTGCATTAAAACAAGTGGATGGTTTTGGTCCACACGGCGAAACAATTATTGATTATTCCATTTTTGATGCTATCCGTGCTGGTTTTGGAAAAGTAGTTTTCATTATCCGTGAAGAATTTGAACAAGTGATGCGCGAGAAATTCGATGCTAAACTTGCTGGAAAAATTGATGTTGCTTATGCTTTTCAAGATTTTAACCTAAGAAAATTTGGAGTAGATAGAGATATTGAACGTACTAAACCTTGGGGTACAGCACATGCTGTGATGAGTGCAAAAGATGAAGTGGATGGTCCTTTTTGTGTCATCAACGCCGATGATTTCTACGGTTATGATGCCTTCAAAAAAATGGCCGACTTCTTAACAAATGAAGCTGACGAAAAACATATGTCTTTGATGGGTTTTGCTCTTGGAAATACAATGTCTGATTATGGCTATGTTTCTCGTGGCGTGTGTGAAGTAACTGAAGAAGGGCATATGGCTTCCGTAACTGAAAGAACAAATATCTATTACGATAAAGAAACCGCAGATAATAAAATCGTATTCGAAGAAAATGGGGTGAAGAATGAATTGCCTGCAGATGCTCGTGTTTCCATGAACTTCTGGGGTTTCACGCCGAAAATCTTTGACGTAGCATTGGAAATGTTCCCTAAATTTGTGGAGGAAAATGCTGATAACCCTAAATCTGAATTCTTTATCCCTTCTGTTCCAGATTATATGGTGAAGAATGGTTTAGCTGATTTTAAAGTAATTCCTACTTCTTCGAAATGGTTCGGTGTAACTTATATGGAAGATAAACCAATCGTACAGGAAAGTATTTCTAAATTGGTTGAATCTGGAGAATACCCACAAAAGTTATTCTAAGAAATATTTTAAAAATGATAATAATGGCAGGTCTTGACCTGCCATTTGTTTTTTCTGTATATTGATACTTTTATTTGTCGATCTATGATGAAAAAAATTATGATAGGCCTTCTCTATATATTTATCGGACTAATTGTATTTGCAGGGCTTTATTTCGGTTCAGACTATATTTTGTCCAGAATAAATGCAGATTCGCCAGAAAATGTAAAAGGCCCAAAAAATATCACAGCCTACATTCTTTCCAATGATGTACATACCGATATTGTATTGCCGATTAAAAATGACCTCCAAGATTGGACCCAAATCTTCCCAATTGATAACACCAAGGGTAAAAACCCTGATCAAAATTATGTTTCAATTGGTTGGGGAGATAAAGGTTTTTATCTTAATACCCCAGAATGGAAGGACTTAACCTTAAAAACAGCTTTGGTGGCAGGCCTAGGTATTGGCGAAACTGCCTTGCATGTGACTTATTATAAAAATATGATGGAAAATGAACTTTGTTATAAAGTTCAAATCGACTCCTCTCAATACCTGAGTTTAAAAAATTATATCCTCAATGCCTTAGATAAAGATGAGGAAGGAAATCCAATTTTAGTTCAAACGAATGCCCAATATGGGATGGATGATGCTTTTTATGAAGCTAAAGGTGCATACAGTCTCTTTTACTCTTGTAATACCTGGACGAATGCTGCCTTAAAAAATGCTAATATGCCTTCCGGAGTTTGGACCGTCTTCGATAAAGGGGTTTTAAGACATTATAAAGAATAGAAATGACAAGTATTTTTTACATTATGTAAAAAATACTTGTCATTTTGTAAATTATGTTTTACATTTGATTAGCTAATTTGTAAATCAAAATGAAAACTATTCCATTATTACCTCGTCATTTTATTTGGGTTGGAACCATTTTGTGTGTTCTGAGTCTGATTGCTTACTTCTATCAAAGCATTGTTCATTTGGATGGGATTTTTATTAAGACCTTTGTTTTAATCAAGGATGTTCCATTTGAAGAAAAAGGAGTTTTGAAGTGGATGGAAACTGATATCTTGCTCACAGTTCTATTAATAACCTTTTTAATTGGTCTTTCCTTTATAGCTTTTTCTAAAACAAAAATTGAAGACGAAATGATAAGTTCTTTGCGATTATACAGCTGGATGTGGGCCATAATTATCATGTTAATCATCAGTCTATTCTTTACATTGTTCGTTTATGGGATGACATTCTTAGCTTTCTCTTGTCTTTTCGCTCATCTATTATTAGCGATTTATTTAATAATTTTTTACTTTAATTTCTTGAAGTTGAATAGGAGGGAAGGTTAGCATGAAAAATAACATTAAGGTTCATCGAGTAGTAAAGGGTCTTTCTCAAGAACAACTTGCTAGCTTGGTCAACGTCAGCAGGCAAACTATTAATGCTCTGGAAGCAAGCAAATATGTTCCCTCCACAGTTCTTGCCTTGAAAATAGCCAAAGTCCTAGAAAAATCCATTGAAGATTTATTTGAACTCGAAGCTGAGGATTAAAAGATTGATCCCTTCGGATTGGACGTAAATAAAAAGAGCTGCTTAATTAAAAGCAGCTCTTTTTTTGATATAAGGGGGTAAACTTATGTTTTTATTTTACCTCTTCGAAATCTACGTCTTGAACATCATCAGCTCCACCACCTTGGTTTCCGCCGTTGTTGTTTGCTTGACCTGCATCACCTTGTGCTTGTTGTTGACCTGCACCTTGTTGTGACGCTGCGTACATCTCTTCTGAAGCAGCAGTCCAAGCATTGTTTAATTCAGTAGATGCTGTTTCAATTTCTGCAAAGTTCTTATCAGCATGTGCTTTTTTCAATTTCTCTAATCCTGATTCGATTGGAGCTTTTTTATCAGCTGAAATTTTATCGCCATATTCTTTCAATTGTTTTTCAGTTGAGAAGATTAAGGCATCTGCAGAGTTTAATTTATCTACTTCCTCTTTTACTTTTTTATCAGCTTCAGCATTTGCTTCTGCCTCTTGTTTCATTTTCTTAACTTCTTCGTCAGATAAACCTGAAGAAGCTTCGATACGAATGTTTTGCTCTTTTCCTGTAGCCTTATCGATCGCAGATACCTTGATGATACCATTGGCATCGATATCAAATACTACCTCAATTTGAGGAATACCACGTGGTGCCGGTGGAATGTCTGTCAATTGGAAACGTCCTAATGTACGGTTCTGTGCAGCCATTGGGCGCTCTCCTTGTAATACATGGATCTCAACAGATGGCTGATTATCCGATGCAGTAGAGAAAACCTCCGATTTACGGGTTGGAATAGTTGTATTGGCCTCAATTAATTTGGTCATCACACCTCCCATAGTTTCGATACCTAATGAAAGTGGAGTAACGTCTAATAATAATACGTCTTTAACTTCTCCTGTTAATACACCACCTTGGATTGCAGCACCTAATGCTACTACCTCATCTGGGTTAACTCCTTTTGAAGGCTCTTTTCCAAAGAATTTCTTAACAGCGTCTTGGATCGCTGGAATACGGGTTGAACCACCTACTAAGATTACTTCATCAATATCTGAAGTGCTAAATCCTGCATTTTTCAATGCTGTACGGCATGGCTCAATGGTACGCTCAATAAGTGGACCTACTAAGCTCTCAAATTTTGCACGTGATAATGAACGTACTAAGTGTTTTGGACCTGATCCGTCTGCAGTAATATATGGTAAGTTGATCTCTGTTGATGTAGTGCTCGATAATTCAATTTTCGCTTTCTCAGCAGCATCTTTCAAACGTTGTAAGGCCATTGGATCTTTTCTTAAATCCAATCCTCCGTTTTCATCAGCAAACTCATCTGCTAACCAGTTGATAATCGCGTTGTCAAAGTCATCACCACCTAAGTGTGTATCACCGTCAGTAGATTTTACTTCAAATACGCCATCTCCTAATTCTAAAACTGAAACGTCATGAGTACCACCACCACAGTCAAAAACAACGATTTTCATGTCTTTGTCTGCTTTCTCTAAACCATATGCTAATGCTGCTGCAGTTGGCTCGTTGATGATACGTTCTACTTTTAATCCTGCGATTTCTCCAGCTTCTTTCGTAGCTTGACGTTGCGCATCATTAAAGTAAGCCGGTACAGTAATTACTGCTCTTGACACCTCTTGACCTAAGTAATCCTCAGCCGTTTTCTTCATCTTTTGAAGAATCATCGCCGAAATTTCTTGTGGTGTATATTTACGGTCGCCAATTTCTACTCTAGGAGTGTCATTGTCGCCTTTTACTACTTTATAAGGAACTTTATCAATCTCGCCTTTCGCCTCATTGTACGTTACCCCCATAAAACGCTTGATCGAATAGATCGTGTTTTGAGGATTAGTGATGGCTTGACGTTTTGCTGGATCTCCAACCTTGCGTTCCCCGCCTGCTACAAATGCAACAACTGAAGGTGTAGTACGCTTACCTTCGTTATTTGCAATAACTACCGGCTCATTACCTTCCATAACGGCTACACATGAGTTGGTAGTTCCTAAGTCGATTCCTATAATTTTTGACATATCTTGTTGTGTTATTCTATTAATGTTTAAATGATTTCTTATTCTATTAACAACGCTTATGCCAAACGGTTTTTCCTGCCTTTGTCATTCCAAAGTCGGAAATACTTGCAAGGAATTGTCATTTGAACGTGACAATCTGTCATTTTTTCTCAAATATTGGAATAATATGTATTTTTGAAAAAAAATCCAACATGACTTTTGACGAATACCTGAGTTACTTCGAGGATATCTTAAACAATACTGAGAAACACGAAGCATACTCAACAAACACTGACTACTTAAGTTATACTAAACTCAATTGGTCCAGAATGAACAGATGGTTGAAAAAATTTGAACCTTCTCAAGAAATGAAAGTATGCATCGAAAACATCAAAGATCCTCAACATTGGATCCTGATTACTGAACCTTGGTGTGGTGATGCAGCGCACTCCGTAGCGCAAATCTATCAAATTGTGAAAGATAATTCCTTCATCGATTTAGATATTCAATTGCGTGATACCGAACCTTTCCTAATCGATGACTACCTAACCAATGGAGGGAAATCAATCCCTAAATTGATCATCAGAAATGATGTAGGTCACGATAAAGTGGTGTGGGGACCAAGACCCGCTGCCCTACAGGAAATCTTTGAACAACAAAAAGCTGATGGCGCATCAATGGAAGAAATTAAAGAACTTATCCAAAGATGGTATAACGAAGATAAAGGCCATGAAATCCAAAAAGAATTGATAAAACTTTTATCTGAATAATAAAAAGCTGCATTTGCAGCTTTTTTTATGCTTAATATCCTATCCCTAAAACTATTTCATCCCTAAAATGGTTAATTTGCTTAATTTCATACTAAAAATCACTCCAAATGAATATTGAAGAACTCCGTGATTATTGCATCTCCAAACAATTAAGTACCGAAGAAACTCCCTTTGGACCCGATACATTAGTGTTTAAAGTCCTTGGGAAAGTGTTTTTGCTCGTGGGATTGGACCAAGTAGATCAACTTACTTTTAACGTGAAATGTGACCCTGAATATGCCGTAGAACTCAGAGAAAAGTATGAACATACCGTCCTTCCAGGCTATCACATGAATAAAAAACATTGGAATACCGTACATGCTAATCGCCAGCTCCCTGACCAAAAACTAAAGGAATTGATTGATCATAGCTTTGATTTAGTGGTACAATCTCTGCCAAAAAAAGAACGTGAAAAAATCCAGAACTAATGATTAAACCCTGAATCTTTCCTTCACCTCCTCCAAATAACTACCGCCAATAGGGATTTCCATATCCTCCACCCAGATCGTATGCCGATCAATCTTATTGATCCGATTGATATTGATTATATAGGATCGATGAACCTGAAGAAAGGTATGATCCGCCCATTCTGATAAGAATTCCTTGATCGTCATCCTCGCTAAAACTTCCCTTCCCTGAAAAATAAACCGAATGTAATTTCCCAAAGCCTGTAACGCTAGAACTTCCTTTAAATCCACTTTGATCATTTGATAGCCATCCTTGACAAATAGGGTAGGGTTATTGTCTAAGATCCCCTTTAATTCCAATAACTCCTTTGCCTTTAAAACGGCCTTCTCAAATCGCTCAAACGTATAGGGTTTCAAAAGATAATCTAGTGCATCCAACTCAAAGCCTGATAATGCATATTCCGAATATGCCGTTGAAAATATCACCAGAGGCTTTTCTTCCAAATCTTTGAACAAGTCAATGCCATTGATATCAGGCATCCGAACATCCAGAAATAATAACTGAACTTCATTGTCCTTCAAATATTCCTTCGCCTCAAGGCCGTTGAGGAATTGCTTCTCTAAATTTAAATAAGGGATCCTTTCAGCAAATCTTTTGATGATATCCAATGCAATTGGTTCATCATCAATGGCAATGGCTTTAATCATGGTTTTGCTCGTTTGTGTCAAACTCTGAATTAGGACTGCTATCCAATTCAATCGTTAAAAAAACAAAATACTCCTGTTGATTCTGTTCCATAACCAACATATATCGATCTGGATAACTCAAATCAAGCCTTGATTTCACATTTTCTAATCCTATTCCCGATTTTGTCCTTTCAAGATCTGTCCCGGTGCTCTTATGGATACTATTGTAAACAGAAAATTTTAATTGACCATCCACAACATCCGCATTGACCTTGATCCATGACGGTTTATTCATACTGATACCATGTTTGAAGGCATTTTCAACAAATGGAATCAATAACATGGGGGCTATAAATAAATTATCAATGCTATCAACGATATCTTGCTCGATCTTGACGTTCTCAACATTCTCTGTTCTCAAACTCTGAATTGTGATATATTCTTTCAAATAACTCAGATCCCGAGATAGCGGAATCTGATCTTGTTGGTTTTCAAAGATTAAAAAACGCATCATCTGACTCAATCGCTGAACAGAATCCGCTGTACGGTTCGCATTTTCTTGAAGTGCTAAACCATAGATGCTATTCATTACATTAAACAAAAAATGTGGATTTACTTGCGATTGCATCAACTTGTATTCAGCTGCAGTCTTCCCTAAATCTTTCTTAAGAAAATCAATGGTTCTTTTATTGGCTTTGAAGCGGAAGAAATATAAATATGTGATAGGTACAACGATGATGGCGCAGATAATGCCCAACCATATTATTTTATTACTATACCTTCCATGAATAGCTTGAATCATGAAAAAAAACGGAATAAAGAGTAAAACCGCACTTAAAAATGCAACCAAAATATACTCTATCATGGATATGGTCCTTTTAATCAATAATTCTAGGAAGAAGTATTGATTTACCGCAAACAATAAATATGTATAAGGAACATATAATATAAGGATACCAAAATGTCTATGAATATTAATGCCTATTATAAAGCATATAAAGGAAAGCCCAAGGATTAAAGCAAATTCTGCAAAGAACCTACGAAAGCTGCTGGGTGGGTTAATTTCTTTAGTTTCTGATTTCATGTGTCTTCTATAAAATTATGAAAAAGGCTAAGAGTTTAGGTTTAAATTGATATAAAATGATTTTCTATTTGGATAGAGTTACCAGAATTATCCTTCGCGACCTTTGCAGCAGATCCGATCTGGGAGTTCAACTGAATAAAACTTCCTGGATACTGCTCCTGAAATGAATAATAGGATTCCCAGGAACTGCTAATCTGACTTTGTTCTTTGTGAACCAAATTGTCCTCTAACTGACAACTCAATAAACGAATGAAAAAATAAAAAATCATAACCTTACTGTTTGTTCTTAAGGCAATATTATTCAAGAATTTATTGCTGAATAAATTTTTGTGATGAACCCTAGGAAGGAAATGATGAATACTGGTTTGATTGTAAAAAAGCTGAATCAAAAGCAATATTAGCTGGCAGAATTAGTCGTTTTGCTTCTAATAATTCTATCTTTGCCAATTCTTTGGAGTTCTACCCTCCTGATTAACATTTTTATTAAGATATTTTAAATGTCACACACGAAACTATTATGGTCCTTTCTGGGACTTGTGTTCTTTATTTCAAGTTGTATTAAAGACGAAGCGAAAAACATGGAAGCTGATATTACGCAGGTTTCAATCGCCGATAGTTTGATTAATGTCAAACCTATCATCAACAACAGAAATGTTGTTATCTATGTCAAACCTGGAATGGTCAACCTTAAGGAGTTTGCCCTAGATTTTGACCTTACCCCAGGAGCTTCTTCTGTTCCCGCAGCTGGTTCTGTACAGGATTTTTCTGCTCCTGTATTCTACGAAATCACTTCCGAAGACGGACAATTCAAAAAACAGTATTCCGTTACCCTACTGGAATCTTCAGTTCCTGAAACATTCGACTTCGAATTGTTTAATCAGGATGAAAAAAAGAAATGGATCTATTATTATGAAGATGTGGAAGGGGTGCATCAAGAACTTTGGGCTTCCGGAAACTCGGGTTTCGCATTGACCGCCGGATCCAACCCAACTGAAAAATCTTATCCTACTCAAGCTACTGATGATCCTGCTTATGTGAAATCTGGAAAATATGCCGCTTATCTTGAAACCAAATCTACCGGATTCCTAGGTTCCTTGGTGAAAAAACCTATCGCTGCAGGGAACTTATTCATCGGCTCTATGTACACCAAGAGTATCATCGATATTCAAACTAGATTCGGACTTCCTTTCAATAAAATCCCAATGTCCATGACTGGCTATTACATGTATGAACCTGGGGCTAAGGTAATCGATATGAATGGTAAAGAGGTGAAGGTTACAGATGAATGTGATATCTATGCTGTCCTGTTCGACCGCGTGGCTTTAATGAAAGGTACTGCCAATGATGAGGTGGATCCAGGAAGAACTTGGTTGAACGATAAGGATGTTCTGACCAGCCCATATATTATCGCCTTAGCTCAGTTAAAGGATACGGGTGCTACCAAAGGCGAAGGATTAGTGAAATTTGACCTCCCTTTTGTCTATAAGAAAGAATACAATCAGATCGATGCCGATGCTTATCGCTATAGCATTGCCTTGGTGCTTTCTTCAAGTAAGAACGGTGCAATTTTCCAAGGTGCTGTTGGAAGTAAATTAATTGTGGACGAAGTGAAAATCAACGTAAGATAATGAGATTAAATATTAACACGATAAAATATGCTGTTCTTAGTGCAATGGCTTTGTTTTTTACCTTAAATCTAAATGCTCAAGCACTGGAACAAGGTAAATTTAGAATAGATGCTGAATTAGGAACAAAAATCGGTGGAGCATCTCCTCTTGGCCTACCTGTGGAAATTAGAGAAATAAAAAGCTTTAAACCCGCACTTCCTTTTTTTGTAGGCGCAAAGGTTTCCTATGGAATTGATAATAAATGGGGAGTCCGCTCAGGATTGATCCTTGAAGGTAAAGGAATGAAAACTGAAGCCAATGTAAAAGCTTATAAAACGACTTTTAATGCGGACGAAGATCCTTCCCAAAATGTTAGAGGATATTATTATGGTGATATTACAACCAATGTAGAAAACTTGTACTTGACTATTCCTGTCTTGGCAACTTATCAATTAAGCCCTTCGTGGAGCCTCAATGCTGGTCCTTATGTCTCTATGGCGCTTCAACGTAAGTTTTACGGAATGGCAACCGATGGATATATCCGTGACGAAGAACCTACAGGTGAAAAGGTTGGAATCGTTGATGCAGCCTATGATTTTAAAAGCCAGATCAGAAAAGTTGATGTAGGAATGAGTGTGGCGGGGAAATATGACTTTGCAAAAAGATACTATGCTACCGCACAATTTGATTATGGATTCAATAGCATTATGAAAACTGGTTTTGAAAGCATCAGTTTCGATATGCACAACATCTTTATGAATGTTGGGGTAGGAATAAGGCTGTTTTAGAAGAGATTAATAGTGAGATATGAGATATGAGAATTGAATTAATAGAATTGTCTTCCCTTAAATAGGGTTGAGCGGTTTCTATCTCAATACTCATATCTCAATACTCATTTCTCTTTTTACATCTTAAGACCGATTTCTCTCAATCGTTCATCCAAATATTCTCCGGCAGTATAATCTTCATACGCCTTTGGATGTTCTGCATCAATACATGAATCTAGGGAAGCCAAGCTCATGCTTGATTTCGGATGTAGAAAAAACGGAACTGAATATCTTGAAGTTTTCATTAACTCCCTTGGTGGATTGACAACTCTATGCGTGGTAGACTTTAATTTATTGTTGGTCAATCTTTGCAACATATCACCTACATTCACAACAATATCTTCACCTTTGGCTTTGATTGCAAACCATTCGCCATCTTTTGTCAATACCTCTAGGCCATCAGCACTTGCGCCTATCAATAAAGTAATTAAATTGATGTCTTCATGTGCTCCCGCTCGTACCGCATCCGCTGGAATGGAATCCGGATTTTCAATCGGGAAATAATGGATAGCACGTAAAATCGAATTTCCATTGATCACAAATTGCTCAAAATAATCCTCTGGTAACTCTAGATAAGTGGCAATTGCCTTCAATAAATTACGTCCTGCATCCTCCAATTTTTTATAGATCTCAGCAGTAACCGCATTAAATCTTGGCAATTCACTCACTTGAGGGTTGTCAGGAAAATCAGCTTTCGAATATTCTTCGCCGACAATCGTCTGGCCTCTTTGCCAAAATTCCTTTAAATCCGGGGTTTTTGAATCCTTTGCCTTTTCCTTACCCTTGGAAGTATAGCCTCTTTGTCCTGCTAATTCAGGAAATTCATACTTATCCTTGGTCTCTGCAGGAAGATCAAAAAACTCCTTCACAACTTTATATAACTCATCTATAAGCTCATGTGAAAGCCCGTGATTCGAAATCGTAACGAATCCAGTCTCATTAAATGCCTTACCTATATCCGCCACGAATTGCCCTCGTAGCTCAGCACTACCCTCAGTATAGTGCGTCAAGTCTAATCTTGGAATATTTACTAATGCCATGTTATTTTAGTTTGATGCAAAGTTAATGTAATAATAATATGCAAGACTAAAAACTGTTTATAACCTCAAATTTTTCGAATGCAATCCGCTGATTGTCAGTTTTTAAAAGTTTTCCACAATTTTATTTTTGAGATTTCTCCCGCCTTTTTATTGAATAATAATCTATTTGTGTCAACTATTTATTAAAAATTCACAAAACAGTTTGATTTATCAATTCAATAATTTAAATTTGTTATGCTTGCATAATAAATGTTAGAAGACCCGAATATGAGCCAAGATAATACCATTGACTATTTCTTAAAAACGGCATGGCAAACTGTTGCCAATAAATATAATGTGATTGCCTCACAACACGGTTTTACTCAGGCCGCTGGATATATATTGATCAATATTCACCGAGATGGAACGCCCGTCTCCCAAATTGCAAATTCTACCGGCGTAAAAACAACTTCTTTGTCAAGGGTCCTAAACAATTTAGAAACCCTAGGCTTTATATATAGAGAAACCAGTGATACCGACAAACGTTCAGTTAAAGTGTATCTCACAGAACTCGGTCATGAAAAAAGAAAAATCGCTAAAGATGTAGTCAGAGAATTTAATGATTATCTCAATACTTCTTTCTCTGAAAAAGAAAAAGCAACCCTCGTCAAATTCCTAAAGAAAATAAACGAAGTTGCCACAAATTACACTCCTGTTATTCAAATAGAACCATAGAAAATTAGAAAATATACGTGATATGAATAGAAATATTAAAAAAGTAGCTGTATTGGGATCCGGAGTAATGGGTTCTCGAATTGCTTGCCACTTTGCTAATATAGGTTTAGAGGTGTTGCTTTTGGATATTGTTCCAAAAGAATTATTGCCCGCAGAGCAAGCCAAAGGCTTAACCCTGGAAAGTCCAGCTGTCCGTAATAGAATTGTGAACCAATCCTTGGGTACGGCAATTAAATCTAACCCCGCGCCTTTATATAGCAAATCCTTCGCAACGCGTATTTCAACAGGTAACTTCGATGATGATATGAGCAAAATCGCTCAGGCTGATTGGGTAATCGAAGTCGTAGTGGAACGCTTGGATATTAAAAAATCTGTTTTTGATAAAGTTGAACAATTCCGTAAACCTGGAACTTTAATAACAACCAATACCTCTGGTATTCCAATCCACCTGATGGAAGAAGGTAGATCTCAGGATTTTAAAGAAAATTTCTGTGGTACACACTTCTTTAATCCTCCGCGCTACCTGCCTTTATTGGAAATTATCCCTACTAAAGACACCAAAAAAGAAGTGGTGGATTTCTTAGTAGCATACGGTGATAAAATGCTTGGTAAAACAGTCGTTTTATGTAAAGATACTCCAGCCTTTATCGGTAATAGAATCGGAGTTTATTCTATGTTGGCTGTAACCCACCTGGTGGAACAACTTGGTCTAACCGTAGAAGAAGTCGACAAATATACAGGACCGGCAATGGGACACCCTAAATCGGCAACATTCCGTACTGCGGATGTAGTAGGTTTGGATACCCTAGTTAATGTCGCAAAAGGTCTTGAACAAAATGCCCCTGATGATGAAGCCAAAGGTGTTTTTGTCCTGCCAGCTTTCATCAGTAAAATGGTGGAAAATAAATGGTTGGGTGAAAAAACTAAAAAAGGCTTTTATGAAAAGGTAAAGGATGATAAAGGAAACTCCGAAATTCTTTCCTTAAATCTGAAAGACCTGACTTATGGTCCTCAACAAAAAGTGAAATCTTCAACCTTGGAAGCAACGAAGCCTGTTGAAGATATTCGTAAGCGCATGAAGGTATATGAACAAGGAACAGATAAAGCCGCAGAGCTTTTCCGTGCGATGCACTATCCTTTGTTCGAATATGTTTCTAACCGTGTCCCTGAAATTACAGATGATTTCTTCCGTATCGATGATGCTATGCGCGCTGGATTCGGTTGGGAAATTGGTCCTTTCGAGGTATGGGATGCCCTTGGTGTCAAAGAAACGCTAGAAAAAATCAAAAACGAAGAAAAACGTCTTCCAGGTCAGACTGGTGAAGTTGCCCAATGGGTAAAAGATATGTTGGAGGCCGGTTTTGATAGCTTCTATAAAATTGAAAACGGAGTGCGTCATTATTATGACATCGCTTCGAAATCCTATAAACCAATTCCTGGAACAGAAGATTTAATCGTTCTTGACCATATTCGTGAGTCCAAAACAATCTGGAAAAACTCTGGTGTATCCATCATTGATTTAGGTGATGGCATTATCAACTGTGAGTTCCATACCAAGATGAACACCATTGGTGGTGATGTGATTCAAGGTTTGAATAAAGCGATTGACCTTGCAGAAAAAGAATACCGCGGATTGGTGATTTCCAATGATGGTAAGAACTTCTCTGCAGGTGCAAATATCGGAATGATCTTTATGATGGCTGTCGAGCAGGATTATGATGAGTTGAACATGGCGGTGAAGATGTTCCAAGATACATCGATGCGTTTGAGATATTCGGCAATCCCTGTAGTCGCAGCACCATTCCAATTGACATTAGGTGGTGGTTGTGAGTTCTCCATGCATGCTGACTTCGTGCAGCTCCATGCGGAAACTTATATGGGATTAGTAGAATTTGGTGTTGGTGTTATCCCTGGTGGAGGTGGTTCCAAAGAGTTTGCGTTGCGAGCATCGGATGATTTCCGTCCAGATCAAATTGACCAAAACTTCTTGAAAGATCGTTTCTTGACCATCGGTCAAGCCAAAGTATCGACTTCAGCGGTGGAAGCCTTTGAATTAGGTTATCTGCAAGAAGGAAAATACGCAATCAGCATGAATCGTGCGCGTCTATTGGCAGATGCTAAAGCTAAAGCATTAGAATTGGCAAATGCAGGTTATGTACAACCAGCACACCGTAAAAATATAAAGGTACTAGGAAATCAAGGATTAGGAATTGTCTATGTCGGAGCATCCTCAATGGAAGCCGGACATTACATCTCCGAACATGATAAATTAATTTCCGAAAAATTAGGCTGGGTAATGTGCGGTGGAGATCTTTCCGCACCATCCGAAGTCGACGAGCAATACCTTCTAGACATGGAACGCAAAGCCTTCTTAGAGCTCTGCGCAACCCGCAAAACCCTAGAAAGAATTCAAGCAATGTTGACAACAGGAAAACCGTTGCGAAATTAGTATTTAGTATTAAGTATTTAGTATTTAGACAGGGTGAGCTACTTTATTTAAGGTTAACAATATCGTAAAATACAGGTTAACCTCCTTAATGAAAAGTTCAATACCTTTTTTAAGTACCAATACTTAATACAAATGCATAATTATAAAGAGTTGAAGCTTTGGATGAAAGCAATTGAATTAGTTTCAGATATATATAAAATTACATCTGACTTCCCCGATAAAGAGAAGTTCAATTTAGTTAATCAGATTCAAAGAGCAGCAATTTCAATTCCTTCAAATATTGCTGAAGGAGCTGGAAGAAACAGCAATAAATCATTTGTTCAATTCTTGGCAATTGCCCATGGTTCAACATATGAATTGGAAACACAATTAATAATATCAAAAAATTTAGGTTATTTATTAGATAGCGATTTAGACAGATTAAGCAACAAAATATATGAAGTTCAAAAAATGAGTTTTGTCCTTCAGAAAAAATTGTCACAGGTCTAGGTCTAACTACTAAATACTAACTACTAAATACTAGAAAATGGAAGCATACATTGTAGCAGGATTTCGTTCAGCAGTGGGAAAAGCTCCGAGAGGAGGATTCCGATTTACGCGTGCTGATGACTTGGCGGCGGATGTGATTAAACATTTAATGGCATCAGTCCCAAATGTAAATAAAGAAGATATTGACGACGTCATCGTTGGTAATGCAATGCCTGAAGCAGAGCAAGGACTAAATGTCGGTCGTTTTATTTCCCTAATGGGATTAGATACAGATAAGGTGCCGGGATTAACCGTAAACCGTTACTGTGCCTCCGGATTGGAAACTATTGCAACTGCAGTAGCGAAAATTAAAACTGGAATGGCTGATATCATTATCGCCGGTGGAGTAGAGGTGATGTCTGGAATGCCTTTCGGTGGATGGAAAATCGTACCTAATCCTGTAGTCGCTAAAAACCACCCCGATTGGTATTGGGGAATGGGACTTACAGCAGAAGCTGTAGCTAAGGATTACAACGTTTCTAGAGAAGACCAAGATAAATTTGCCCTAAAATCCAATGAGAAAGCCGTAGCAGCAATCAAGGAAGGTAAATTCAAAGATGAGATCGTGCCTATTACCATAAAAGATAATTATATCAAGGATGGTAAGATGGCTACAAAAGAATATGTTGTAGATACGGATGAAGGTCCTCGTGCGGACACCTCTTTGGAAGCATTGGCTAAACTGAGGCCAGTGTTTGATGCCAAAGGTTCAGTAACTGCAGGGAACTCTTCACAAACTTCCGATGGAGCAGCATTTGTATTGGTGATGTCGGAACAGAAAATGAAAGAGCTAAACCTAACACCAATTGCAAAATTGGTAAGTTATGCAGTAGCGGGTGTACCACCAAGAATCATGGGTATTGGCCCAATCTATGCCATCCCTAAAGCACTTAAACAAGCTGGACTTAAACAAGAAGATATCGACCTGTTTGAATTGAATGAAGCTTTCGCTTCTCAATCTTTGGCGGTAATTCGTGAATTGGGGCTGGATGAAGAAAAAGTCAATGTGAATGGTGGAGCAATTGCTTTGGGACACCCACTAGGATGTACTGGCGCAAAACTAACTGTACAAGTATTGCACGAACTGAAACGTCGTGGTAAAAAATACGGAATGGTAACCATGTGTGTGGGTACTGGACAAGGAGCAGCAGGGATTTTCGAACTCCTGTAGATAAAATTGAACTAACAAAATATAAAATCAGAAGAAGGTGCTTGTTCACTTATTCTAAATATTAAAGAATATCATGAGCGAAGAAGTAAAAAATAAAGCAATTAAAGGTGGTGAATTTGTAATTCGCGAAACTCATTACAATGATATCTTCATCCCTGAAGAGTTTGATGAGGAAGCTAGAATGATCCGCCAAACCTGTATCGATTTCTTGGATACAGAGGTGTTGAATAAACTCGATAGAATTGATGGCCAGGAAGAAGGCTTGATGCAAAGTTTAATGGATAAATCCGGTGAACTAGGCATGTTGGGAGTTTCTATTCCTGAACAATATGGTGGTTTTGGAAAAAATTTCAATACCTCGATGTTGGTTGCTGATGCAGTAGGTGGAGGATTTTCCTTCGCAGTGGCCTTGTCTGCGCATACTGGAATCGGAACATTGCCAATTCTATACTATGGAAATGATGCCCAAAAAGATAAATATATCCCAAAATTGGCTACAGGTGAATGGAAAGCAGCTTATTGTTTAACTGAACCGAACTCTGGATCTGATGCTAACTCTGGACGTACCTCTGCAAAATTAAATGCTGAGGGAACCCATTACTTGATCAATGGCCAGAAAATGTGGATTACCAATGGGGGCTTTGCAGATGTATTTATTGTCTTTGCAAAAATTGATGATGATAAAAATCTGACTGCATTTATCGTTGAAAAAGACTTTGGCGGAATTACCATGAATCCTGAAGAACATAAATTAGGAATCAAAGGGTCTTCAACTCGTCAGATTTTCTTCAATGATTGCCCAGTTCCTGTTGAAAACATGCTTTCTGATAGAGAAAACGGTTTTAAAATAGCAGTGAACATCTTAAATATCGGACGTATAAAACTTGGCGCCGCAACAATTGGTTCTTCACGTGCTGTTTTAAGCACAGCAATCAATTATGCAAATGAACGCGTACAGTTTAACTTGCCAATCTCTAAATTCGGAGCTATTCGCTATAAATTAGCGGAAATGGCAACTCGCCTTTTTGCTAATGAATCCGCAGCTTACCGTGCCGGACAAAATATTGATGATGCCTATGAAGCTTTAATCGCTTCCGGAATGGATGAAGCGAAAGCTAAATTGAAATCCGTGGAACTATTCGCCATTGAATGTGCCATCATCAAAGTATGGTGTTCTGAAATGTTGGATTATGTCGTGGATGAAGGTGTTCAGATCTATGGTGGAATGGGATACTCCGCAGAAGCTCCAATGGAAAGAGCTTACCGCGATTCCCGTATCAATAGAATTTTTGAAGGAACCAATGAAGTCAACAGACTATTGGTGGTGGATATGCTATTGAAACGGGCCATGAAAGGTGAATTAGATTTAATGGGTCCTGCGCAAGCTGTAGCGGGCGAGTTAATGTCTATTCCTGACTTCGGACCAGAGGATGAAACTCCTTTCGCAGCAGAAAAGAAGATTGTTGCCAATTTGAAAAAAGCTGGATTGATGATCGCTGGTGCTGCGGTTCAAAAACTAATGATGTCATTAGCTAAAGAACAAGAAATATTAATGAATATTGCTGACATTATCGGTTATGTATATGTGGCTGAATCAGTATTGTTACGTGCTGAGAAATTACAGCATACACAACCAGGTGAACATGCAGACTACGCAGCAGACATGGCTAAAGTATATTTATACGGCGCGATTGATAAAGTTAATGCTGCTGGTAAGGAAGCCCTATATTCTTTCGCTGAAGGGGATGAGTTGAATATGATGTTGGTTGGTTTACGTCGTTTTACAAAGGCGCAACCGTTCAACCTAAAAGATGCTCGCCAAAGAATCGCGAAAAAATTAATAGAAGAAAATAAATACTGTTTCTAAGTATTAAGGTTGATTATGAGTAAAAGCCCCATTTTTGGGGCTTTTTCTTTTTAATCCCTTCCCTTCGCTATTCAGCGACCTTATGCTTAACTTTAAGTCTCATTCACGGAATTTGAAAAGTTACGACGCAATAATTATAGGGTCTGGCCCAAATGGGCTGGCAGCAGCCATAACCATGCAACAGCAAGGACTCAGCACCTTATTGATTGAAGGCGCTGATACAATAGGAGGTGGTATGAGAACCAAGGAAATCACACTCCCCGGATTTAAACACGATGTCTGCTCCGCAATTCATCCCATGGCACTGGGATCCCCATTTATGCGGTCACTGCCCCTGGAGCAATATGGATTATCATTTGAATTCGCCGATTATCAGGTGTCTCAACCACTCGATAATGGCAAATCTGTTAATCTGCATCAGGATATTCATTATATGAAAGAGGAATTAGGAGTGGATTTCAATAAATACCAATCGCTCCTTGAACCTTTTATTAAAAATTGGGAGCAGCTTTCCACCGATATTCTTGGACCCTTGAAATTTCCCAGCCATCCACTGCTGATGGCAAAATTCGGATTGTCAGGACTACGTAGTGCTCAAGCTATCGCCTCAGGATTTCAAACCGTAGAAGCTAAGGCATTATGGGCAGGAATGGCAGCACATGGAATTATGTCCTTTAACAAACTCTCAACTGCAGCTATTGGATTGGTTTTGGCAACTCTTGGACACAAAGTAGGCTGGCCCATTCCAAAAGGTGGATCTCAGGCAATCGCCAATGCAATGGGTGCTTATTATGAATCCCTTGCTGGTGAAATTCAACTTAATTACTGGTTTGAAGACCTGCAAGATCTTCCGAAACATAAGGTTCTCATTCTGGATATGACCCCGCAACAGATTCTTAAATTGAAAGGCCTCCAATTGAATGAAAATTATAAAAAGCAACTTGAGGAATATCGCTATGGAATGGGGGTGTTTAAGATTGATTGGGCTCTTTCTGAGCCAACTCCGTTTTTAGACAAAAGAAGCCAGCTGGCAGCAACAGTACACTTAGGAAATACTTTCGAAGAAATCGCACAAACGGAGTTGGATACCTTCAATGGTAAATTGGTTGATAACCCCTTTGTGTTATTTGCGCAACAAAGTAGATTTGATTCTTCCAGAGCTCCAGAAGGAAAACATACAGGTTGGGCTTATTGCCATGTTCCGCATGGTTCCTTTGCTGACCGTACTTCTGCTATTGAAAATCAAATCGAAAGATTTGCCCCTGGATTCAAAGATACCATATTGGCAAGATCCAGCATGAATAGCCAACAACTTGAACAGTATAATCCAAACTATGTTGGTGGAGATATTAATGCCGGTCAAATGGATATTTTTCAACTATTCACAAGGCCAACAAGGTCTTTTACCCCATATCGAACTTCTAATCCCAATGTATACATCGGTTCTTCTTCCACACCTCCCGCTGGTGGGGTACATGGAATGTGTGGTTTTCACGCAGCTAGGATTGCATTGAAGGACCATTACAATATCAAAATTTAATCTCAACTATGGCAAAGATCGTATTAGCAGGTGGAACAGGTAATTTAGGTAACTTATTGATCAGCCTATTTAGGGAACAAGGCCATGAAATTATTGTATTAAGTAGGCAACGAATGGTCAAATCTCATCCCAAAATTGAATTTGTATTATGGGATGCTGAAAATCTGGATACATGGCAGAAGAAATTGGAAGATGCCGATGTATTGATCAATCTCTGTGGATTATCCATCAATCGAAGATTCACCAAAGAAAACCAAAAATTGTTGCGTAGTTCTAGGTTGACCCCAACTAGATTGTTGGGTGAGGCTATTGCTCAATTAGAATCTCCAGTTAAACTTTGGATCAATTTCTCAGGTGTTTCTATTTTTAATGGCCAAACTGGCCTACAAGACGAAACCTCACATCTATATGCAAATGATTTCCTCGGACAACTGGCTCAGGATTGGGAAAAGGTCTTTCTCGAGGCCAAAACTCCGCAAACCGAAAAGGTAATCCTCCGGATGAGTCCCTTATTAAGTAAGAAATCAGGGATGTTTGCTGAACTCTATCCATTGACAAAAATGGGATTGGGCGGAAAAGTAGGAACTGGAAAGCAAATGGTTTCTTGGATTCATGAAACAGATTTCGTCCGATTAATGGATTGGATCATACAATCCCAAAATAGGGCAGGAGTCTATCATGCTTGTAGTCCTAATCCTGTGAATAATAGTGAATTTATGAAGGCTTTGAGAAAGGAAGCCGGAATTTCGATAGGTTTACCCCTGCCAACTTTTATGGCAAAAATTGCTGCATACGTAAAAAATGTGGATCCGGTACTCTTACTGGAATCTGTTCCCGTAACAACTTTATTAACGATAAAAAATGGCTTTCAATTTAATTTTCCCTATATTCAGCCCGCATTTAATCAGTTAATTAAATCATCAACTTAAACATTTTATGTCTGCCAAATCACTTGTACTTTCTGAGGACTGGGTCGTTGTTATTCTTGGTCTTGGGATTATTGCTCTAGCTTTATTCGGAATTGTAGCTCCTGTTCCATCCTTTGGATGGTCTGATACCAATGAACTTTCTTCAAAAGTTTTATCCCTAGGAAATCTCGGCGCAATGGGACTTCAGTTTATTTTAGTATATGTGACAGCGATTATCGGTGCAATATTGCTCGGTAAAAATCTCAAAGCCTTACTTGTTGTATTTCCCTTGGTTTATTTTCTAACCCTGTTTGCACTGGTTCTCGCAGGGAATGCAGGGGTGAAAAGCTTTAACCTGGAAGCCGTAATATTCAGTTTAGTAATCGGTTTGGTCATTAGTAATTTCTTCAAATTACCCGCTTGGTTCAAAGAAGCATTAAATACTGAAATGTATGTC
Organism: Sphingobacterium cellulitidis; assembly: GCF_043187465.1. GTDB lineage: Bacteria > Bacteroidota > Bacteroidia > Sphingobacteriales > Sphingobacteriaceae > Sphingobacterium > Sphingobacterium cellulitidis. The sequence goes on along the minus strand of NZ_CP171136.1, from coordinate 3,822,366 downwards.
AAAATTGGATTAGTCCTCTTAGGAACTACCGTAATTTTTGGAGATATCTTGAAAGCTGGTTCGCTTGGATTGATACAAGCCTTGGTGGTTGTTGTATCGGTCTGGTATTTCGCATTCTGGATCTGTAAGAAATTGAAAATAGATAAAGAAATGTCTTTAATGCTTTCCAGTGCGGTGTCAATATGTGGTGTTTCTGCTGCTATTGCAACCTCTGGTGCGATTGAAGGGGATAATAAAAAACTATCTTATGTAATATCCTTGGTCCTGGTTACTGCCGTTCCAATGATGATCTTCATGCCTTATCTAGCTGAACTTATGGGATTATCCCAAGAAGTAACGGGAGCTTGGTTGGGGGGAAGTATCGATACGAGTGGTGCCGTAGCAGCTTCGGGAACTTTAGTAGGTGAGGAAGCCCTAAAAATTAGTACCATCGTCAAGTTCTCCCAAAATGTACTTCTAGGTATTGCAGCATTCTTTATCAGTATTTATTGGACTTACTCCAAATCTGTCGATGATCAAACTAAAAAGGATAAACCTACCTTGAAATTAATCTGGGAAAGATTCCCGAAATTTGTTGTGGGTTTTGTGTTCGTCTCTTTGATGTTCTCCTTTGTCGTTCCTGCTGAAACTACCGCTCAAATCAAAGATAGCCTGAAAAGCTTACAAGGCCTGTGGTTTGCACTGGCTTTTACCTCTATTGGATTAGAAACAAATTTTAAAGATCTCTTCAAACAGGATAATAAAAAACCTTTATATGCTTTCCTAATTGCTCAAACATTTAATATTATCGTGACTTTAATCCTCGCAATTACCTTATTTGGTTAATAAATAGGTGATATCCAGAGATATTTTAACGTATTTTTTTGATCCTAGCCTCGAATATATCATTCGAGGCTTTTTTGTGTCCTCTTTATCTAAATTATTGAAATAATTTATGCAATTTGAGAATTGAATTCATCTTATATATGAAGAGAAAATAGCATGGACGAAAAACAATTGTTGCAATACTATAAACAATCAGGAAATCTGGATGCACTTGGAAAAATCTATGCTCCTTATATGTCCTTGCTTTATGGGGTATGCTATAAATATCTTCAGGATGCTGAACACAGCCAAGATGCAGTGATGCAAATTTTTGATGAACTCATCGAGAAACTGCGAATTTATGAAGTTGATAATTTCAAAAGTTGGGTATATGTCTATGCACGTAACTTTTGTTTGATGCAACTCCGTAAAAACAAACAAGTCACCAAAGTCGATATCGAGGATAATCTCTTCGAATCTGAAAAAGTGCTCAATCTGGAAGATGAAAAAAAATGGAATGAGCAAGATTTTGAAAAACTTGAAGGCTGTATCGCCGGCTTAAATGCCGAACAGGAACAATGCATCCGAATGTTTTATTTAGAACAGAAATGTTATAAAGATATCGCCGACATCACAGGCTATGACATCGCTAAAGTCAAAAGTTATATCCAAAATGGACGCCGAAATCTGAAAATTTGTATGGAGAAAAAGTAATGGAAAATAATTATCAATTAACGCGAATTCACAATTACGTCATGGGACTCATGAGTAAGGAGGAAATGTATCAGATGGAACGTGAAGCCTTAAATGATCCTTTCTTACAAGATGCTATCGATGGCTACAAACTACAAAAAGGTGTAGACTCGCAACAACTTAGTATTCTTCAACAACGCTTGGCTAAAAAAATTGCCGCGAAAGCTGAAGATAAAAAACGACGATTCTACAGCTGGCACAGGTTGACCATCGCTTTGGTAGCCGCTGTATTGTTCCTCGTAGCATGTTCATTAATCTTCTTCAAATACATGACTAACCATAAAACTGAAAGAAATAATGAGGTTATTTTGATGGAACAGCATATGCATGTGCAATCCTCAAAATTGGAACAATCGGATGCCGAACCTTTAGTTGGTTGGGAACAATTTAATGAAGAACTAAATTCTGAACTAAGAGATATTGATGGAAAAGGAAATGTTCAGGTAATTTTTAATGTGTCGGATGGGAAACCTCAAAATATTCAATTCTTGAAGTCGACCAATTCAGAGTTAAATGCGATTATCTCTACTTTTATTGAGCAAAAAATAAGTTGGAAAGGTGAAAAGGGGGGAGTCTCAATTATTGTAGAATAAGGAGTACAATTGGGTAGAAGTAAAAAGGTCTGAGATATTTCTCAGACCTTTTGTTTTATTCTTCCCAACGGATTTTATCCTCGATTGGACTCCTAACAGGTTCTCTAGGTTCTGAATCATGATGACCCATATAGAAAAATCCTATACAACGTTGATTCTCTTTTAAGTTTAGGAATGGACCAATATGATTGATTAATCCCGGTGTAGCCCAATACCCACCAATACCAAGTGAGGCACTCGCTAACCACATGTTTTCAACTGCACATGCTGTCGCTGCTAATTCTTCCCATTCAGGTAGATCACCAGAATAGTCCACAATAATAGCTAAAGCAGCCTTAGATTGGGTTGCCTTTTTCGCCATGTTCTGCTCTGTAACCTCAGTGTATTTCTCCGCTGGAGTAACAGTCTTATAAATCCTTGCTAACTCATCCCCTAAGCGGATTAATCCCTCATTGCGAAAAATAACAAAACGCCAAGGTTGTGTGCGTTTATGCGTAGGAGCAGCATTTGCCGCCTCTAAAATAGTCATAATGTCCTCGCGACTAACTTCTTGATCCGTGTAGTTCGCCTGGAATACCGCTCTTCTGTATTGAATGTTCTTTAAAACTTCGTTCTCTTGCATATGGTCTAAATTTCTTGTTAATGTACTTTTATGATAATTCCTCCCAAAGGGCTGAAATGTGTAAAATGGTCAATACTGCCTTTTGCATATCCTGAATAGAAACCCATTCTTGCTTGCCATGAAAGGCATGGCCGCCCGCAAAGATGTTTGGACATGGTAATCCCATAAAGGATAATCTCGACCCGTCGGTTCCGCCACGGATACTGCGCTTCTCAACCTTCATCCCTGCTCGCTCAATACCCATCATCGCGATCTCAACTACTTTTGAATGTTGATCCAATATCTCTTTCATATTACGGTATTGTTCGCTGACCTCAAAGGTGTAGCTTGCACCCTCATACTTCGAAAGGACAGTCTTTACAATCGATTCTAATTCCGCTTCATGCTCCGCCAATTTCTTCGTGTCATGATCGCGGATAATAAAATTCAAGGTCGCTGCCTCTACTGTACCCTCAATATTCGTCGGGTGAACAAAACCTTCCTTAGCATAGGTAGTTTCTGGGGATAATCGATCCTTAGGTAAATGCTCGATAATATCAGAAGCTACTTTGATGGCATTGATCATTTTTCCCTTTGCATAGCCTGGGTGAATAGAGATTCCATCAATTTTGATCTTTACGCCATCCGCAGAAAAAGTCTCATCTTCAATCGTTCCTGCACGTTCCCCATCCATTGTATAAGCATAGGTGGCCCCTAATTTCTGTATATCTACATGGTCTACACCGCGGCCGATCTCCTCATCCGGAGTAAATAAAATCTTAATATCGCCATGCTTAATCTCAGGATTACTCATTAAAATACGAGCAGCATCCATGATTTCAGCAACCCCAGCTTTATCATCTGCACCTAACAAGGTCTTCCCACTAGCCGTTACGATGTCATTTCCGATCTGCTCTTTAAGATCCGGATGCTCAGACATCCGAATTACGATCTTGGAATCATCTGGAAGAATCAAATCCTGACCTTGGTAATTCTGATGAACAATGGGCTTAACATTAGACCCAGATGAATCTGGCGAAGTATCCACATGAGAACAGAAACAAATAACAGGAACTTGTTTGTCCGTATTGGAAGGAATTGTGGCATAAACATAACCTAGATCATCTAGATGTGCATCCGCAATACCAATAGACTTCAATTCTTCAACCAAAATTCTACTCAAATCCTTTTGCTTCTCTGTGGATGGTACGGTGCTAGATTGTACATCAGATTGGGTATCAACCTGAACATATTTTATAAAATTCTCAGCTACCTGAAAATCTTGTATTTGATTAATTTCCATCCGACAAAACTACAAATTAATTACTCGCATCCCCTAAAAAAGACAGCCATTTATTCGTAATAAATGGCCGTTATATTCTAATTGAAAATTTTTACCGTATCGCACTCATCCCTCATCTCGTTGCGGTCTACTGTTTGTCAACCCAGCCAAATACCTTGTCCAAGATGCCTGAATTACGAGCACCACCAATATTTTTACGAATTTTAAGCTCTTGATCCGCAACCTTTACAAATAACCCATCAATGGCCTTTTGAGTAACATAGGCCGTTAGGTCAGTTTCAATTTTATTGCCTAATGGTAAGTTGTTATAAGCTGTGGTTAATTGATTCCAATAAGTTGAAACATTGTTTTTCCCCATCGCAGTTTGAATGATTGGACTAAATTTAGTCGTCAGTTCTGCCGAAGTAGATCTCTTGAAAAAATTGGTTGCCGCATCCTGCTGACCACTCAATAAAATATTGAAAGCATCATTAACCGTCATTCTGGATAATGAATTGATAAATACTGATGATGCTTCTTTAACAGCAGATTCTGCAGCATGGTTCATGCTGGCAATAAATTGATCACATAATTTATTCATGCCTACCGCTCGTAAAGCTGATTCCACCTTCTTTGCTTCTTCGGGCATCAAAATCTTGACCGCTGCATCCCCTAAAAAACCATTTTTTACCGAAAGCGTTTTGATACTTTCTTGAAGTCCATTATTCAAGGCTTGTTTAATCCCTGTATTGGCTTCTGCTTGGGTAATGGTTCCAGAGCTAGATTGACTAGTTCCTGAACCACCAGTATTGCTCCCCGTCGTCCCTGTCCCTTGCGGCGGAAGGGTGATTCCGGCTTGATTTAAGGTTTCACAACTGCTGAAAAATAAGCTGGAACCAATTAAACCAACTAGGACTATGCTTTTGATTTGTTTCATAAATCAAAATTAAGAATTTCATTTAAGTAATTGTTCAAACGACCATAACTGATTTAATGTTAATTTAATGTGAAATAATTTATTTCTACATTAAATACCTGTGCTTATTTTGTAAATTTAACCACAGTTAGAAATCAAACTCTAATTATGACTAATTATTATTTTCTGTTTAACATTTATAGCTCATGAAAAAGTTGTTTTATCTGTTGATTGCATTTCAATTCGTGCTAACCTCTTGTGAAAATAAAGACCTATTGCCAGTTGCACCCGGTGAATTTAAATCCGAAATAAAGGTTAAGGATAAAGAATTGGTTGATGGAATGAAAATTCCAACAAATTATCCTATTTATGGCCAGGCCAAAACATTGGATTATTATTTCTTTGAATGGGATTTTGGAAATGGAAAGAAATTCCGAGATGAGAATTTTTCCTATGCTTATGATAAACCCGGAAAATATACCATCAAACTGCGATATAAAGGCGCCGACCAAAAAGAACATCTTCAAAGCTGGAACGTAGAGGTATTTGATACTTATATATTTAAAGCCGAAATCGAAACCTTGTATCCGGTGTATTTTGTTCCTTCCTTAAAACAAGGTGATGAAAGAGAAATCGAAGGTTTCTTCTTAAGAATATATGAATTTGTACCTCCGATAAATAAATTTGATGAAAAGTCAATGACATACAATGGAAAACTTTTGTATGAAAGTAAACCGGTCCTTAGAGGAACGAATCCAAATGTTGACTTTACTAAGAGTACACTGGACTTTTCAGACGCCAAAGTGCCAACACCGGCAAACTTCTTTAAAGATCCTTATGCAAAAGATAATGCCTATGCCATATATGCAATTTATAAAGGAAAAAATTATTTGATTTCTTCCAATTTATTAACTCAGCAATATTCCGCCAATGTTTTAAAAGTTACTGATAAAGTGGATCGTCTGGAGTTCTCTTCTACTTCCAGCTTGGTAAACTATTTCTTCTTTAATACTCCACAATAAGGATCAATCGAAATATAAAAAAATGCCCCTTCATTTTTGAAGGGGCATTTTTTTTAACCTTGTGTATGATATCGTTATTTCCAGCTCAATTCTGCTAATACCGGAAAATGATCTGATGGGAATTTACCCATGTAGGTATCCGTTAAAATTCCATATTTCCTAACCTTAAAGGGTTTGGTGATAAAGATATGATCAATCCTTGCCTTTTCTACTAAGGATTTGCCCCAGCCATTGAAAGATGAATTTGGCTCATATTTAATCTTTGCCAAATCATAAACATCCTGCACAACACCGCTCTTTGCTAAAGTAAAGTAGGCTTCATTGGTCTCATCAATGTTAAAATCTCCTGTTAAAATCAGTGGAAGATCCTTTGCAAATTCCTTGGCCTTGGCCAAAATCAACTTAGCACTCTCACGACGGGCCTCAACTCCAATATGGTCAAAATGTGTATTCATAAAGATAAATTTCTTTCCATTGGACTTATCCTTAAAAATACCCCAAGTACAAATTCTTGGTAAAGCTGCATCCCAACCTTTATTTGGCTTCTCAGTATCCGTAGGGGATAACCAAAATGTACCATTCTTGCTCACCTCAAATCGCTTAGTGTCATAAAAAATAGCTGAATGCTCACCCTTATCTGCGCCATCATCCCGACCCACTCCAATATATTTGAAATCAACCAACTTCGAAGACATATCATTCAACTGCTCCTTAAAGGCCTCCTGAACTCCGAATATCTCAAATTCATGGTATTTGATTAAATCCGTTAAATGGGTATAACGATCCGCCCATAGATTACCAACATCACTATTGGTTTTCATACGGATATTAAAGGTCGCTACATTCATCTTTTGAGCATAGCTTAGTCCCATGCATAATATTAAACTTAAACTGACTAGTAGTTTCTTCATATTATTTTTTCAATACTGTTTTTAATAATTCTGGCTCATCGGTCGTGATAAAGTCAATCTTTTGATCAATCAAGAATTTCATGTCTTCTTCCTTATTCACTGTCCAAGCATTCGTTTTTAACTTTAAAGCCTTAAATTCTTGGATTAACGATGGATTCTTTTGGAAAATACTAAAGTGATAATCAACTCCTGATAATTTCGCAGCCTTTACCTCTGCCGGAGATTTGTCGCCATTCAAATAGTGAACTTTGACCTTCTTGTCCAATTCCCTGAATTTTAAACAGGCATCCCAATCAAAGGCTATAAACTCAACCAATTTCTCTGCTTTTAGTTTTTTGACCATGGCTAAGGAAAGCTCCACAGTTTTCAAAGTTCTCTCTTTTCCTAATTTACTGGTCTTAAGTTCATAAATTAACTTGGTGCCTTTTTGTTTTAGGCCTGCTTTCAAATATTCCTCCACCGTAGGAATTGACTCACCATTATCGTGTTTCTTCGCCAATAACTCCTGATACGTTAATTCCTCAATTTCTAATCCATGAAAATCATGATCGTGATTTACTACTAATATATCATCTTTCGTTAGATGAACATCAAACTCACTCCCCCAAACTCCTTGTGAAATTGCTGAATCTAAAGATGCAATTGAGTTTTGTGGAACCTTGCTGTTCTTCCATGCACCACGGTGCGCAATAATGGAAGTTTGAGCAAATAATCCTGCATGAATCATCATTGTAAATGCTATTAATAATACCTGTTTTTTCATTTTATTTGATTCTTATTATTTTAAATATATAATATTTGCAACAGATCGCTGACCTTCATGGTCAAATTTCTTGTTGTCTGATGGATAGTTTATGATTGAATTGGAACTACCATCTTTTACATAAAGGGTGCTACTGCCCCCTCCATCTAGGTTCATCGCATCTTTCGCACCAATCCATTTCAATACCTGGCTCAATTCCTTCAAATTCATCCCGTTGGCTTGATTACTTCTTCCATCGACCACCATGAAAATCAATTTATGCTTGCTGCTGATGGCAACTGCGGTACGTGGATGACGGTTATCATTGAAAGCGTTTTTTGCCAACTCATAATAGGAGTGGTCTTTCAGCAACAAGGGGCCTGCAACCAATATGGAATGCGCATTGGAATTTTCTACATGTTCAGGTGTATTCTCTAATATACTTACCTTCTTTTTTGAAATACTAAATGCTGCATTCGCTCGGGAATTAGGTTTTTCTTTTGCTGTGCTCATGACCTGATGGTCAACCTTAAGGTAATCTACCGAGCCTCCATTTTTCATATCAAAAAAGGAAGCATTGATCGCAACTAAGGCTTGGTTTTGTTCTGCAAAATCCGATGTGGTTAATAATTTATTGGCCTCTGCAGCAATATGAATGTCTTTGCGGTATTTTTTCAAATCAATTTCTACCCAATTGATTTCTTGAACAGAATTAAATAGATTTTCGAAATGTCCCTGATGCGTGGTTACTCCCTTTTTAACTACTTTGCTGTTCCACTTGGCTTGTACAATTTGAAGGGAATCCTGGTCTTGCGAAAAGACTAAGTTTGGAAGGAAGAATAGGCAGAATAAACTAATTGGAATTAGTCGGTTGTTTTTCATTGAGAACATGTTTTTGTGAAACATGTCCCCAATTTACCCAAATAATATTAAGATATTATTAATTTATCGCTCCCCATTCCATTCTCCATAAAATTGTTGCAAAAAAGACTCCATAAATTGATGGCGTCCAGCAGCAATTTTTTGAGCGGTCTTACTATTCATTTTATCTTTTAATAATAACAGCTTCTCATAGAAATGGTTGATGGTAGGAGCAGTGGTGTTTTTGTAAGCTTCCTTACTTTGATTCTCTACGAATGGAATCTCTGGATTATAGATTTCTCGGTTTTTATAGCCCCCATAATTAAAGGCTCGTGCAACTCCTATTGCCCCAATCGCATCTAATCGGTCCGCATCCTGAACAATTTCCAATTCCTTGGAATGAAAAGTCAACTCGCCTAAGGACGCTTTAAAGGACATGTTCAAAATAATTTTTTGAACATGAGATATGACTTCCGGGTCTACTGCAATACTCGTTAAGAATTCTGCAGCAACCTTAGGGCCTATGCTCTCATCGCCGCCATGAAATTTGCTGTCAGCAATATCATGCAATAGGGCTGTAAGCTCACAAACAAATGCGTCACCTTCCTCTTCCTGAAGAATCAACTTGGTGTTATTCCAAACGCGAAGAATATGCCACCAATCATGACCTGATTCTGCATCCTTCAATCTTTCTTCTACAAAAGCCGCAGTCTGTTGGATTTGTTCTTCCTGCTTATTTGTCTTTTGACCCATCATATAACTCATATTGCAATAACCTACAATCCAACTTCCCATTGAAGAACTCAAACCTTCTAGAAGCGCGTAATCCAATTTTCTTCGCTAGGTCCGGATTCCCTGTAAAGATATAGCCGCGATATCCTTTACAATCTTTCTTCATGAAGTCTCCAATGCGGGAATAGGTAATCTCCAATTTGCTGTGAGTTCCTAGGCGTTCTCCATACTCTGGGTTAAACATAATTACGCCATCGCCTTCCGGAACAGTGGTTTCGGCAAAATCACAGGTCTCAAACTCGATTAAATGTTCTACTCCAGCAGTACGTGCGTTCAACCTTGCAATCTCAACGGCATCCCCAGAGATATCTGATGCTATGATATGAGGTAGATTTGTTTTGTCGGTAATATCCTTTAATATTCGGCGCTCCTCAAAGAAGACCTCTTCATTATAGCCTATAAAGTGCATAAAAGAATAGTTCATCCTTTGCAATCCTGGTTTCCGGTTTTGACACATCAGGGCAGCCTCGATTGCCAAAGTTCCTGAACCACACATCGGATTAATAAATGGACTCTTGCCATCCCATTGGGTCGCCATAATGGTGGCAGATGCTAATGCTTCCAACATTGGCGCTTTCCCAGGATGTTTTCTATAGCCATGTTTGGCCAAAGTTTCCCCAGAGGTGTCCAGGAAAATCTCCGCACGCTCATCAATCCAATGCAGATGGATCACCGCACGATTTAAATCCGGACCTGAATTCGGACGCATTCCTTTCTTGTCCTTTATACGATCTACAATCGCATCCTTAACTTTTACATTCGCAAATAAAGGCGTGGTAATCGTCTCATTATGTACATTCGATGTTACTGAAAAATAACCATCGATCGGAATCAAATCTTCCCAGGCAATACCCAGTAATTGCTTATATAATTCATCAGCATTCCGAGCCTTAAATGATTTTAATTCATATAAAACCTGACTCGCAATACGTAAGTTTAAGTTTAACTTGATGCATTCATTTACAGAGGCTTGTAGTTCTACACCTGTATTAAATGCACGCTTGATATCAAATCCTAATTCGCGGATCTCTTGTTCCAAATAAGGTGACAACCGACGGTTGCATGTAACGATTACCTTATTCTGTTTGTTGAAAACTTCTGCCATATTTGTGCAAAGTTACTTATTCTCTTAGCAAAAAATGTTTAATTTTACGGTTTAATAGATAAGTTATGGAAATAAGAGGAAAAGTTCATGAAATAGGGGCGACACAAAATGTAACTGATACTTTCAAAAAGAGAGATTTGATCGTTGCCTATGCTGAAAACCCACAATTTGTAGAGTATATTCGTTTTGAAGCAACTCAAGACCGCGTGACTATTTTTGATAATTTAGCAGTTGGTGATGAAGTAGAAGTTTCATTCAACCTTCGTGGTCGTCCGTGGACGAATAAAGATGGTGTAACAACTTATTTTAACTCCCTTGTGGCGTGGAGAGTAACAAAAGTAGCAAATACTGCTCAAGCAGCTCCAGCACCAGGTTATGCAGATATGCCGCCAGTCGATATATCAGCAAACTCATCCGATGATGACGATTTACCATTCTAGTCATAAAAAAAGGGTTTCATTTTGAAACCCTTTTTTTATGACTGCCCCTCGCACATCCCTTTCTACAAATATGCCGCCCCTCTGGGGCTGGCTCGCACATATCAACCTTGCTACAAACGTGCCGCCCCTCTGGGGCTGGCTCGCACATATCAACCTTGCTACAAATATGCTGCCCCGCTGGGGCTGAACGCTCTCATATCAACCTTTCTACAAATATGCCGCCCCGCTGGGGCTGAACGCTTTCATATCACCCTTGCTACAAATATGTCGCCCCGCTGGGGCTGAACGTTAGAAAATGCTTCTTGCTACAAATATGTCACCCCTACAGGGTTTGATCATTTATGGATGGATGTGCATTAAAGGGCGTATGCGATATGGCCCTACGCATGGCTGGTTAAAAATAGATTCTTCGCTGCGCTCAGAATGACAGCAAATTTGTATGGGGGTTGTGGGGGAAAAAGATTCTTCGGCAACGCCGAAGAATCTTTTTCCCCCACAACCCAAATGTAATGAGATTGTCATTCCGAATCGAAGATGAGGAATCTATTTTTTTTGGCAAGGTGAATAAAACAAATATTCCGCCCCGCTGGGGCTGAACGCTTTCAAATCAACCTTGCTACAAATATGCTGCCCCGCTGGGGCTGAACGTTAGAAAATGCTTCTTGCTACAAATATGTCACCCCTACGGGGTTTGATCTTCGTCAGCGGTGCAAGAAACTCCAGAGGAGTTTAATGTTAGTAGAAAGGAATGTAAAATGAAATAAGCCCTGCCCCAAAACTGCAATCGCTAAAGCGATTGCAGTTTTGGGGCAGGGCTCTTTGTTTTCTACCTTCGGGTTACTAATATTGAACCCCTCTGGGGTTCCTACAAATATGCCGCCCCTCTGGGGCTGAACGCTCTCATATCAACCTTTCTACAAATATGTCGCCCCTCTTGGGCTGAACGATCACATATCACCCTTTCTACAAACATGCCGCCCCGCTTTCTATCTCACATCTCACATCTCATATCTCACATCTCCCTTCTAAATCTCTTTCCGCTCCCCATCATACAATCCAATCAACAGGCTATTTCCGTGCTCATCAATCTTCAAGCCTCCATATTTCGCTTTCTCATAGCGTTCTCCGGTTCCTTCCTCAAAAAAGAAAGATTCAGCTCCAATATTAAGTTGCCAACTATTGGGACTGGTATATTCAATTAAGAACTCCCCAGAATTTATTGGCTCTCGATGTTGTTGGTAACGAACAGGATGCCCCACGTGGTTTTTATCCAAGGTCAAAACAATAAATCCTCGCTTGGGAATGCTATCCACAGGAAAGTTTTGAGCAATCTGGTAGGAGAGGTTCATATAATCTCCTTGCATCAATGAGCGTGGATCCACTGGTGCTAAATCCAATAAAACCAAGGTGCCATCCTTTAAGATTCTTTCCTTTTGACGGATACTGTAATTGAAATATATCAATAACCCAATCAGGTTAATAACGATAATGACTATACTAAACTTTTTCATGGGAATTTGATTTTTTGAAGATCACGAAATACAAAAGCAAAAAGAAAACTCCGGATACAAACATCGCAATGGATTTCTTTAATAAGCTTAAATCAAGGTCATAATAAAATAGACCAATGAAGTATATAAATGCAAGCACCCCTAGGGAAATTCCAGTTTTATAATTCACCTTGAAACTAATCAAAAGCAAGAATAGCGATCCTGATATCGCTGGATTCATGGCCGTAAATCCCAGGCAGATTAGGATCAGCAAAAAGATGAAAATCTTTTTACCGCTTTCTTCACATAGAAAGCGATTTAATAAACAATTGATTAACCAAAGGATCATTCCTATGAATATGCCAGAAGTAATCCAATCAATTAACCATGAGTCAATAATAAAGGTCGGCTCACTGGTATAGTAAAGACAGATCATAAATGAAAACACAAGTCCAGTGCGCAAGGCTAAGTATCTTTTGCCCTGAAGACTTTTGATCTTCATTAATTTTCCTTCATTGAAAGTGAAATAAATAATGATGGCAGCAAGGGAAACTAAAAGAACATGATTGAGTTCTGCTAATTCCTTGGTGAAAAATATCGCCAAAAGGCTCCCCGTTGTAATTAATGTCGCAACAAAAGTTAAGATGTAGCTTCTACTGATTAGAATGGTGAGCAATGCTAATCCTAAAAAACAGAAATAAGGTATAGTCGAAGATCTATTCAATTCATCAAAGACAATACCTAATGAAGCAAAACTCAACAAGTACATACAAACTGAAATGGTATCCAAAATTACCTTATCAAATCTTTTATTCATCGCGATGGAGCCTACAAAAAATAACCCCGACAGGATCGACATAAAGATTGAATTAGAATTGAGTTTCGTGATGAAAATAAATCCAACAAATGCTACAGAAGCTAAGATCCCTCCGAGAATCGATAATACCTTTATGGTCATCGATTGTTCTTGGCGATCATTAAAATAATCCTTTTTTAGAGCTACTTGATCTACTTGTAGTTCCCTACCTATGTTCGTTTGAACAGACTGAATTGTTTCATGAAAGTTATTTTCCATGTTTGTACCTCCTTTGCATTTTGACAAGGTTCCAGATCACAAGACTGACGGAGACCACAATAAATAAACTGACTGCTAAAAACATGGATCCTTCTTCGTTAATTCTTAATAATCCGCCCACAATAATGATAATCATACTGAATGGAATCACACCCAAATAAAATAGATTCCGTCGCTGGTATCCATACCAAAGCCCTAAACCATAAAATAGGAGGGTAGAAGAAAGAATAATTGGCATATCCTGATATTGTTCATCAAAGATCCAATTGATATTACTAAATATGGACCAAACAGCAGCCCCTAATGCAATTATGTTAGTGAAATAAGTAGGTACCTTCCATTTTCCTTTTTCATTGATCCAAATACAAGCCAAAAGAAATGCTGCGTTCAGGATAAACAAACCTGAACTCAAATAAATAAAGTCCCAATGTCGAACCACTTGCTCATAGTATAGGAAAATAGTTAAGTTCCATAAACCAAGGTAGAGGAGCCACAAAGGTGGAAACTTGGAAATCCAAACCCATAAACTGATAAAAATCGTCCATGCCAGGAAAAAATCATAGGCATTGGCGCCTGTTTGATAGACTTGTCCGAATACGGCAAACATAACCCCGACGAGCAAAGAAGCTGCCGTTAAAATAATGTCCTTGAATAATTTATTGGTCTTTAAAGTTAAACTTAGGACTGTTGCGAGTACTACTAAACCTTGGACGATACCTAGCTTGACAAATTTGTCCAGGTTGTCCCAGTTGTAGGCAAAGAAAAATACGATCCCCGCAGCCATAAATCCAACTCCTAATGTCAAGAGGGTAATCTGAATAAATTTTGCCCAAATATCTTGATTAGGATAGATATATTCTTCCAAGGATTGCTGAAGTTCTTTTTCGTTGATATCCGAATGAATCGATAGCAATTCAAGGTCTTTTCTTTCTAGATCTTTCATGCGAAATGATTTAAGATGTTTTTCACGAGAGAATAAATTAGCAAAAATCCCTGCAGGCCCAAAATTTAGAGAGCACTGCAGGGTAACCGCTAAGTTATATGTTTTCTTCCTTAAATAATTTAGCGTCACGGGTGTTTTTCTGCACGGCAATTGCAGAGAAAACGCTTAGTATAAATGACATACCGTAAAACCCTTTTTCACTTAGAAATAAATCAGCATTCCAAAGTCCGATGATCAATAAAATGATGGATGCCATACTGGCAAACCAGCTGATACCATAATAGAGTTCAGTGACTGCCAAGCCTTCTGCTCGATCTCGAACGCTTTTTTGAACTGATATTACTGCAAACAGTCCAAATAAGAGGATGACAAAGTAATATCCTTTTTCATTGAGCTCCATGCTGGCATTCCATAAACCAACACAATAGCCTACGATACCTGTTAACAAGGCGATCCATGATGCGCCTACAAAGGCCGCAGTAGGTTTGAATGAATTCTTGTTTTCTTCATTTTGTTTTACTGGAGTTAGAATCTCCTCGGTTTTTTTATTTAGCGGTTCCATATTTTTTTGTTTTAATGATTAATACTAAACCAAAGGTCGCTCAGAAAATCTAGCCAGCAAACCCAAAAAATGTTGAATACTGATGATATAAAATGTAAATTTATATTGGTAATTGATAAAATATAGGTCCTATGGATTCCATAAGTGAATTGATAAAACTGCTTAATGATCAAGATAAAAGTGATTTTAAGCTATTCCTTTCCAAAAAAAATAAACGAAATGATGTGAAGAACATCAAATTGTTCAATTTGCTAGAAACTGACGATATAAAATCAATAAATTCCTTATATAAAAACTCCAAAAATAAAGATGCTTACCATGCTTTAAGGAAAAGATTGCATGATAACCTCTTACTTTTTCTTTCCCAAAAGACTTTTGAAAGTAGTACCGATGCTTCTTATGATATATTGAGAAACTTTGTGGTCGCCAGATACCTGCTGGAAAATAATTTGGAGAAAATTGGTTTTAGAATCCTGGAAAAGGCAGAGAAAGTTGCGGTAGTTCAAGAGCAATTCAGCTTATTGAATGAGATCCTTCTCCTGAAACTCCAATATTCCCATTTGGACCCCCAAATATCCTTGGATGACCTGACTGAAAAGTTTCGTATCAATCAGAATCACATGCAAAGGGAGGCCAAATTAAGACTTGCTTATGCTGCCCTGAGGAAGGAGTTGAATGAAATCCACCTCAAGGCAAAGGTGATTAACCTCACGGAGTTGATTGAAAAAACAATTAAACAGTATCAAATTAATATGTTGGATCTGATGAACTACAAGTCGCTTTATCAAATCCTCTTTATTGCCAATGAATATGCTGCAATCAATCAAAATTATTCATTGGTCGAAAAGTATCTGGTGAAAAGCCATAAATTCATTGAAAATCAAAAATTATTTCAACCATCTCAGATTTTCTATCACATCCATATCCTTTATTATTTGGCAAATTTCAGTTTGCGAAACAAAGCATTTGAAGAAAGTCTAAAGTATTTGAAGGAGATGGAAGAACTGCTGGAAAAGAATAAACAGTATAAAGGGACTATTTGGAATCGAATCCTCTTGCTGTATAGCCTGAATTTTTTCTTTTCTGGTCAGGCTGATAGGGCCATCCAGGTAGTGGATGATGCCTTGCTGAATCTTTCCAAACACAGTTCCCAAGTTGATATTGATGATTTATTGTTAAGTAAGACCATGTTTTTGGGACAGTTGAACGATAGTAAAGCCATTCGTTCGCTTTCGAAACTGACACATTCGGATGCTTGGTATGAAAAAAAATTAGGCATGCTATGGACGATCCGGAAGAACCTGATGGAAATCATTTTGCATGCCCAATTCGATAATATCGAACTGGCATTGTCGCGATTGAAATCCTTTAAAAGAAGATATAAGCAGTATTTACTGCAGGTTAATGAAAAACGTGTGTTGGATTTTACAGCTATGCTGGAAAAATATTTCGCTATTCCGGATATAGTTTACCAACAAAGCTTCCAACAAACTGTTTATTCTATGTTGGAAATTGACGAGAATAAAGATATTTTCAATCTGAGTTTCATCGCTTGGATGATTTCCAGATGGGAAAAGAAGATTCCTTATGCCATAACATTGAAATTAATCAAAACTGGTTTGGAACATTCACCGACAAAAATGACGTAATGGCAGGCGTTTTTACGCCAATTACCTAATACTAAGGTGCAATCCTTACATTGGAATAAGAATTGGTGTATTTTTACAAATAATAATTAAATTTATAGAATGGGCTGGGCAACGAAAAAAAGTAGACCTTGGGAGGTTAAACAATTAGTATGGACTTTTCTCTCCATCTTAATGTTTCTTCCTTTGCCGATACATGTACACCCTTTGGTGATGATGTCGCAGGCAAAGAAAGCTAAGGTAAGGTCTTGGATGGTTACGGCTTGGTTGCTATTGGCAATCGAGATCGGTCTCCTTGTTTCTTTCGTCGTGTTTTTTGGAACCTTAAGTCAGGCGATGCTATTGACTCTTGGTGGTTCCGTATTATCATATGTCGTGGGAAATGCAATTCTTTTGAATCAAGTGAAACCTTATTTGCAACGATTGGAACTCGCTGAAGTCCGCGATTTATACTGGATTTCTAATGTCAATTCTCAAAAACGTCTTGAATTGGCAGCTCCAACAATTGATACCCCACAGCTTTTTGTGGAAAGACTCTTACACTGGCGCAAGGAAATTAATAATAATAACATCCATAAAGACATTGATAAAATCCTAAGGCTGTTTCAACTATTGGAGAAAAAGGATAAAAGAGAAGCTGAAAAATTCTTGGTAAGACATTCAACTATTGTAAATGTATTAATGCAGTATGATGAATTGGAAAATGCCAATCTAAATAATTCGGTGACCTATGAGTCCAAAAGAAAACTCGAAGATGTAATCCGACAAGCAGCAGTCGCGGTAGAACAAGAAGTAACAAATCAATTTAAAATGGGAATGTTGGATGTATCCGCAGAAACTGATGTATATATTCAGACCCTGAAAAGTAGAAACCTTTTAAAAGAATAATATGGCAAATTTAGATTTGACAAATCTGGATGACGATCAAAACCAGAATAAACCCTCGGAAGTGAAAGTGAATTTCTCGGAAGAGGAAAAACAAGTAATCAAGCAATACAAAGATAAAATCAACCTGACCTCAACTACTGATATTATTCAATTTGGTGTGGGGGCTCAAAGTAATGTAAGCAATTTCTCCAATGAGATTCTGAAACAAGTGCGTACAAAAGATTTAGGCGGGGCAGAGGATATTTTAGTAAACTTGAGATCTGAAATCCGTGAATTTGATGATAAAGTCAATAAAAAACCGCTAATTCCTTTCTTTGATAATATCAAAAAGAAAATCGGAAGAATGCGCACGGAGTATGCTTCGGTTGAAAAGAATATTCATTCGATTGAATTGAAATTAGAAGGTCATTATAAAAACCTGGCGAAGGATGTCAATATTTTTGACAAGCTTTTTGTTCAGAACCAGCAATATTTCAAAGACCTTTCCTTACATATTCAGGCAGGAGAGGAGAAGCTACAAGAGGTATTGACGACTACTTTGCCAGCATTGAAGGCAGAGGCTGAAGCAACTGGCGACCAACATAAAGTTCAAGAGTATAAAGATATGGAACAACATGTCGTTCGTTTTGAACGTAAGGTTCATGATTTGAAACTTACTCGGATGGTGGTGTTGCAAACAGCGCCTCAAATTAGAATGATCCAAAGCAATAGTAGTTCACTGATGGAAAAAATTCAATCCAGTATCGTGAATACACTACCATTATGGAAAAATCAAATGGTCTTGACTTTGGGGATTGCACATGCACAAAGTGCATTGGAAGCTCAAAGAGCAATTACGGATGCAACCAATGAATTGCTGAAAAGAAATTCTGAAATGCTAAAAGATGCTACGATTAATGTAGCGAAGGAAACAGAGCGCGGAATTATTGATATGGATACCATCAAAAAAGCAAATACCGATATTATTACAACCATTGAAGAGGTCTTGCGTATCCAACGTGAAGGTCGTGAAAAACGTAAGGTTGCTGAAGGTGAATTGCTACAAGCAGAAACTGAACTGAAAAATCATATCCTAAAATCTTCTGATGATACTAGGTTGATCAATTAAGAATTATATAAAGCATAAAAAAGCGCCAAGGATTTCCTTGGCGCTTTTTCGTATTTTATAATTCCCAACGTTTCTTTGGTACACAGGTCACGTCCATGACTTTGCGAAGGACGATAGGTCTGCTATCAAATTTGTTCTCTAGGACCAAGCTATCCTTGCTTTTGGATTTGATTAAATACCTAGGAACATAAGGGCCATGTTTGTAACAACCTGATATTTTCTGCTTGCCGTTTTCTCGGGTATAAACTCCTTCTACGATCATGCTATCCGCGCGTATGGAATATACCGCCTTCGCGTATTCCTTCCACTTTCCTCCTTGATAACAACTGTCCGGAATACTCTGAACGGAGTTCTTAACATCCATCTCCACATAAACTGAATCACAGATGAATCGTAGTTTATGTAAAGTATAGTTCAACATTTGTTCCTGTCCAGGGATACTGTCCTGAACCCAAACCCCTTGTAAATATGCCGCACCTTCGCCTTGCATGTCCGAATGTCGTTGACAGGCAGGTAAAAGAAAAAGCATACCTAGCAATATCGGTAGGCATGCTTTTAAATGAGAATATGTTTTATTCTTTTCGTTCACTATCTTATTTTAAGCTACCAACCATTTCCTCAGGTTTAACCCATTCGTCAAACTCCTCAGCAGTCACATATCCTAATCTGATAGCGGTTTCTTTTAATGTTGAATTGGTCTTATGTGCTGTTTGAGCAATCTCTGCAGCCTTGTAATATCCAATTTTTGTGTTTAATGCCGTTACTAACATTAATGAGTTATCAACTAATTGTTTGATACGATCATAGTTTGGCTCAATACCGATTGCACAATGTTCTTCAAACGAAACACATGCATCTCCAATCAATCTTGCAGATTGTAAGAAGTTTGCCGCCATCACTGGTTTGAATACATTTAATTCGTAGTGTCCTTGGGTACCACCTATCGTAATAGCAACATCATTCCCCATGACCTGAGCAGCAACCATTGTTAATGCTTCACATTGTGTTGGGTTTACTTTCCCTGGCATGATCGATGAACCTGGCTCATTTTCAGGAATCAAAATCTCTCCAATACCAGAACGTGGTCCTGAAGCCAACATACGGATGTCATTTGCAATTTTATTCAAGGAAACTGCCAATTGCTTTAATGCGCCATGAGTCTCAACAATCGCATCGTGAGCCGCTAATGCCTCAAATTTATTCTCTGCAGTTACAAATGGCAATCCTGTAAATTCAGCAATATATTTAGCAACTAATACATCATATCCTTTCGGAGTATTTAATCCAGTACCTACTGCTGTACCGCCTAATGCTAATTCTGAAAGATGGGCCAACGTGTTTTTTACAGCTTTGATACCATAGTTCAATTGTGCCACATATCCTGATAATTCCTGACCTAAAGTAAGTGGTGTCGCATCCATTAAGTGAGTACGTCCAATCTTTACTACATTCATGAACTCCTCAGATTTTTTCTTCAAAGTATCACGTAATTTCTCTACCCCAGGGATAGTCACCTCAACAACAGCTTTGTAAGCTGCAATATGCATTCCTGTAGGGAATGTATCATTGGAAGATTGTGATTTGTTTACATCATCATTTGCTTTCAACACAGGTTCTCCTTCTCCAATCTTGCCACCAGCCAATACCTGTGCACGGTTGGCTACAACCTCATTAACATTCATGTTGGATTGCGTTCCTGAACCTGTTTGCCAGATTACCAATGGAAATTGATCATCAAGCTTTCCCGCTAAGATCTCATCGCAAACTGCTGCAATAGCATCGCGTTTCTCTTGTGATAAAACACCTAATTCACAGTTCGCATAAGCAGCTGCTTTCTTCAAATAAGCAAAGCCTTCAACGATTTCATGTGGCATAGATGCTGCCGGACCAATTTTAAAGTTGTTTCTTGAACGTTCAGTCTGTGCACCCCAGTATTTATCTGCTGGTACCTGAACTTCACCCATAGTATCTTTTTCTATTCTGAATGACATAATTACAAATTTTGTGATAGGCAAATTTAGGACTGTTGCCTATGATAAGCAAATCTTTTCCATCCCTATCTGAAATTAGATGGAATTATTGCATTAATCCTACGGAAGGATGCTGCAATAATTAATAAATTAAGACAGTCTTCGTTGAAGGTGTTCTTCAATATGATGATAAACTTGTTTGGGCTTTAGGGTTCGCCAAGGAAAATTATTCAGATACTCTCCAAAATTGATATAATAGTCAATATGATTGTCCTGGAATTCTTTCACAACATGGTCCCGAAAGTTAATGCCAGCAATCCAGCCATCTTCTATATCATGAAACCACTCCTCATAATAAGAGTCATCAGAGGAATGGAAATTTAAAATATTCTCGCCAATCAAGATGAATTTATTGATTCCCTCATCAATCAATAAGTCAATCAGCTCCCTCTTCAGGACCATGATGTCATTATAAATGGCATCGTTCCATTCCCCAATAAATTCAATAATACAATAACCCTTATCATAATCTGCATAGATAATTTTCAAATAAAGGGTCTGCGATCCAAAGTAGTCCCATTGTGGATGAAGCAGATAATTATAGATCTTTTTATCGTATTCAAACTCACTGTAGATGGTTCCAAAAAATGGACTCCGTTCATCTTCCGAGGCGATATAATAGTCTCGCCAGTTGTAATATGGTTCTAATTCATGCATCTAACTGTAAAATTATTGAAAATTGCGGAATTATTACCCTTGACCCGCTCTTTTGGACTGTTAATTGTTATAAAATATTTATTATAAATTTCTTTTAAACAATTGGTTATTCATTAATTTTGCGGACCAGACCGTAAATGCAAAAAGGTAGAAAACGAAATATTTTTGTCGCAGCAACGTATGCTGCCACGCTTCTTTTGGGATTAATCCTCGGACAGAACTATTCTGACCAAACAGGATTCAATACCGGAGGATCCTTGGTGCCTATTGGTTTGTCGGATAATTCCTATAAAATCCAACAGGTCGTCGACTTGATCTCAAATAGATATGTGGATAGTATCAATATGGACTCTGTCCAAAATGGAGCTATTAACCATATTATTTCTCACCTTGACCCGTATTCTACTTTTTTGAGCCCAAACGAATCCAAAAGTCAAACCGAAGTATTGGAAGGTACCTTTGAAGGTATTGGAATGGAATACTTTAGCCTGAACGATACACTTCTTGTCGTTGGCGTTATCACTAATGGTCCTGCCGATAAAGCCGGCTTTAAAGTGGGTGACCGAATCCTGAAAATTGGTAAAAGAGATGTTTCAGGAACCTCAATTAGCAAAGATGAGGTGGAAAAACTGATGCGTGGAAAAAGAGGATCTACTGTTTCAATGATTGTAGAAAGAGATTCCATGAAAATGCCAGGTCCTTTAAAAGCGATCCGTGATCAAATCAATGTGAGTTCTCTCGATGTTGCTTACCTGATCAAACCTAGCATTGGCTTTGTCCGGATTAGACGATTCTCCTTAAAAACAGCGGAAGAATTTAAAAATGCTGTTATCGACCTGAAAAAACAAGGTGCGAAAAGCCTTATTCTAGATTTGAGGGATAATGGTGGCGGATATTTCCATATTGCCATAAAAATGGCCAGTGAGTTCTTTCCTGACCAACGCTTGATGGTGTATACCGAAGGTGCGCATGAAGCCAGACAAGACTACTTATCTGAAGGAAAAGGTAGCTACAATCATGGTAAATTGGTGATTCTGGTTAATGAAAGGACAGCTTCTGCCAGCGAAGTAGTATCTGGGGCCGTTCAAGACTGGGATAGGGGAACGATCATTGGTCGTAGAACCTATGGGAAAGCAACGGTACAAGAACTGTTTGACTTTTCGGATGGTTCGACCATCAATCTGAGTATCGCTAGATATTATACTCCGCTAGGTCGTAGTATTCAACGAAAATATAGTCCGAATTGGACCATCATGAATGATTATGTAAATATGTATAAAGGATTATGGTCCTTGGATACAACTTATGCGCATGCCCAATCTTATCAGACCAAATTAGGGAAAAAATTATTCAGTGGTGGTGGAATTGTGCCTGATGTCATCATTCCTGTCGATTCCAATGAAGTGAGTTTGCTCTATAAAGATTTGGTTCAATCCAGCCTTATTGAACAATTCGTGTATAGTCGTTTTACCAAGAAGTTACCAGCATACTCCATAGAAAACTTCTTGCAAGGCTATAACCTTCCAGATTCAGAATATAATAGCTTTATTAAATACCTGACCGACCTGGGTTGGAATATCTCCCCTCGGAAACAAAGGGATTTGCATGACTTGATTCAAAGTGATATTGAAGCTCTATTAGGACGATATTATTTTGGGAGAGAAGCCTATTTTAAAGTAAAAAATAGATACGACGCATTTGTTGAGGCTGCCCTCAATCAATTCGGTGAAAATAATTCCTGATAATTGTTAGTTGATGCGGAGATCCGCATAAATAGGATAGTGGTCTGAAAGCTTTCTTTTCAAAACTTGATAGTTATTGACCGCGAAATTCTTTTCACAAAAGATATAATCAATCTGTAAAATTGGTAGAAGTTCAAAATGTGTCACACCCCAACCATTCCCTCTTTCCTGAAATGCATTTTTCATATCCTTTCCGATTAGATTAACCGAATAAGACATGGGCGTATCATTAAAATCTCCCATCACAATCTTAGGGATTTTGGTCTCCTGCATATGGGCAAACAAGGATTCTGCTTGATCACTACGTTGTTCAAAGGCCCATTTTAGCTTGCGACCAACACGTTTTGTCTTGGTTTCCTCACTACCATCATTCGTTTTTGGGTTCTGAATAAATTCCTTGTCCTCATTCTGTAGCCCAAAGGAGCGAAGATGAACATTATAAACCCTAACCGTATCCTCATTCTTTACGATATCAACATAGATGATGCGGTTGATCCCGTACTCATTCTTCTTGATTAAGCCTGAATTGATGATGGGGAACTTGGAAAAGATAACTTGACCATACGCATTATATTCATTCTGTTGAGAAGGGGCAAAGTAATAACTGTCAAAATTTATCTTTGATTTTATCTTTTCGCTGAATTTTTTATTTCCCTTAATGGTACTGCTAAATTCCTGAAGGCATAACACATCGGGGTCTACCTCCTTGATAATATCGGTGAATTCATCCTTAGCCGGTTTGTCTGTTTTTTCAACGGGCTCCAACATATGGACATTGTAGGTCATTACCCGCAAAGAAGAATCATTCCTTGCGTGTGTTTGTTCACTATTGAAGGTCACATGTTTGGTCATCAGATTCCAACCAATCAAAATGGCAATTAGAGAAAATAAGGAGTACTTGGGTTTGCGTAAGATCCAATAAAAGATAAAGCCTAGATTGATCAATAAGATTGGAAGGTAGCCTAGGCCTAAAAATGAAATGGGCCAGAAGGATTTCGGATTGATAATAGAGGCAGAATAACATAAAAAAAGAGCAACGATGGCCGCCAAGTTGGCCAACATAACGGTCTTGCTAAAAAAACCTAAATTCTTTTTCTTAATTAACATTATTCTTGCTCTTCTCTACTTACCCTAAACAGGATTTCTTTTTCCCGTGAAGATAGACTTTCATAACCATTTTGAGAAATTTTATCCAAAATTTCATCGATTACCTCTTGATTTGGTAAATCCCCTTTATAGCTTTTATAAGTAGGTGCTTTCTTGACCGTATGGACCACACGGAGCTTCTTTTTCGGGCTGAATACAAATAGCTTGCTCAAGTCTCTTCCAGCTTGTAATTGATACATAAATGTTATACCCCACAAGATGGCCAATGGGAAGGCTGCAGCAGCTGCCCGGTTGGCAAATACATAAAACAACAATTGCAGCGCAAAGAATATGATTGCTATTGTCCGAAATTTGACGATCCCAAATAGAAATAACCTGATTTCCATCTTGGGAATCAAAACCAATAAGCTTGCCACCACGGCAGCTAAACCCATGGAGTTAGAAAATAAATAGGGAATCGGACCTACAGCCAAAAAATTCAATTCGGATAATGCCAAAAAGCTAATTCCTGATATTACAAATGCACCCAAAAAGACCGTCAGAAATTGTCTTTTGTTTAAAAAATTTAAAAAGGTGCTACCCATCCAATATAACCAAAGGCAATCAAATACAAAATTGAATAAACCTATATATACAAATGGATAGGTTATCAAAGTCCAGGGCCTGACAATAAAATCCGAAAAATTATTGGGTAGGGTAAGGTTGGTCAGCATCCAATCATAAAGCGGAAATTTAATAACCTCAAGGTCTACTAATAAATCCGCAATATGGATGATTATAAATAAAAAGATTTGAATGGATAGAATATAAGGAATAGGAGAACCTGTTTGATAGGTTGTCCTTAAGAACATCTTTATTCCATTTTCCTTTTTCATATTCTAGGATACAATCTTAATAATAATTTGTTCGTTTAATACCCCACATTTTTAACAGGATAAACCCAAATAATGCACCCCCAACGTGTGCTAAATGGGCAATGGATCCCCCCGTGTTGGAGAAGCCTAAAAACAATTCAATAACAATTAAAATCGGAATAAAATATTTCGCTTTAATTGGGATTGGCAAAAAGATCAACATCAATTCTGCATTAGGGAATAAGAAACCATATGCTAATAATAACCCATAGATTGCTCCCGAAGCCCCAACCATTGGGGTTCCATAAATCGAAAGCAAAGTTCCTAATTGTTCCTGCGTAATTGGCAAGTTGGTCGAAACCATGCCAGTGGTATAATTGAAGTTTAAGAATTGGGAGGCCTGGATGGTTCCTGCAATATTGTATACTTCGAAGGCCTGAATTCCGTATTGTAGTATCAAAGCTCCTAATCCACAAATGATATAATAATTTAAAAAGCGTTTTGGCCCCAATATTCTTTCTATTACAGATCCAAACATCACTAAGGCAAACATATTAAAGAAAATATGACCAAAGCCGCCATGCATAAACATGTAAGTAATAACTTGCCAAATCTTGAAAAATGGGGAGTCCGGATAAAATACACCAAAGAATCGTGTGGCATTATCAAAAATCATGGTCCCAATAAAACAGACGATATTGATGATCAAAAGGTTTTTGGTGACTGTTGGTAAATTTCCAAAGAGGTTATTCATATATTTTTCTCAATCTTAAATAATTCTGCTAAAGCGTTCTGCAAGCTCCTGCAAGGTGTATGTAATAATGACTGGCCTTCCTGATAAGGAAATATTTGGCGATTCACAGGCAAATAGCCTATCAATCAAGTCTGCCATCCCTTCATTCTCTAATTTCGTGCCCGGTTTTATAGCAGCATTCTTCGCTAAACTTTTTGCTAATCGTTCGCGCTTGGTCAATCGTAAATCACTCTGATTCTTGAAATCTTCCAACAACTTCTCAATTATCTGCCCCTCATTGATGTTTTCTAAATCCGCAGGAATTCCATCTACAATATACGTAGTTTTCCCAAATGCTCGCAACTGAAATCCTAAGGCATGAATCTCCGGTAGAATTTCCTGAACCAAGGCAAAGTCTGCGGAGTTTAATTCCACCGTTTGTGGGAATAAACTCTGTTGACTGGACCCTTGATTCTGTTGCAATTGTTGCTGAAACTGCTCAAATAGAATTCGCTCATGCGCCGCTTGCTGATCAATCAACATAAAGCCTGAATGAATTTGGGACACTATATAACGATTATGAAGTTGGAAAAATTGCTTCTTCGGCTGGTCTGAGGCCTGTATAATTGGGGACTCTGCCTTCGCTTCAGGCTCTTCTGGCAATAAACTCAATTGTTCTGAATCCTCTGATTCTGTGATTTCGTACAAGCTATCCCAATTTTGTGGAATACTGGTCTTACGTTCGATCTGTTCCGGGAAGTTGTATTTCCGCGGTTGCTTCGGCATGCCATCATCAAAAGGATTGAAATTCGGATTGAAATTAATGGTCGGAGCCTGAATTTCATCCAATGGCTTCGGCGTAATCAAATCATTAAAGCCAGTTTCTTGTTCAAAGTCCAAAGATGGGGCAATATTATATCGACCAATACTACGCTTTACGGCTGAACGTAAAATAGCATAGATGGCTTTATCATCTTCATATTTGATTTCCGTCTTGGTAGGGTGCACGTTGATATCTATCTTGGAAGGATCAATGTCAATGAACAATACATAGAGCGGAAAGGTATCTGCTGGCAGAATTTCCTCATAGGCATTCATAACTGCATGATTCAGATAGGGATCTTTGATATATCGGTTGTTGACGAAGAAAAATTGTTCTCCGCGGGTTTTCTTGGCAAACTCAGGCTTCCCAATAAATCCTTTGATATTTATGATCGTCGTGGTTTCCTCAACTGGAACCAAGCGTTGGTTGTAATTATTGCCAAATAGATGAACTATGCGTTGTTTCAAGGTTTCCTTCGGCAGATGAAACAGTTCATTGCCATCACTATGGAAGGTGAAGAAAATTTCGGGATGCGCAAGAGCTATTCGTTGAAACTCGTCAATGATATGTCTTAACTCAACGGAATTGCTTTTTAAAAAGTTCCTTCGTGCTGGGATATTATAAAAAAGATTCTTTACGGAAATACTGGTGCCAGCAGGTGCCTGATCTGGATATTGTTGAATCACTTCCGATCCTTCAATCTCAATCACCGTACCGAGCTCATCCTCAATCCTTCTGGTCTTAAGTTCCACGTGGGCGATTGCCGCAATGGAAGCCATGGCTTCCCCACGAAATCCCATCGTGCGAATGGCAAATAAGTCTTCTGCTTTTCGAATTTTAGAGGTAGCATGTCGCTCAAAACATAGTCGAGCATCCGTCACACTCATTCCACAGCCGTTATCAATAACTTGAATCAACGACTTTCCAGCATCCTTAATAATTAATTTTATATGATCCGCTCCCGCATCAATAGCGTTCTCCATTAACTCCTTAATTGCTGATGCAGGGCGTTGAACAACCTCACCCGCCGCAATCTGATTTGCTACTGAATCTGGAAGCAATTGAATAATATCCGACATAATCTACAAAGGTACAAAAATGACTCCAATCGACCGGATTTTCAAAGCCACTCTTTACCCAATTTTTTGTTAAAAGTTGCATGATTTTAAATTGTCTAAAAGATATAATTATAACCTGTTGGAAATAAGGTCGGAAGAAATGTTATGGGAACATTTTTTTATCTCCCCCGCAAGGGAATCAGCTTAAAAAATAAAATCCCGGTCGAAAGGCCGGGATTTTATTTTTTTATTAATCAACTACTTTGTCTACGATAGAAATCGCTTTATCTAAGTCTTCTTTGCTCACGGTAAGGTGTGGTCTGAAACGAATACTACGCTCTCCACATCCTAATATCAACATATTTTCTTTCATCGCCGCTTCCACAAATTTATCTCTTGCCTCTGGCGTTGGTAAATCAAATGCCACTAATAAACCTTTTCCTCTGACATTACTGATGGATGGATGTTTTTCGGATAATTCCAACAATTTTACCTGTAGGTACTCTCCTAATGTTTCAGCTTTATTCACCAAGCCTTCTTTTTCAATAATCTCCAGGATGAGTTTAAAGCGGATCATATCCACTAAATTCCCACCGAAGGTCGAATTGATACGGCTGGATTCTTGGAAAACATTCTTTTCTACCCGATCAAATTTGGCCTTGTTTGCCAAAATACCACAAACCTGAGTTTTCTTGCCAAAGGAAATCACATCCGGAACAATGCCATAATGTTGATAACACCACATTTTTCCCGTCATGGCAATTCCCGTTTGGACTTCATCCAATATTAAGATGATATCATTTTTATCACAGATCTCTCTTAATTTAACAAAGAACTCCTTGCGGAAATGATTGTCACCACCTTCGGCTTGAATAGGTTCAAGGATCAAGCAGGCAATATCATTGGGATTGTTGGCAATTGCATTTTCAATTTCCTGGATCGCTTGTTTCTCTAACTCAATGGTGTTAGCAACCGACTCTTCCGTTAATGGGAAGGTTAATTTCGGATTACTGATTCTAGGCCAATTGAATTTTGGGAAGTACATATACTTCCTTGGATCTTTCGTGTTTGTTAAGGATAGGGTATAACCTGTTCTTCCGTGGAATGCTTGTTTGAAGTGAATCACCTGACTTGCTTCCTGTTCGATTCCTTTCGATAGATTTAAGCGGGTCTTCCAATCAAAAGCTGCTTTTAATGCATTTTCAACTGCCAATCCGCCGCCATCAATGAAAAAACAATAGCTTAATTCCTGCGGAATGCCCACGCGTTCAAAAACATCCATGAAATCTGCATACTCATCTGGATAGATATCCGATAAAGCTAATTTATTAATGGATACTTTCTCCAACTGCTTCTCATTGGCTAAAATATAAGGATGGTTGTATCCTACTGGTGATGATGCGAACATGCTGAACATGTCCAAATATTCCTTGCCATCAATGTCAACAATGTATGAACCATGAGATTTCTCTAGGTCCATAACCACTGGAAGTCCATCGGCTAAGATATGTTTTGCTAATCTTTTATGTGTTTCTCTTATCATAATCGTTTATAATTCAATTCTGTTTATAGGTCAAATTTAATTCCTTGAGCCAACGGTAGGCTCGTCGTATAATTAATGGTATTGGTTTGTCTACGCATATACACCTTCCATGCATCCGATCCAGATTCACGGCCGCCACCAGTATCTTTCTCCCCTCCGAAAGCGCCACCAATTTCAGCACCTGAAGTTCCTATATTAACATTGGCAATACCACAATCCGAACCATTCTGGCTCAGGAATAATTCAGCCTCACGAAGACTGTTCGTCATGATCGCTGAAGAAAGTCCTTGTTTGACACCATTTTGTAAGCTGATGGCTGCATCAACTTCTCCACTGTATTTTATTAAATATAAAATCGGGGCAAAGGTCTCGTGTTGAACGATTTCATAGTGGTTCTCCACTTCAGCAATCACCGGAGTAACATAACATCCGCTTTCATAGCCTTCGCCTTTTAATACCTCGCCCTTGGTTAATAATTTACCGCCTTCTGCTTTGATCTTATCCAAGGCATCTAAGTACATGTTTACTGCCGCGGTGTCAATCAAAGGTCCCATGTGATTTTTGCTATCCAAAGGATCTCCAATCTTGATTTGCTTATAGGCATCAACCAATGATTTTTTCACTTTATCGTAAATGCTTTCATGGATAATCAAGCGTCTGGTACTGGTACAACGTTGACCTGCAGTTCCTACGGCGCCAAATACAGCACCAATAATGGTCATTTTAAGATCCGCACTAGGACTCACAATGATGGCATTGTTTCCACCTAGCTCCAATAATGATTTTCCTAAACGCTTCGCAACTACTGTTGCTACTTCCTTGCCCATGCGGGTTGAACCTGTCGCGGAAATTAATGGCAGTCGTTCGTCCTCGGATAACCATTTGCCAACCTCAGCATCTCCAACAACCAAGGAAGAAATTCCTTCTGGTAATTTGTTTGCTTTTAAAATCTCAGCAATAATATGTTGACATGCTACGGCACATAATGGTGTTTTTTCACTTGGTTTCCATACGACAACATCTCCACAAACTAATGCTAAGGCCGCATTCCAAGACCAAACAGCTACTGGAAAGTTAAATGCAGTAATGATTCCTACGATTCCTAGTGGATGATATTGATCATACATCCGGTGCCCTGGACGCTCCGAATGAATGGTATTCCCGTATAATTGCCTTGATAGTCCTACTGCAAAATCACAGATGTCAATCATCTCCTGAACCTCGCCCATTCCTTCCTGATAGGATTTCCCCATTTCATAGGAAACTAATTTCCCAAGGACTGGCTTTAATTCACGTAATTTATCTCCTAATTGACGGACAATCTCACCACGCTTAGGTGCCGGAATATCCCTCCATAATAATTTTGCCTTTTCAGCCTCTTGTATAACCTTTTCGTATTCTTTCTCTGTTGTACTCCTAACCTTTGCGATTAGCTTCCCATTCGTTGGAGAATAGGACTCAATCAATTCACCCTTTGCAAACCATTTGTTACCCGTAGAGGTTCCTAGGTTCTCTGCCTCGATTCCAAGTGCTTTTAATTCTTTTGATGTCATAATATGGTTTATATTATTCGAAATTTTTATAAATATAGAGAATATCTTTTGTTTTCGAATGGATTTGGTCGAATTTATTTTGTAATTTGGGGACAGTATAAAAGGTTAATAAATAACCATTAAATTGATTTTCTCAAACCTCATATTTCAAATCTAGTTATGGACTATTATCAAATAGACGAATTACTAACACCTGAACAAATTCTTGTTCGGGATTCCATCCGTAATTATGTGAAGGCGGAATTTGTTCCGAAGATGGATTATTATGCGCAGGAGCATCAGGAGATTCCCGATTTAATGCGAAAGCTGGGCAGTATGGGCGCTTTAGGGACCTTTATTCCTGAAAAATATGCTGGGCTAGGATTGGATCAAATGACCTACGGCTTAATCATGCAGGAACTTGAATTCGCGGATTCGGCAATCCGTTCTGCCGCTTCTGTTCAATCTTCATTGGTGATGTTCCCGATTTATAAATTCGGCTCCGAAGAACAAAAACAAAAATTCTTACCCCGATTAGCGACAGGGGAATTGATAGGTGCTTTTGGGCTAACGGAACCAAATCATGGTTCCGATCCTGCCAGTATGGAAACCAAATTTGTTAAGGATGGCACTGGCTATCGTTTATCGGGTTCTAAAATGTGGATCACGAATGCGCCTATCTGTGATATTGCTGTCGTTTGGGCTCGGGATGAAGAGAAGAAAATCCGTGGCGTTATTGTCGAACGTGCTTTTGAAGGCTTTACTAGCCCCGAAACTTTAAACAAATGGTCTCTTCGGGCCTCTAAAACTGGCGAGCTTGTCTTTGACCAGGTATTTATTCCTGAGGAAAATGTTTTGCCAGAAGTCAGTTCGATGAAAGGACCCTTGTCCTGCCTGAATTCAGCAAGGTTTGGAATTTCTTGGGGAGCTATTGGGGCTGCGATGGACTGTTATCAAACGGCATTGAATTATGCCAAGGAAAGAAAACAATTCGGGAAACCCATTGCTTCCTTTCAACTGCAGCAGAAGAAATTGGCGGAGATGATTACTGAAATCACCAAGGCGCAGCTGCTTTCATGGCGATTGGGGCTCTTGAAAAATGAAGATCGGGCAACCGCTGCCCAGATTTCCATGGCGAAGAGAAATAATGTGAACATGGCTTTGCAGGTAGCCCGCGAGGCTAGGCAGATTCTTGGCGCCATGGGAATCGTCGGTGATTACTCCATTATGCGCCACATGATGAACCTGGAATCGGTGATTACCTATGAAGGAACACACGATGTTCATTTATTGATCACCGGAAATGATATCACCGGATTCAACGCATTTTAACTACCTATTATGAGGATATTCATTTATCCAACGGAATGTTCGGGTTTTTAGATCAATATTATCCATATCTATCTTCTCCAGGAAGATAGATGTGGAATCCGGAGAATGGATATTGCGTAGGGTAATTCCCGTATTTTCGAGATGATATTTCATTTCAAGTACTACACTTTTATCTGATTCTATTATTTTGATCTCCTTTTTCTTCGGATCCTTGATGTATTCATATTGAATAATATCCATTTCCTCATTTCTAATAGTCAACGTTTTTTCAGTTGTGATGATAAGCTGATGCCATTCATCAGGGATATTGTTCTTCGCATGGTTTTTATATTCCCTATTAGGGATATAATAGGCACCATAAAGTTCGGCTTCTGGATCAAAGTACGGTTTGAAGTAATCAATTGGTGAGATTAATTGCCGAATATGCCCCGAGAATACCAAGAGTAGGAGTAGAACCTTTATGCTGATCATGGTGATTTTTTTCCAACGTTTATTATATATAGGTGTGGGGAGCGGAATTAGTTTAACTGTTTTCTGCGCTATTAATAAGCCCATCAATCTTTGGATATTCGGTGCCAGTAGAAATAAACTCAATAAGGCTAGTGCTGTAGAAACCAATTTTACAGGTACATCAAAGAAATAATTGGTTGCCATGATATTCACGCTGACTGCAAAGGTGATAATGGCACCCAGGGTTGTGGTTTTTCGGAATAATAATATTATACTCATTAATTCAGCAATCCCCATGAATATATTATAAGGATTGGAGGCTCCATAAAATGTCCATGCCAGCCCCATTGGTGAAAACTTGTAGAGCGGTTCTGTTAATCGTAGTAAAGTGGGAAATGGAAATTGACTATGTGTCAATTTTACCATGCCATAATTCAGCAACATAAAGGCTATATAATAACGGACAATGACGGTAAGCCAATAATATAATCTTGGATAGCTTTTGTTTTTACGGTCCAATAAGCTCCAGATCAATGTGCCAACAGCTGAGAATATCAATATTAGCAAGAGTTGTATCCATTGCATGGCTGTGTCTCCGCTTCCATTTATGTAGCTGGCATTGTAGCTCAAATCAAAAAAAGTTCTACCGAAGGCTCTTATTAGATCAATCAAAAATGGTCGGATGAGAACCAATAGATGTTGGAGGAAAAAGAAGGTTCCATTATTGGCCAGTAGTATAAATGTCAGGATGAAGATGAAACAAAAACGGAAAAGGATTGGATTTTTAGGGTAGCTATAATTTTGGTCTTGCGTATCGTTCAATTTCATAGGTCTTTTATTGGATTTCATTAAATATAGTCAATTCTAATCTTATGTCCTCTTTAATGTAGCATTTGAATATTGTAATAGTGTAGGTGTTTAAATACTGGAATAAAGTTGATTTTGATTTCAGTAATTATGTAGATTTTGAATGCTATAATAATGTAGGTTCTATATACTTTAATAAGGTAGGTTTTGATTTCGGTAATAATGTTGCTTTTGTATAAGGTGATAAGGTCGATTTTGATTTCAGTTATAATGAAGGTTTTAAATACGGTATTAAAGGATGCTTTTGAATATTGTAATAATATAGCTTTTGTATAAAGTGATAAGGTCAGTTTCGAACTCATTAATAATGCTGTTTCGAATACTGTAATACTACAGTTTCGAATTCAGCGATAATTCTGTCCATCTTTTGGACAAATCAGGACCTCTACCGCACCTTGGTCGGACCTTCTTCGGATCTTTTCCTGACCTTGGTCGAATTTTTACGGCCGAGGTCAGGCGGATCTGCGGGGGATCTGCGCTAGTGATGCGCCGGAATATCGAGTTTTGTTGGAACTCCTCCCGAAGTATTTCCGATAATGATAGTGTATTTACCCCCCCTTCGAAAAGGAACGAGCTATGATCCCCTCCAAAACACACACATCCATGATCCCAGACTTTCCATCTCGCCCGACCTTCCTTTTCTACCGTTCATGCCCCCGCAACCATCCCTGGGCAATGAAAATGCCAGCTTCCTGAAAATTTATCGTGCAATGTGCTAGCGAGTTACGCCTTGCTACCAAAAATTGTTGCTGGGATGTCTTGGAAGTATGGATGTTTTGTCCCTATCTTTGCACCACTCCGCAAGGGAGGGACGGCTGAAAGGCCACTGACAACAGGGAATGAAACACGGTAAAAAAGGGGTCAGACCCGATGCACCGTATCTTTTGAAAAAAGCGCCTCAAAATTATTTTAAAATAAATTTTGCGGAATCAAAAAAGGTTTCTACCTTTGCAGTCCCAACCGAGGGAAACAGCAACGAGCGCGATGCTCGGAGCGATAGAAAAATGACAGATTGTAGCCTTCAGCGATGAGGGATCCACAACATAAAAAAGCCGAAGCGAGATGCCCAGGCGAGATAAGTTCTTTAAATGATCATGTAGCGCAGCGACTCGTACGAGAGTACGATAGCTGAACAAAGATTTAAGAAATCAATTCAGATATCCCGGAGCGGGAGGAAAACATTAAAACAAGACAATTCTATTTATTATAAATAGTCTTGATCTTACACTTCATTTTACAATGGAGAGTTTGATCCTGGCTCAGGATGAACGCTAGCGGCAGGCCTAATACATGCAAGTCGGACGGGATCCAGCTGGTAGCTTGCTACCGGTTGGTGAGAGTGGCGCACGGGTGCGTAACGCGTGAGCAACCTACCCATATCAGGGGGATAGCCCGAAGAAATTCGGATTAACACCGCATGACACAGATTTACCGCATGGTTTATTTGTCAAATATTCATAGGATATGGATGGGCTCGCGTGACATTAGCTAGTTGGTGGGGTAACGGCCCACCAAGGCGACGATGTCTAGGGGCTCTGAGAGGAGAATCCCCCACACTGGTACTGAGACACGGACCAGACTCCTACGGGAGGCAGCAGTAAGGAATATTGGTCAATGGGGGCAACCCTGAACCAGCCATGCCGCGTGCAGGATGACTGCCCTATGGGTTGTAAACTGCTTTTGTTAGGGAATAAACCCCACTACGTGTAGTGGGCTGAATGTACCTAAAGAATAAGGATCGGCTAACTCCGTGCCAGCAGCCGCGGTAATACGGAGGATCCGAGCGTTATCCGGATTTATTGGGTTTAAAGGGTGCGTAGGCGGCACTTTAAGTCAGGGGTGAAAGACGGCAGCTCAACTGTCGCAGTGCCCTTGATACTGAAGTGCTTGAATGCGGTTGAAGACGGCGGAATGAGACAAGTAGCGGTGAAATGCATAGATATGTCTCAGAACACCGATTGCGAAGGCAGCTGTCTAAGCCGTTATTGACGCTGATGCACGAAAGCGTGGGGATCGAACAGGATTAGATACCCTGGTAGTCCACGCCCTAAACGATGATGACTCGATGTTTGCGATATACCGTAAGCGTCCAAGCGAAAGCGTTAAGTCATCCACCTGGGGAGTACGCCCGCAAGGGTGAAACTCAAAGGAATTGACGGGGGCCCGCACAAGCGGAGGAGCATGTGGTTTAATTCGATGATACGCGAGGAACCTTACCCGGGCTTGAAAGTTACTGAAGGATGCAGAGACGCATCCGTCCTTCGGGACAGGAAACTAGGTGCTGCATGGCTGTCGTCAGCTCGTGCCGTGAGGTGTTGGGTTAAGTCCCGCAACGAGCGCAACCCCTATGTTTAGTTGCCAGCACGTCAAGGTGGGGACTCTAAACAGACTGCCTGCGCAAGCAGAGAGGAAGGCGGGGACGACGTCAAGTCATCATGGCCCTTACGTCCGGGGCTACACACGTGCTACAATGGATGGTACAGCGGGCAGCTACACAGCAATGTGATGCCAATCTCGAAAAGCCATTCACAGTTCGGATCGGGGTCTGCAACTCGACCCCGTGAAGTTGGATTCGCTAGTAATCGCGTATCAGCAATGACGCGGTGAATACGTTCCCGGGCCTTGTACACACCGCCCGTCAAGCCATGAAAGCTGGGGGTACCTAAAGCATGTAACCGCAAGGAGCGTGTTAGGGTAAAACCGGTAATTGGGGCTAAGTCGTAACAAGGTAGCCGTACCGGAAGGTGCGGCTGGAATACCTCCTTTCTAGAGCCCGCTCTGGGATCGCTGCGCGACATACATGATCGTATGGAAAAAAAAAGACATTCAGAAGAAAGTGCCCACCCTGTGGGGAGTATCTAGTATCTAGTATTTAGTATTTAGATAGTGATGCTCCGAACAGACGGTGACACCGAGAGATGAGAGAGATAAGCTAGTCCCGTAGCTCAGTTGGTTAGAGCACTACACTGATAATGTAGGGGTCAGCAGTTCAAATCTGCTCGGGACTACCATCACACGGGGAATTAGCTCAGCTGGCTAGAGCACCTGCCTTGCACGCAGGGGGTCAACGGTTCGAATCCGTTATTCTCCACAGGTCCGAGTCCTTATAGAAGGTTTTAGCTTAGAGCAATGGTTCTAAATACTAACTACTAACTACTAGGTACTTCAGATAAAGAGTTCTTTGACATATTGGAAGAAAAGAGATTAACAAGAGAAGACAACAGAGGCCTGTCGTCCAGCGATGGATGGCGGCCAATAAGCAACCTATCACTTGGCAAAAGGGGTGATAGCGTGAAGAAAGTAAACAAGGGCACACGGGGGATGCCTAGGCTCTCAGAGGCGATGAAGGACGTGATAAGCTGCGATAAGCCACGGGGATCGGCAAATGCGAATTGATCCGTGGATTTCCGAATGGGGCAACCCGGCATGTTGAAGACATGCCATCAAATGAAGCGAACGCGCTGAACTGAAACATCTAAGTAGGCGTAGGAGGAGAAAATAACAATGATTTCCCAAGTAGTGGCGAGCGAACGGGAAAGAGCCCAAACCAGTATTGTTACGGCAATACTGGGGTTGTAGGACCACGCCATTGGACTGTGCTATGAACTGGAAGCAGGTGGGAAACTGCGCGATAAGGGTGAGAGCCCCGTACAGGTAAAGAATGCAGCCATAGTGGTATCCTGAGTACCGCGGGACCGGAGAAATCCTGTGGGAATCCGCCAGCACCATCTGGCAAGGCTAAATACTCCTGAGAGACCGATAGTGAACCAGTACCGTGAGGGAAAGGTGAAAAGAACCCCGAACAGGGGAGTGAAAAGAACCTGAAACCGTGTGCTTACAAGCGGTCGGAGCGGAGTGATTCCGTGACGGCGTGCCTTTTGCATAATGAGCCTACGAGTTACTCTTGTCCGGCAAGGTTAATGGCTTAAGGCCAGGAGCCGAAGCGAAAGCGAGTCTGAACAGGGCGTATAGTCGGACGAGGTAGACGCGAAACCTTGTGATCTACCCTTGGGCAGGTTGAAGGTGCGGTAACACGTACTGGAGGACCGAACCGATAAACGTTGAAAAGTTTCCGGATGACCTGAGGGTAGGGGTGAAAGGCCAATCAAACTGGGAAATAGCTCGTACTCCCCGAAATGTTTTTAGGAACAGCGTCGGCATATGAGTCTAGCAGAGGTAGAGCTACCGATTGGGTGCGGGGGAGTCAAATCCTACCAAATCCAGACGAACTCCGAATGCTGCTAGATATGGCCGGCAGTGAGGCTTTGGGTGCTAAGGTCCAAGGCCGAGAGGGAAAGAACCCAGACCATCAGCTAAGGTCCCCAAATTCGTTCTAAGTTGAACTAACGAGGTCCGGTTGCCCAGACAGCTAGGATGTTGGCTTGGAAGCAGCCATTCATTTAAAGAGTGCGTAACAGCTCACTAGTCGAGCGGCCGGGCGTGGATAATAAACGGGCATCAAGAACGATACCGAAGCTATGGATTGCAATTTATTGCACTGGTAGGGGAGCATTCCATCGGGGGTGAATCCGCGGGGTGACTCGTGGTGGACCTGATGGAAAAGCAAATGTAGGCATAAGTAACGATAAGGCGGGTGAGAAACCCGCCCACCGAAAGACTAAGGTTTCCTGATCAACGCTAATCGGATCAGGGTTAGTCGGGACCTAAGGCGCATCCGAAGGGAGGCAGCCGATGGCCAACGGGTTAATAATCCCGTACTATTGATAACTGCGATGTGGTGACGGAGTAGTGACACTGCCGCGAACTGACGGAATAGTTCGTTGAAGGGCAAAGGTATTGGACCGGTAGGCAAATCCGCTGGTACAGCTGAAGCCCGATAGTACAGCAAACCCTCGGGGGCGCTGATAGCGCAGGTAAGCAGACTTCCAAGAAAACCCGCTAAGCTCCAGGTTATCAATACCCGTACCGTAAACCGACACAGGTAGTCGAGGAGAGGATCCTAAGGTGCTCGAGTGAATCATGGCTAAGGAACTCGGCAAAATGGCCCTGTAACTTCGGGAGAAGGGGCGCTTCCTCCAGCGATGGAGAAGCCGCAGTGAAAAGGCCCAGGCGACTGTTTAGCAAAAACATATGGCTTTGCGAAATCGAAAGATGAGGTATAAGGCCTGACACCTGCCCGGTGCTGGAAGGTTAAGAGGGGATGTCATCCGCAAGGAGAAGCATTGAATCGAAGCCCCAGTAAACGGCGGCCGTAACTATAACGGTCCTAAGGTAGCGAAATTCCTTGTCGGGTAAGTTCCGACCTGCACGAATGGTGTAACGATCTGGGCGCTGTCTCAGCCATGAGCTCGGTGAAATTGTGGTATCGGTGAAGACGCCGGTTACCCGCAACGGGACGGAAAGACCCCATGAACCTTCACTATAGCTTAACATTGAAATTGGGTACAGGATGTGTAGGATAGGCGGGAGTAGTCGAAGCGGTTTCGCCAGGAATCGTGGATACGACCTTGAAATACCGCCCTTTCTGTATTCGGTTTCTAATCCCGCGATGCGGGAGACATTGTTTGGTGGGTAGTTTGACTGGGGTGGTCGCCTCCAAAAAGGTAACGGAGGCTTTCAAAGGTAAGCTCAGTACGCTTGGTAACCGTACGAGGAGTGCAATGGCATAAGCTTGCTTGACTGTGAGACCTACAAGTCGACCAGGGTCGAAAGACGGACATAGTGATCCGGTGGTTCTGTATGGAAGGGCCATCGCTCAAAGGATAAAAGGTACTCTGGGGATAACAGGCTGATCTCCCCCAAGAGCTCATATCGACGGGGAGGTTTGGCACCTCGATGTCGGCTCGTCACATCCTGGGGCTGGAGAAGGTCCCAAGGGTTGGGCTGTTCGCCCATTAAAGTGGCACGCGAGCTGGGTTCAGAACGTCGCGAGACAGTTCGGTCCCTATCTGTTGTGGGCGCTGGAAGTTTGAGTGGATCTGACCTTAGTACGAGAGGACCGGGTTGGACGGACCGCTGGTGAACCTGTTATGCCGCCAGGTGTACGGCAGGGTAGCTACGTCCGGGATAGATAAGCGCTGAAAGCATCTAAGTGCGAAACTAGCCACGAGATGAGACTTCCTCATAAGGGTCGTTGAAGATGACAACGTTGATAGGTCACAGGTGTAAAGGTTGAAAGACCAAAGCCGAGTGATACTAATAGCCCGAAGCTTTCCAATGCGGATAGTTCTGTTGTCCTCTCTCTTTTTAACATCCTTTCTTCCAATAACATGTCAATATGGAGTACGAAGTACGCCGTGTTTGGTGGCAGGCCCCAGGTCTAACTACTAAATACTAACTACTAAATACTACTTAAAAAGATATTCAGGTGCCTATATCGGCGGTGTCCACCTCTTCCCATTCCGAACAGAGAAGTTAAGCCCGCCAGAGCCGATGGTATTGCCGTAACAGGTGGGAGAGTAGGTCGGTGCCTAATTTTATACGGAAGCCCGTTGTCAGATGACAACGGGCTTTTTGTGTTTTCAGGGATATGGGGAAATGCAACGGACGGCCCGATGCTAGGGGCGTATCGGATACGCCCTTTTGTATTGTTGTTTGGTCATGGTTTGACAAATATGTCGCCCCTACGGGGCTTGAACCTCGTCAGCGGTGCAAGAAACTCCATAGGAGTTTAATGTTAGTAGAAAGGAACGTAACATGAAATAAGCCCTTCCGCAGAACTGCAATCGCTTTAGCGATTGCAGTTCTGCGGAAGGGCTCTTTTTTTTACCTTCGGGTTACTAATATTGAACCCCGCTGGGGTTCCTACAGATATGCCGCCCCTATGGGGTTTGACCATGCAGGACGGAATGACTATCGGATAAATGAAATGCATTGTACGGGCGTATCGCATACGCCCTTTTGTCGTTTTACGGGAATGGTGGCCGTATTGGATAATTACATAAATGGTTAATCATTGGGATATGGGCGTTTTTGGAATTGTAGGGGTTATATTGAAAGGAGGGCGTATGCGATACGCCCCTACGATTGGCGGGCTAGAAATGGATTCTTCGCTGCGCTCTGAATGACAGGGTAATTGTGTCAGGGTCATGGGTTAAAAAAGGAGCTTCGGCCTTGGCGAAGCTCCTTTTTTAACCCATGACCTAATGTAATGATGTGATTGTCATTCCGCATCGAAGATGCGGGATCCATTTTAGGCGATATGTTGGCGAACGTGACGTCACTCGAGGCTTGATCCTCGTCAGCGGTGCAAGAAACTCCAGAGGAGTTTAATGTTAGTAGAAAAGGACATAACATGAAATAACCCCTTCCGTAAAACTGCAATCGCTTTAGCGATTGCAGTTCTGCGGAAGGGGTCTTTGTTTTCTACCTTCGGGTTACTAATATTGAACCCCGCTGGGGTTCCTACAAATATGTCGCCCCTATGGGGCTGTATCTTCTTATACGTCCCTAGCTACAAACATGCCGCCCCTATGGGGCTGTATCTTGTTTAATGTCCCTTTCTACAAACATGTCGCCCCGCTGGGGCTTGATCATCCAGACCGCATAATGCCTATCGGATAAATGAAACGCATTGTACGGGCGTATCGCATACGCCCTTTTATTTATTATTTGGTCATGGTTTGACAAACATGCTGCCCCTACAGGGCTGTATCTTCTTATACGTCCCTTGCTACAAACATGTCGCCCCTCTGGGGCTTAATAATTATCATCATACCAATTTTGACCTATGCGTAATAGTTTTATGGAATATATATCTTGTTACAAAAATAGGGCTCATAATAAATAGTTACATTTCTAAAGAATTAAAATTATATATGCGTTATTACGCTAATCTTTCTGATTTGGATTAATCTTTATCTTTAAGAATAGTTAATATTATCATAATGTAGTGCTGAAACGGTTTTGTTATTTTTTTCATAGATTGAGTGGAAGCAATGGCTGAAATTCAGCCAATTTATTGAATTTCAATCTTTAATTTCTAAATTTAACCTATAACTTAAGAGTTGTAGTCTATTTTTGTCAGCATTTGACGTTGTTTTCACTTTTAGTAGGGGTATATGGAGATATTGTTTTTATGGAAAAAAATTATCCGTTATTTTTATAAATTAATTAATCTATAAAATATATTCCTACTTTTATATATAGTTTCTTTCTGATTTTCAATACATATTGTATATTTATACTGAAACAAGGATGTTTTAATACTTGATTATCCCATGATCAAGGGTGTGAATTTAAGATAATAGTTATGGATTGCATTAAATTAGGAATAATTGATGATAGTGTCTTTTGCAGAAATTTGACTAAATTTCAGTTATTGAATATGAAATCAATTTGTTTTGATTTTGTACTCGAGGCGGAATCCATAGTTGATTTTCAAAAGAAAGCCAATCCATCGGTTAATCCAGAAGTAATTCTTCTAGATATTATGATGCCAGATATTGATGGTATTAGTGGTATTCCTATTATTAAGGAACGATACCCTGATGTGCATATTATTATGCTTTCTGATGTGGATAATCCTGCTATTATCCGACAAAGTATTCTTGCTGGTGCTTATGCATTTGTGAAAAAAGGTACCAAAGCTTCTGACTTATTAAAAATTATTCGTGATGTCCTTGCCGGATCTTCCTATGCAAGTCCTGAATTGACGAAATCCTTATTCATGGGTATCCAACAACCACCACAATCGAGAAGGAAACTTTCCCGAAGGGAATTAACCATTGTTCACCGCTTGTTAGAGGGATTTAGTTTGGATCGTACTGCTACTTCCTGCGAAATTACCGTCGATAAATTGTGGGAACTTATTCGCGGAATCATTAAAAAACTAAATATAGCCACACATATAAAGATCAAAGCGCACTAGTAAACTTATAGTTTAAGCATTGCTAATAATAGTATAATAACATTATTACACTATCCTATTCCTTTTTTTTCTATTTTTCAGGATAATTAAACTTGATTGATTTAAGCAATTTGCTAACCTGAAATGAAGAGAAAATCCATTATTATATTATTAGTTGGGGTCCTACTTGTAGGCGGAATGGTCTATTATAGGATTACCAAGAACAAAGAAAAAGCGGAAGCTCAAAATGGTCCTAGGGGAAGTCGGAGTGCTGCCAAGGTATATGGGGTCATCGTTAAAGGGCAACCCTTTTCGGATTTCCTATCTCTTTCGGGCGCGATTGAAGCAGATGAGCAAATCGAAATTCATACTGAGGTTTCCGGGATTGTAGAATCCATTAATTTCTCTGAAGGCGGACGTGTTAGTCAGGGACAACCTTTATTGACGATCAATGATGCCGAGTTACAGGCACAATTAGCACAGGCGCAAACCCGTAATAACCTAGCTGCTGAAAATGAGCGTAGAGCTAAATTACTATTAGAAAAAGAAGCCATTTCTCAAGAAGAGTATGATATCGCGAGTGCCGACTTTCGTACAGCACAATCGCAGATCCAATTGATAAAGGCACAACTTAGTAAAACCGTGATCCGTGCGCCTTTTTCTGGCCGGATAGGATTAAGAAGTATTTCAAAAGGGAGTTATGTTACTCCAACAACAAATATCGCACAACTAGTTAATACCAATAGACTTAAAGTATCATTCTCCATTCCTGAAAAATATGCGAACAAAGTTCGTGTTAATAATCAGATTAAATTTTCTGTTCAGGGGGTGGAAGGTGAATTTACGGCAAAGATTTATGCAACTGAGCCAGCTGTAGAAGCAAATACCAGAACCTTATTGGTAAAAGCCATCACCTCGAATAGTTCTGATAATATTATTCCGGGGACATTTGCCAACATTGTTTTTCCATTAGAGACTTTGGAAGAAGGATTATTGGTGCCAGCAGAGGCATTGATTCCAGTTCAGAACGGCAAGAAACTATTTGTATTAAAAGGAGGGAAGGCAAATGAAGTTATGGTGGAGACTGGCGCACGCACGGATGAGGATGTGTTGATCACGAGCGGTATCGTGGCTGGGGATACAGTATTA
This sequence comes from Sphingobacterium cellulitidis, assembly GCF_043187465.1. GTDB lineage: Bacteria > Bacteroidota > Bacteroidia > Sphingobacteriales > Sphingobacteriaceae > Sphingobacterium > Sphingobacterium cellulitidis. The sequence continues at coordinate 3,779,146 of NZ_CP171136.1, read as the reverse complement.
ACTTCTGGAGTAATGTCCTTAAGGAATGGTTCAACAGTACAGGTTGTCCTGCAATAATTCAGAATAGATGAGTTTATCAACACTAAGTATTAAACGTCCGGTTCTAACGATCGTCATGAACCTTATCCTGATTCTCTTTGGAATCATAGGGTATACATTTTTGGGCGTGCGAGAATATCCTTCTATTGACCCGGCACAGATTTCTGTGCGAACGAATTATGCAGGAGCAAATGCCGATATCATCGAATCGCAGATTACTGAACCCTTGGAGAAATCGATCAACTCCATTGATGGCATTCGGAATATTTCCTCTTCATCCAATCAGGGATCCAGTAATATTACCATAGAATTTAACCTGAGTAAGAACTTAGAAGAAGCTGCAAATGATGTTCGGGACAAAGTCTCCCAGGCCTTAAGAAGCTTACCCCAAGATATTGATGCACCACCGGTGGTGTCGAAAGCAGATGCTGATTCAGAGCCTATTCTGACCATGACCATGCAAAGTGCTACGAAAAATGTGCTGGAATTGTCTGATTATGCAGAGAATGTGATCGCACAACGGTTACAAACCATTCCGGGAGTAAGTTCTGTTCAAATCTGGGGGCAGCGGAAATATGCTATGCGTTTATGGATAGATCCGGTCAAACTCGCCTCTTATGGGTTGACGGTGTTGGATGTTCGGACTGCATTAACCACGCAGAATGTGGAACTTCCTTCAGGAAAGCTGACCGGTGCTAATACAGAGTTAGCCATTAAAACCATTGGTAATCTAGCCACAGAAGAAGAGTTTAGTAATATCATTATCCGTTCTGACAATAATCGTATCGTAAGGTTTTCAGATGTTGGAAAGGCAGCATTGGAGGCGGAGAATTTTGAAACCAAGATGTCAGATTCGGGATATCCGATGGTGAGTTTGGCGATTATTCCACAACCGGGAACCAATTATTTAGATATTGCGAATCAGTTTTACAAAGAATATGACCGTTTACAAAACGAATTACCAGATGGTTTTGAATTAAACATTGCCATTGATAATACGATGTTTGTGAAAAAAGCTGTCTTTGAGGTTGTGGAAACTTTATTGATTGCCATTGTATTGGTCGTTTTGATTATTTATCTATTCTTTAGAAACTGGTCGATAGCCTTTCGTCCATTGATTGATATTCCGGTCTCATTGATTGCCACCTTCTTCATCATGTATTTATGTGGATTCTCGATTAATGTATTAACACTTTTAGCCATTGTATTGGCAACCGGCTTGGTAGTGGATGATGGTATCGTCGTGACGGAGAATATTTTCAAGAAGGTAGAAGAAGGAATGCCGCCGATACAGGCGGCGATTAAAGGATCCAATGAGATTTTCTTTGCGGTAATCTCGATTTCCGTAACCTTGGCGGCAGTATTCTTACCTGTTATCTTTCTGGAGGGATTCGTTGGTCGATTATTTCGAGAGTTTGGAGTCGTCATTGGAGCAGCAGTATTGATTTCTGCATTTGTTTCCTTGACCTTGACGCCAATGTTAAATGCCTATTTAATGAAAGGTGGGGAGCAAAAGAGGTCTAAGTTCTATATGCGCACAGAGCGCTATTTTGAGATGATGAATTCAGGCTATGCCGATTCCCTAAAAAGCTTTCTGAATGTGAAGTGGTTAAGTTTTGTGACCATTTTGGCATGTTTTGCCTTGATCTATTTCTTCTATCAATTATTACCAAAAGAGACAGCGCCTTATGACGATCGAAGTTATATCAGTCTAAGAGCAACAGCTCCGGAAGGGGTGTCCTATGATTATATGGATAGGTTTATGACCGATCTTACGATGTTAATCAATGATTCCGTTCCAGAGAAGAAGGTAAGTTTGGTGATCACTTCACCAGGATTTGGGTCTGCATCTTCCAATTCAGGCTTTGTACGGTTGGGTTTGGTACAACCAGATGAAAGAGAGAGATCGCAGCAGGAAATTGCGGATGATCTTTCAAGGTTGACCAGTGGATATTCGGAAGGTCGGGTTTCAGTTTCTCAGCAACCTACGATTTCAGTAAATAGAAGAGGTGGATTGCCAATTCAATATATTATTCAGGCCCCGAATTTCCAGAAATTAGAAGAAAAGATTCCGGAATTCATGGATGAGTTGGCGAAGGATAATACCTTTTCCATTACGGACGTGAATCTGAAATTCAATAAGCCAGAAGTATATGTAAGCATAGATCGTGAAAAAGCACAATCCTTGGGAGTATCCGTTCTGGATGTTGCCCAGACTTTGCAGATGTCGCTTTCAGGACAGCGATTCGGTTATTTCATGATGAATGGAAAGCAATATCAGGTCATGGGTCAGTTTGATCGTAAGGATCGCTCCACACCGATGGATTTAGCTTCGATCTTTGTGAAGAATAGTCAAGGACAATTGATTCAACTAGATAATATTGTAGAAATAGAAGAACGCAGCAGTCCGCCGCAATTGTTCCATAACAATCGGTATATGGCCGCAACAGTATCTGCTGGTTTAGCACCGGGAAGAAGTATGGGTGATGGGATTGCAGCGATGGAGGCCATCAAAGAAAGGGTTTTGGATGATACCTTTACCACAGATCTAGGTGGTGAGTCCAGGGACTTTGTGGAAAGTGGATCCAATACCATGTTTGCATTTGGACTTGCTGTATTACTGATCTTCTTGATTCTTGCGGCCCAATTTGAAAGTTTTATTGACCCGATTATTATTATCATTACTGTTCCGATGGCGGTTGCTGGGGCGATGTTTTCCCTCTGGTTATTTGGGCAATCCTGGAATATCTTTTCCCAGATTGGTACCATTATGTTGATTGGTTTAGTGACGAAGAACGGTATTTTGATTGTGGAATTTGCCAACCAGCTCCGAGAGGAGGGTTACAATAAATATGATGCTGTAGTTACGGCTTCGGAGGCACGTTTAAGACCAATTTTAATGACCTCCTTAGCAATTGCTTTAGGAGCATTACCAATTGCCTTGTCTTTAGGGGCGGCATCTACGAGTAGGATAGGTATGGGGGTTGTAATTGTAGGAGGAACCATTTTCGCATTGATATTGACACTTTTCGTGATACCAGCCTTCTACCTGATGATGTCAAGAAAGAAAAATCTTCATCCTGAATTGGAAGAAATAAAAAAGCTTGAAGAAATTGAACAATAAAATGAAGAAACTAGTCTTAGTAGGCTTTTTAATCCTGTACACAGGGGTAAATTTATTTGCACAGGGCTTATTGACGGCAAAAGATGCTGTTCAGATTGCTTTAGAAAATAATTTCGAAATCAAATTATCACAGAACGATCTACGGGTTGCCAAAGAGAATTTGACCTATGGCAATGCCGGAATGCTTCCGAATGTGACGGGAAATTTTACGCAGAATAATAGTGTGATGAATTCCTCGCAGGTTCAAGCGAATGGAGATAAAAGATCCTTAAGCAATGCGAAGAATAATAATATGAGTTATGGCGTCAGTATTGGTTGGACCATATTTGACGGTTTTGCCATGTTCTCAAGGTATGAGCAATTAAAGGAATTACAGAAGCAAGGCGAATTTGAATTAAAGAAAACGATCTTGGCGAAGGTTTCGGATGTCATATCCACCTACTATACGATAGTAGAACAACAGAATCTATTAAATGCCATTGATTCCAGTATCAATATATCGATGGAGAGATTGCGCACTGCTGAGAATCGCTTTATGATTGGTAAAGCTTCCAGATTGGAAGTATTGAATGTTCAGGTGAACTTAAATGAAGATGAATCGAGTCGGTTAAGACAGGCCAATGTGGTCAAGAATTTGAAAATTTCCTTGAATAGTTTAATGGCTCGTGAATTAAATATTGAGTTTGATGTTGAAAGGGAAGTGGAGTATGATGACTCCTTAATTTACGATGATTTGTTATCCAAGGCCAAGGAATATAATCCAGATCTTCAAATTATTGCGATCAATAAAAGAATGGCAGAATTGGAGGTCAAGCGGATAAAAGGGAATAGGTATCCAGTTGTTCGATTGAATACAGGCTATAATTTTTCAGAATCAGAATCCAGTTTAGGTTTCGTATCCAGTTCCAACTCCCGTGGTTTGAATTATGGGATAACTGCTTCCATCAACCTTTTTGATGGATTCAATCAGCGCCGGAATGAACGTGTGGCTAAAATACAATTGGAGAATTCTGGAATTATGATTGACCAGCAGAATTTATTGATTAAGACAGCGATGTCTACAGCTTATGAATCCTACCAGACGAATCTCTCGTTAGCCCGTTTGGAGGAGAACAACGCGGATATTGCACGTCAGAATTTAAATATCACTTTAGAGAAATATAAGATCGGAACGATATCGGCGGTTGAGTTTCGGGATGCCCAAGAGAACTTTATCAATGCGGTTTCTCGATTCAATTCATCGCGCCTACAGGCGAAATTATCTGAATTGGCTTTGAAGGAAATGATTGGAAACATCAATTTATAACCCTATTGTCTCAATATTTTGACATAAAACAAACGGTTGTGCAAATTGGACAAACGTTTGCGTTCTTAAATAGTTTTTGTTTTATCAAAAATCGTATTATCATTGTATTAGTGGTTTGATAATCAAGCCCCTTGACCAAATTATTCCTTCCCATAATTTGTGATAAATCGAATTTAGACTGTTTAGTTTGTTTTAAAATAGGTGATTTATAGGGGGACAAAGTCCCCCTTGATTTTGTAACTTAGTTAAGTAATAAATTTATACTATGAATAACTCACGTAGAGATTTTTTAAAGAAGGCAGGATTGTTATCGAGTGTTGCGATTACATTACCGTCTTTGCAGAATGAAGTGTTTGCAAGTTCTGCAATCAATATGTCCGGATTTGCTGCGCCGAAAATAGATAAAGTAAAAATTGCCGTTATTGGATTAGGAATGCGTGGTCCAGGTGCTGTGGATCGTCTTTCTTATATTGAAGGAGCAGAGATTGTAGCATTATGTGATAAACATGCTGACCGTGTTGCTAAGGCTCAAACGATCCTTACTAAAAAAGGATTGAAAGAAGCAAAAGCTTATTCAGGTGAAGATGGTTGGAAGTCTATGTTGAAAAATGAAGAACTAGACTTAGTATATATTACAACACCATGGGAATACCATGCTCCAATGGCCATTGAAGCAATGAAATCTGGTGCTCACGCAGCAACTGAAGTGCCAATGGGATTAACAGTTTCAGAAATCTGGGAAGTTGTTAAAACATCAGAAGCAACGAAAAAACATTGTATGATGTTGGAGAACTGTTGTTATGATTTCTTCGAGATGTTAACCTTGAATATGGTTCGCCAAGGGTTATTTGGCGAATTAGTACATGCTGAAGGTGCATATATCCACGATTTATTGAGTTTGAACTTCGCTAAGAACGGATATGATAATATGTGGAGATTACGTGAGAACATTAAAATGAATGGTAACTTATACCCAACTCACGGAATTGGCCCAATTGCTCAATGTATGAACATCAACTGTGGAGATAAAATGAACCACTTAGTAGCAATGCAATCCAACGATTTCATGATGGCTGATAAAGCTAGGGAATTGGCAGCTACTGATGACTTCTACAAAGAGTTTGTTGGCAAGCGCTTCAGAGGAAACATGGATACTACCTTGATCAAGACTGAAAAAGGAAAAACATTGATGGTACAACATGATGTTACTTCTCCACGTCCTTATTCACGTATTCACTTATTAAGTGGTACTAAGGGATTCGCTCAGAAATATCCAGAAGAAGGAATTGCATTTGGACATAGTTTCATTAAACCAGAAGAATTAAAGCAATTATATACTCAATATACGCCTGATTTGGTTAAGTTCATTGGTGAGCAAGCTAAAGAAGTAGGTGGTCACGGTGGTATGGACTTTATGATGGACTGGAGATTAATCGACTGTCTACGTAATGGTTTACCATTGGATCAAACAGTTTATGATGGCGCGGTATGGAGTGCAATTGTTCCATTAAGTGTTGAATCAGTATCTAAAAACAGTAGAACTGTTGATATTCCAGATTTTACAAGAGGAAACTGGAAAACGAACAAGCCTCATGATATGACTTTGAATGGTGGTGGTAACACGAAAATCCGTCCAAAAGTTAATGCTAAGGATGTTCAATTAGACGTGAAATAATAAAATTCCAATAATTTCATAGAAAGCTGCCCTTCATGGGGCAGCTTTTATTTTTTTCTGAAACTTCTGCTAAGTAGCATGGATTTTCAATTTTAAATTACTCTGTTATCTTTGTAATAAGAGATATCACAACCTTAGGCCATGAACGTTTTCAAATATATTCCCTATACCTTATTATTTCTTACAGCATTATTTCTTACAGCCTGTCAATCTTCTTCCAAGCCTAAAACAGAGGTTGGTTTTTCGGATTCAGTAGCTGTATGCAATACTTCTTCTATTCCTTCACGGTTTGCGAATTTAAAAAGTGATTCAACATCTGTGGGTAAAATCGGGGAAGATAAGGCAGAAATGGTCAAGATTGAAGGAGGGACCTTTGAGATGGGGAGCAATAGTTTTCCGGATGCTCAACCTATCCACAAGGTGACGGTGAATTCTTTTTACATGGATGTTCATGAAGTTACGAATGCGCAGTTTGCGGCTTTTGTAAAAGCTACAGGATATGTCACGGTTGCAGAACGACCTTTGGATCCGAAGGACTTTCCTGGGGCAGACCCAACATTGTTGGTTCCTGGTTCGGCAGTCTTCACTACGCCAAAGCAAGTTCAGGGTTTACAAGATCACCTGCAATGGTGGGAATATGTCCCAGACGCAAATTGGAGGCATCCTGAAGGTCCTAATAGCTCGATAAAAGGAAAGGAGAATCACCCAGTGACTCAGTTGGCCTATGAAGATGCAGCAGCCTATGCAAAGTGGGCAGGGAAGCGCTTACCAACAGAGGCAGAATGGGAATATGCAGCAAAAGCAGGGAAACATCAGTCTGAAACCTATTATTGGGGAACAGAGAAATTGGAGAATGGCAAATGGTTAGCCAATATTTACCAAGGAGAATTTCCAACCAAGAATAGCATGGAGGATGGCTTTGAAACTACAGCACCTGTAAAATCATACCCTGCAAATGCCTATGGTTTATACGATATGGAAGGTAATGTGTGGGAATGGTGTTCAGATTATTACCGACCTGATTATTATCAGCAGAGTCCGAAGGACAATCCGAAAGGACCAGCCGATTCATATGATCCGCAAGAGCCAGGTACGGTGAAGCGAGTACAACGTGGAGGATCCTTTTTATGCAATGATGAATATTGCGAACGCTATAAAGCCGGTAGCCGCGGAAAAGGTGAAATTAACTCACCAACCAATAATGTTGGATTTCGATGCGTTAAAGATGCTGTCTAGTATCTAGTATCTAGTATTTAGTATTTAGACTTTGGGTCTGATAAAAAAAGGTCTGAGAATTAATTCTCAGACCTTTTACTTATGTTAGTATTTAGTATCAGACATAGGTCTAAATACTAAATACTCTCTACTAAATACTACTGCGCATTTAAGAACATAGATTTTTTGCTATAAAGTTCTCTGAAGTGAGGATCATTTAAGTCTTTGATAAAGCGGATAGCTTCACCAGTAGATTTCATTTCAGGGCCTAATTGTTTATCAACTTCTGGGAATTTTGAGAAGGAGAACACAGGTTCTTTAATCGCATAACCATTTAATTTACGTGTGATGGTGAAATCTTTCAATTTGTTTTCACCTAACATCACTTTAGTAGCGATATTGATATAAGGAACATCATAAGCTTTTGCGATGAAAGGTACGGTACGTGAAGCACGAGGGTTGGCTTCGATTACAAATACATTTTCATCTTTAATTGCGAACTGGATGTTCAATAGACCAATTACGTTCAATGCTTTTGCCAATTTAATGGTGTATTCTTCCATTTTCTTCTGAACAGTCTCAGATAAGCTAAATGGAGGCAATACTGCTGAGGAGTCACCAGAGTGGATACCTGCAGGCTCAATATGCTCCATCATTCCGATGATGTGAACATCTTCGCCATCACAGATTGAATCTGATTCTGCTTCTTCAGCTCTATCCAAGAAATGGTCAATCAGGATATGATTTCCAGGAAGGTTTTTCAATAGGTTTACTACTGCTTTTTCCAAGTCTTCATCGTTGATCACAATACTCATCCCTTGTCCACCCAATACATATGAAGGACGAACTAATACAGGGTATCCAACTTCATTCGCTACTTTGATAGCTTCTTCTGCTGAAGTAGCAACACCATATTTAGGGTAAGGAATATCTAGGTCTTTCAATAAGTCAGAGAAACTTCCACGGTCTTCAGCTAAGTCCATGTTTGAGAAGTTTGTTCCGATAATTTTTACACCTTCAGCCTCTAAGCGTTCTGCCATTTTTAGGGCAGTTTGACCACCTAACTGAACGATTACCCCTTCAGGTTTTTCAAGTTCGATGATTTCACGAACATGTTCCCAGAATACTGGCTCGAAGTAAAGTTTATCAGCCATGTTAAAGTCAGTCGATACCGTTTCAGGGTTACAGTTCACCATGATAGCCTCGTAGCCACATTCTTTAGCTGCTAATAATCCGTGTACACATGAGTAGTCAAATTCAATACCTTGACCGATACGGTTTGGTCCTGAACCTAGCACGATAATTTTTTTGCGGTCAGATGCTGTGGACTCGTTTTCATCCTCGAAAGTCGAGTAGTAGTAAGGAGTTTGAGCAGGGAACTCAGCAGCACAAGTGTCTACCATCTTGTAAACACGACGGATGCCTAATTCTTTACGACGCGCATAAACGTCATCTTCCGTTGTATTACCCAATAACCAAGCGATTTGAATATCAGAATAACCTTTTTGTTTCAAGGTCATGAAGAAGTCGCGAGGGATATTATTTAATTGGTATCTGCGTAATTCACCTTCTAATTGAACAAGTTCTTGAATTTGTACTAAGAACCATTTGTCGATTAAGGTTGCTTTACGAATGGATTCCAAAGGAACGCCTAATTCAAAAGCATCTTTGATATGGAAAAGACGATCAGCACTTGGATGCTCCAAGCTGTGCATGATTTCCTCTAAGTTTCTAGATTGACGGCCATCTGCACCAAGACCAGCGCGGCCAGTTTCTAATGATTGAGCTGCTTTCTGAAGTGCTTCGATGAAGGTACGGCCAATTGCCATTACTTCACCTACAGCTTTCATCTGTAAGCCTAATTCTTTATTTGCGCCTTTGAACTTATCGAAGTTAAAGCGTGGAACTTTAACGATGACATAGTCTAAAGTAGGTTCAAAGTATGCAGAAGTATTTTTAGTGATTTGATTTTGTAATTCATCAAGGTTGTATCCGATTGCTAATTTCGCAGCGATTTTTGCAATTGGGTAACCGGTAGCTTTAGATGCTAGAGCAGATGAACGAGATACGCGAGGGTTGATCTCGATAGCGATAATTTCTTCGTTTTCTGGGTTAACAGAGAACTGAACATTACAACCACCTGCAAAGTTACCGATAGAGCGCATCATTTTAATCGCTTGATTACGCATGTCTTGATAACATTTGTCCGAAAGCGTCATTCCAGGAGCAACTGTAATCGAGTCACCCGTATGAATACCCATTGGGTCAAAGTTCTCAATGGTACAGATGATAATTACGTTGTCATTGGTATCACGTAATAATTCTAATTCAAATTCTTTCCAACCCAGTACTGCTTGTTCAACCAATACTTCGTGAGTAGGGGATGCATGTAAACCTCTGTTTAATGCCGCATCGAATTCTTCTTTTTTATGCACAAAACCACCTCCGGTTCCTGCTAATGTATAAGAAGGACGAATTACTAATGGGAATCCGATTAACTGAGCTGCCTCTTTACCTTCTAAGAAGGAGTTTGCGATTTTGGAGTTAGCTACTCCAACACCGATATCAATCATTAATTGACGGAACTCTTCACGGTTTTCTGTTTTTTCGATAGCAGCTACATCAACTCCTATCACTTTAACATTGTATTTGTCCCAAATACCACGGTTAGAAGCTTCAATACATAGGTTTAAAGCTGTTTGACCACCCATCGTTGGAAGGACAGCATCGATTTGACGTTCTTGTAAAATCTGTTCAATGCTTTCGCAAGTCAATGGAAGTAAATACACGTGATCTGCTACAACACTATCGGTCATGATTGTAGCTGGGTTTGAATTAATGATGGATACTGAAATTCCTTCTTCTTTTAGAGACAATGCGGCTTGTGATCCTGAATAGTCAAATTCACAGGCTTGTCCAATAACAATAGGTCCAGATCCAATGATTAATACCGAATTGATGGAGGTGTTTCTAGGCATTATTTTTTATTTCAATTGTTAAATACAAATAATTAAGTGGACTGTTGCAGACAGAAGTTGCCTTAATGGGAGGTGATATTCCGACTGCTTTGTCGGAGTGCAAAGTTACATTTTTATTTTATAAATGAACGAATTATTTCATTGAAAAATTAGTGACAACTTTGTACCCTAATTAAATTTTCTTCAAACCTTCCATCCCATTAACATCAGGACGCTTCAAGAGGTTTTCTGTTTAATAAAAAAGGGAACTCAATAATTTGAATTCCCTTCATTGTTAATATATTACTATCTCGTCGGCAAATAAATACCCTTTCATGGGGTTGGTTGCCTTTATTTGAACATACCTCGCCATAACCGGTTTGTCCAGCTTGATTTCAAATTTTTGGAACTTCAATGCCGGGTCGGTTGTGCTGACCTGGTTTTTAACAGTTCCTAATTCCCGATAACTTTTTCCATTGTCAGATACCAGAATTGTAAATTCACCAGGGAAATAGACTCCTGGTGCTGGGATTTGCATAAAGTCCAAGGCAACAGATTTTATTTCCTCGCGACGTTCAAAATCCACAATTACATCTACTCCCTTCGTAAAGCCTTGCCATTGTCCATCTTGGTAGGTTAAGGTTCCTTTGATCCCGTTGGTCAAGGTTCTATTTCCTTGAGCAGGATAACCTTCCCATTCTGTTTTATAAATGACTTCTTTGCCAATGGCTTTATGGATATCCAATTCAATGGTTTCAACAGGGCTTACCCTAGCAGAATCCAAGAATGAAGCGGCTTTAATAACAGCCGATTTGGATAGTTCAACTGGCAAATTATAGATCGTAGAAGTTCTATTCGGATCTGATCCATCAATGGTATAGCGAATATTAGGTTCGTATTGTTCTGAAGTTAGAACCACGGTATTTTTCACATGTGTAGAATCAAAATTGACTTTACTGATGACATTATAGGAAGGACGATAATAATTCACCTCCATTTTTTGCAGAATTTTATAATGTTGTTGGAGTCTTTTTTGAAAATCCTTCCATGATTTACTTTCTTGATTGGTCCATACAACTTCCGAAAGTGCTAATGCCCTTGGGAAAGCCATATATTCCACATGTTGATAAGTTGGGATATGCTCGGTCCATAGGTTAGCTTGAGCGCCTAAGATATGTTTCTTTTTATCCTCTTGGATGCCTTCTGGGATAGGATTATAGCTATATACTTTTTCCAATGGCAAAAATCCACCGAGTGCTTCAGGTTGGGTTCTAGGGTCGGTCTGATAGCCGTCAAAATATAGATAAGCCCCTGGAGTCATAATTACATCATGTCCGGCATTTGCGGATTTAATTCCGCCTTCTTCGCCTCTCCAGCTCATCACCGTCGCACCTGGACTTAATCCACCTTCCAATATTTCATCCCATCCAATTAACTTTCTGCCTTTGGATTGTAGATACTCATCCATTTGTTTGATGGCATAGGCCTGCAGTTCATCTTCAGATTTTAAACTGTCCCTTTCCATCAATGCTTGGCATTTAGGGCAGTTTTTCCAATGTGATTTATCCGCTTCATCCCCACCAATATGGATATATTGAGAAGGGAAAATAGTCAGTACCTCATCCAAAACATTCTTTAGGAATTTGTAAGTATCTTCATTGCCTAAACAAAATTCACCTTGAGTGTAAGGTTTTCCGGTACATGATAATTCAGGGAATACCGCTAATACCTCTTCTGAGTGACCAGGCATCTCAATTTCAGGGATAATGGTAATTCCGCGTTGTGCAGCATAGGCTACTAACTCTCTCGCCTGATCCTGCGTATAATAGCCCCCACTTGCATTCGGAGTACCTTCATCAACATATTGTCGCCCATTATTCCACCAGTCTTTCCATAAAGTATGGGTTCTCCAAGCCGCCTTTTTCGTTAGTTCAGGATATTTTTTAATCTCTAATCGCCAACCAGCTCCATCTGTCAAATGCCAATGAAAGTAATTGAACTTATATAGGGCCAATAAATCAATATATTTTTTGAGAAATGAAAAGGGCATAAAGTTTCTGGAGACATCCAAGTGCATGCCACGGTATTGGAATCGGGCTTTATCCTCGATTCGGACATAGGGCAGTGCATTTGAATTATTCAGGTAAGCCAATTGAACCAAGCTATAGATTCCAGGGATCATGGCCTGTGGCGTATGCGCTTTTAATAAAATTCCTTTATCATCGATTTCGATAAGATAACCATTGGGGTCCACACGATCGAACTCAGTTGCCTTAAATAATCGGACACCTATCTGGTTTTGTTTTTTAACTTTTTTGACCAGTTCAGAATTTCCGACTTGTAAACCTGGGATTTCATTTAATAGTGGGAGTATTTGTGAAAAATCTTCAGTGTAGAAAAGGTCGAATTTTTGGTTTAGAATTAATTCGCCTTCATGGCTGATGACTTTTGAAGGGCGAGGTATGATTGCTATTTCCTTGTCTTGCGCTTGTGTCAAGAGGGGAAAAAAACAAAGGAGTACCAAGAGTTTTTGCAGATGATTAACCATATTGGGGAATAAGGGTTTGATTTAAAAACAAATATCCTTAAAAAAATATTATTTAAATAACAATAAATTGCAGTCATAGTTTTTATGAGATTATCCTAACATTCATTTCTAAGAAATAATGTAAATATGATTAACTTTGTAGCATGATTGAACTTCCTGTAATTCCAGTAAATCAAACTCAGCGCAAACCAGACTGGTTACGCGTGAAGCTACCAGTTGGAAAAGAATACCGACATGTTAGGAGTTTGGTTGATGAACATAAGTTGCATACCATTTGTGAGAGTGGTAATTGTCCAAATATGGGAGAGTGTTGGGGAGCAGGTACTGCGACCTTTATGATCCTAGGAAATATCTGTACGCGTTCATGCTCATTTTGTGCAGTTGCGACGGGTCGCCCATTGCCGGTTGACCTGGATGAGCCAAACCGTGTAGCGAATTCAGTGAAGTTGATGCAGGTTAAACACTGTGTGATTACCTCTGTTGACCGTGATGATCAGAAAGATGGAGGTTCGCAGATTTGGGCTGAAACTATTTTAGCAATCCGCAGAGAAAGTCCAGAAACTACCTTGGAAACTTTAATTCCTGATTTCAAAGGACAATGGGAGAATTTAGATCGTGTATTAGCGGTTCGTCCGGAGGTTGTTTCGCATAATATTGAAACAGTGAGAAGATTGACACGTGAAGTTCGTATTCAAGCAAAGTATGATCGTTCATTGGAGTGTTTAAGAAGAATTTCAGAAGCTGGATTGCGTACTAAGTCAGGAATTATGCTTGGATTGGGTGAGACGGAAGAGGATGTAATTGAAACGATGCAAGACTTATTCAATGTAGGTGTTGATATTTTAACCATTGGTCAGTATTTACAACCGACCAAAGCGCATCACCCGGTAATTGATTGGGTTACTCCTGAGCAATTTGAAAAATATAAAGAAATTGGTTTAAAAATGGGATTCAAATATGTTGAATCTGGACCATTGGTAAGATCTTCTTATCATGCAGAAAAACATTTATTCGATATGCAATAAAATTAAATCCTTAGAATTTCTAAGGAATTTTTTTTGAAATACATTATTTTTAGGCTGAATCTAGAGGTGAAGAAATATGTTTTTCAAAAGAATTTTTATTCCATTATTTATTTTGGAGCTTATTCTGCTTCTAGTTTGCAGTTTATTTTACTATCTAATCATTTCCAGTTGGAACGTAAATCCACCCGATTGGTTAGCCTGGGTCATACCAGTCATTACGAGTATTGCTGCGGTCCTTCTGATCCGCAAGCCATTATTCGAAAGATTCTATTCTGATATATCCGAGATAAATTATGCACCACTGATTGTATGTCTGATCATTCTTCCTGTACTAACAGCCATCTTATTCCCACCTCTTTCGAAATCAATTCGATATAATTTTGGAAGCGTCATTAGACTAGAGAGTGTCAATCAAGTCAAGCCGCATAAGAGTTCAATATTTTTAGAATTAGATGATTGGTATGTGGATCGCTTGCAGGTAATACCATTACGGACCATTAGTGAGCCTAATATATTCAGCTTTGGGAAGTATAAGGTGAGTATTTTATTTATTGTACCAATCTTCGCCAGTGCAGACCCATATAGGTCGCATGCGAAAGCTTGGTTAGCTTTTGATTATCATAAAGTATTCAGTAGGGAGGAGCTGAATAAACATCTGGATGATGAATTTGCAAATAGTACGCTAATTCATTTTAAAAGGATGGATGTACGAGCGTTTAAATATTTAGAGGCCTTTCCCAGAGGACAAGAATACAATGTACTTATTCAGATGGCACAAGCGCATTCCTATTTTAAATCTGGTTTCAGCACTGTTTATAAAGGACAGGATGTAGACCGGGATCTTTTAGCAATCCATTCGTTGCAGTATTTTCTATTTTTACAGGTCATCTTTGGAATTCCATTGTTGCTGCTGGCAGCAGGATTATTGACCTATTTCAGACCCATCCAATATTAAGTGTTATAGGATTTATTTTCGCAAGTATTCTGTTTGACCTGCAATAACGGTTCTCAGGGTTTTGATATCACGCAATTTTTCATTTTCTGCGGTCATAATATCATCCTCAAGAATAACGAAATCCGCATCTTTTCCTTTTTCAATACTACCACGTTTCTTTTCCTGGAAGCATGAATATGCTGCCCAAATCGTCATTCCTTTCAAAGCCTGTTCTCTGGAGATAGCATTTTCCATTTGGAAGCCACCTTTAGGAAATCCGACCTTGTCTACCCTCGCCACAGCGGCATGAAACCCATATAGCGGATTATAATGTTCCACGGGGAAATCACTTCCAAGTGCCAGTAAGCCATATTCTTCCAATAGTTTTTTGTAAGCATAGGCGCCTTTGATTCTTTCCGGTCCGATCCGATCTTCCGCCCAGTACATATCTGAGGTAGCATGAGTTGGTTGAACAGAAGGGATAATCTGAAAGTCTTTGAATTTAGCGAAGTCATTAGGGGCAATGATTTGCGCATGTTCAATCCGCCAGCGACGATTCTTGCCATCTTTTAAATACTTTCCATAGGTATCCAGAATTATTCGGTTGGCAGAGTCACCAATAGCATGGGTGTTCACCTGGAAATTGCTGTTGGCTAATTTTTTAATGGTCTTATCAAATTCCTCAGGGCTTTTTAATAAAAATCCACTGGTTGGGGCATCATGGTAGGGATGTAAGAGACAAGCACCTCGAGAACCCAAAGCACCGTCTGCCATCAACTTAAAGGAACGAACAGTTAATCTGTCGGATTCGAAAGTTCCAGATCGGAGGTATTCCTTAATGCTTTCGTCAGTTGCCATCACCATGGCATAATCGCGGATTGCCAAAGAGTCTTCATTATAAAAGATTTTCAATGATTCAATCTGGTCTTTATTTAAACCGGCATCAACAATGCTGGTCAAGCCCACCGATAGTAGGGAATCCTGTGCTCTTCTTAGAATTTTTAATAATGCCGAGTTCTGTTCTTTCGGGATATGGCTTTGCACTAATTCCATGGCATTATCAATTAGAATACCATCAGGCAATCCTTCTTTATTCACAGATATTACGCCACCTTCAACAAAATACGCGCTATCCAAGGCTGCTTTTTCAAGTGCTTTGCCATTGGCTAGAGCGGCATGATAATCTACTCTCGTTAAATAAATGGGAATATTGGGGAAGTACTTATCTAATGAATCGCGGGTAGGGAAATTTTTGTCTTCCCAAAGGTTTTGGTCCCAGCCATTACCAACTATCCATTTCTTATTGGGGTTTGCTTCAACATAAGTCTTTAGGCGTTGGATAACTTCATCATATGATTTTGAGCCGACTAAATTAACTTCATCCATTGCTTCGGCAAGCATAAAGAAATGGGCGTGAGCGTCGTAAAATCCAGGATAGATGAATTTACCTTGTACATCGATTTTTTCTTTAGCATCATACTTATTCAATAGGCTTTGAGATTCACCGGTTTCAACGATGACACCATTATTCACAGCAAATGCTTCCACTGTTGAGAACAAAGAGTCCACGGTATAAACTTTAGCGTTATAAACGATTAGGTCTATCTGTTTGTTGGTGGTGCAGCTAAAGAATAAGCTAATAAAAAATAGAAATATCAGGTTTGTTTTAATATTCATCATATTGTTAGGATGATACAAAAACAAATGTACTAAGAAAAAGCCGAAAAAGGCTGGAAATGAAAAAGCTTCTTTTACGGATAAAAGAAGCTTTTTCGATATTCAAAAATCAAAATATAATGAATGTTAGCAGTACTCGTCGAAAGCAGCAACTAGGTTGTCCGCGATCATTTGAGCAGGTCTGCCTTCAATCATATGTCTTTCTATCATGTGAACCAATTTACCATCTTTGAATAGGGCCATTGCAGGCGAAGATGGAGGGTAAGGCAACATATACTGACGCGCTTTATCTACTGCATCTTTTTCCATTCCGGCAAAAACAGTAACTAATTTGTCAGGATGTTTTTCATTTTTCACTGCGAATTTGGCAGCAGGGCGAGCATTTGCAGCCGCACAGCCACATACAGAGTTTACTACCACAAATACAGTTCCTTCAGAAGGAATTGCAGAATCCACTTCAGCTGCGGATTTAAGTTCTTGAAATCCAGCATCAACTAGTTCTTGACGCATTGGAGCTACTAAATATTCTGGATACATAGTTTTATTCTTAATGATTTATGCAAATATACTTTTAAAAGAGGCGATAGTCAAGATGATATCCTCAAGAAAATGTCAATTTATGCCGAATAATGTCACAATGTTTTGAATTGATTTGACTATCAAGTAATTTTGTGCTTCGAAAAAACAAAAAGGAAAACTATGTCATCATTAGAAACTACTTACGTTCCATACAAAGTGAAAGATATTTCTTTAGCAGAGTGGGGTCGTAAAGAAATAGAATTAGCGGAGGCTGAAATGCCAGGTTTAATGTCCTTACGCGCAGAATTTGGAGCTACCAAACCTTTAAAAGGAGCACGTATTGCAGGATGTTTACACATGACCATTCAAACTGCGGTATTGATTGAAACTCTTGTAGAGCTTGGTGCTGATGTATCTTGGTCTTCATGTAATATCTTCTCGACACAGGATCACGCTGCTGCTGCTATTGCTGCTGCAGGAATCCCTGTTTATGCTTGGAAAGGGATGAACGAGGAAGAGTTTAACTGGTGTATAGAACAAACTTTATTTTTTGGTGAAGATCGTCAGCCATTAAACATGATCTTGGATGATGGTGGTGATTTAACAAATATGGTGTTTGACCAATTCCCTGAATTAATTGATGGAATCAGAGGTCTTTCGGAAGAAACTACAACAGGTGTTCACCGTTTATACGAGCGTATGAAGAATGGAACACTACATTTACCAGCAATCAATGTGAATGACTCTGTTACAAAGTCAAAATTTGATAATAAATATGGATGTCGTGAATCTTTGGTAGATGCAATTCGTCGTGCTACCGATTTAATGTTAGCAGGTAAAGTAGCAGTTGTTGCAGGTTACGGTGATGTAGGTAAAGGATCTGCAGAGTCATTGCGTTCTGCTGGTGTTCGTGTTCTTGTTACAGAAATTGACCCTATCTGTGCATTGCAAGCTGCAATGGAAGGATATGAGGTTAAGAAAATGTCTGATGCTATTAAAGAAGCAAATATTGTAGTAACAACTACAGGTAATAAAGATATCATCCGTCCTGAGCACTTCAAAGCAATGAAAGATAAAACGGTGGTTTGTAATATCGGTCACTTCGATAATGAAATCGATGTTGCTTGGTTAAATGGAAACTATGGTGATTCTAAAGTTGAAATTAAACCGCAGGTTGATAAATACACTATCGATGGTAAGGATATTATTTTATTAGCTGAAGGTCGTTTAGTAAACTTAGGATGTGCTACAGGTCACCCATCATTTGTAATGTCGAATTCATTTACAAACCAAACCTTAGCGCAATTGGAACTTTGGACAAATACTGATCAGTACAAGAAAGAAGTTTACACTCTACCTAAGCATTTGGATGAGAAAGTTGCTCGCTTACACCTTGCACATATCGGTGTGGAATTGGATGAATTAACTCCAGAGCAAGCTGAATATATCGGTGTGACAGTGGAAGGCCCATATAAGCCAGAAGCTTACCGTTACTAGGAGTAGTATTTAGTATTTAGTATTTAGACTTATGTCTATTAGACTTTTTGGCTATATACTTTGCTGAATGCTTAAAGTATAAATAAGAAAGCCGAGAATTTTTTCTCGGCTTTCTTATTATAGATATTTTTTTACGGCTTGAAGACCGTTTTGTAGTCGTTGTTGATCCAGTCCGGAGATGACTTCATAATTCGCCTTTAGGTTGGCTAATTCATCTTTCCAGACTTGCATAAAATGTGCCCTTTCGGTTGGGAAATCTCGTAAAGGATCATCCTCCCATGGAAGATCAATATCCATGAGTAAATAAAGGTCATATTTCCTTGTTTTAATGTGCTCAGTTACTTCATTGGGGGTATGTCCGAACAAATGGTCGGACCATATTTTTACGGTCAGTATGGTCGTGTCACAAATCAAAACGCCATTCTTCGCAGTAGGTGTTAATGCTTCCTCCAAAGCAATCTGTCCATAGTACATATTGACTTCGTCCTGCAAGGTATATTGATTGTTTAAGTTTTTGCAATAAAATCGAGCGTATTCAGGAACACAAACTGTTCCTAGTTCCTTTGCTAAATAGTTTGCCATGGTTGATTTACCCGTTGATTCAGGTCCAACTACAGCAACTTTAAGCAACTTACCACTTTCCTTTTCCATAGATTGGCAATATTACTGAAATTTTTGATAGGTTTTTTTCCAATCTCGGTATCCATTCCAGGCAATTATCGCAAAGGCCAAGTACAGTACTGCTGTTAGAATAAGGTTTTTATGTAAGTAAAGTGGGATATAGCATATGTCGACAAAGACCCATAATAACCAGTTTTGTAATACCTTTCGCGTCATTAAAAACTGGGCAACAAAACTTGTTGCGGTACAGAAACCATCAGCATAAGGAACATCGGTGTCGGTAAATCTATCCAATAATAATCCAATTATGCCTGCCAGTACTGCGATTGCCAATATGGTGATCAGCATTTCTCTCGTCTTAAATGAGCTGATTGGTTTTTCATCCGAATGAGCTCTTTTATTCCAATAATACCAACCGTAAATGGCTGTACTCAAGAAATAAATCTGTAGAATAGAGTCACCATAAAGTTTATTGTGGTAGAAGATATACAGATAGGTGAGGACCGAAATAATACTGATTGGCCAGTTCCAGATATTCTGTTTAGCCGCAAGATAGACACATAAGAAGCCTGTAATGGTAGCAAGCCATTCAAGGCCTGAGGTCAGAAGAAATTGTTGATATAATTCATGAAGATATTCCTGCATCCTTTGACCTACTTGATTTTAAATAAATTTACTCTTCCCATCTCATTATTAAATATGACTGCATCAAAGATATCAGTCCAGTTTTTATTTTGCTCCATATAACCAAATGGACGCATGTCTAAATTATTATTGAGCCATTTTCCTTTTTTTGTTTTCTTAAAAGATTTGAAATCCAGGAAGAAATTTGGCATCTCTGTTTTGGAGAAAAGGTATTCCAATGTATTTTCCTTTGCCGGTTCTATGGGCCTGCTATTTTGCATCTGAACGGTGCCCATTTCACCTTTGTTGGCGACAAAACCTATGGAATATAGCTCATCTTTATATTTTCTGTAAATATAATCACCCATTGTGGTTTTATATGGAGAACCTGCATTTCTTGCATTATGTAAATTTGCTGCCCAAATGATTATTTTTTGATTCGGATATCTTTTTTCTTTTAGCCAGATAATATTTTCGGCCATTACGGAGTCACGAGTATATTCATTGAATCGGGAATCATTAACTTTTCTATATACCGCATTCGTCGCAACAGCTAGTTTGTTTCTCATACTTTGTGTAAGCAGTTCCATATCCTTTCCTTCCAACTTTTCCAGATCAGCAAGGATTCTTGCACCGGCATTGTTAAAAGTAGACAACAAGTAGTTTAAGGAATCAAGAGTTAGGTTTTCATTCTTTCCATAAAATTGGCTGGATAAAAGAGCATAAAATTTGAAAAAAGCATTTTGTTCCTCTTGGTCTTTAAAATTAATGTTCTCTTTCTCCATGCTGTTGTATAATTCAAATGGAAAAGTCTCTCGATCTGTTTGGGAGATTTCTTGATGATCAAAACCTGATACAATTAGCGGATGGGTAGATTGTTTTTGCTCATCTATATAGTTGATTAATGGTTGAACTTCAACTGCCCATCCCCATAAAGGAGTAATCGAACGTCTCAGTTCCAGCTTTGCATCTTCTTTATTTTGGATATTTTGAAATGATTTCTCCGCTAAGTACATGCTACTTTCAAATGCTATAACATTAAAACAAAGCTCTTGATGAAGAAACTTGACCAATTCAGATTTCGTCTTTAAGGCAGTGCCATCACCATGCGATTCTTCACCGAGTAGAACAATACTTGCATTCGCAATGTACTGCTTAAGTTTTTTCTTGTTTTGAATGAACTCAGAATTCTCATTAAGGTTCAAAGGAATGATTTCAGATTTTAAAGATTTTATCTTAGAAAGTTCTTCTTTGTTTTGAGCAAACAGACCAGAGCAAATTAAGAGAGAGGCTAGAATCAAGTATACTTTCATAATTGGTTCACTACGATTGGTTTTAATGAATTTACTAAAAAATTAGCAAGGAGATAAAAAGGAGGTTGAATAAATTAAATAATTGAATGTAGGATATGGATAAATTAGGGGAGAAGATTTTTAGAGACCTAAGGAATTAGATCCTAAATGAGAGAGTGAGATTTACAACCTTCAGTTTTTGGGGTTAACTAAAGATGGTATTTAAAGGGAAATAGAACTTTTGCAGGGCTTATTGAACCAGTTTATTGGCGCAATTTGTACTAGCAAAAGATTCGGGTTTAGCCTTAAAAATAAAACCCATACCTAGGATATAGCCCATGGCTTCCTTAAGTGCAGTATTGGATTGAAAATTAGGGTTTGTATTGATGTCGGCGTGGACTTCTAGATCGATTTGATATTGATCTAACAAGGGGCAAAGTTCATAAGCTGTTTCGATGGAATGCTGAACTTCTAAAAGCATTCTTTCTTTGATGGTCATGTTGTGGTTTTTTCTATCCTTATGGATAAACATGAATCCACCGCGGTGTTCCCTGAGGAAGACCACTACGGTTGCAAACTCGACAGTTCCACGTTTTACTTGAGAATCTGTACCAATGTAGACTTTGAGTTTGTTTCCTGCGTTCTTCTCCTTGATGATGGTCTCCTCAACTGCAGACCATAAAGGAAGTTTTATTATCTCTCCGTTGTATTTTTGCCATTCCATAGTATGAAAATTTGTTTATTAAATTTACGGATATGTGTTTCATTTTCTTTGTGTTATATATTAAGTAATTGCTAATTATTTGTTTCTTTTTATTCTATTAACCTATTCTTTATTTCCAAAAGCAAGGTCTCCGGCGTCACCTAAGCCAGGTACAATGTAGGATTTGCTAGTCAATTCATTATCCACTGCACCAACCCAAATTTGCACTTCAGGAAGAAATGCACGCACATGTTGCAAGCCTTCCTCGGAAGCTATCACTGTTGCAATATGCAATTCCTTGATATCATAATCGCTCAATAAATCCTTGCAACAAAGCACCAAACTACGTCCTGTGGCTAACATTGGATCGGCCATTATCACGATTTTACCATCTAAGTTTGGCGTGTTTTGATATTTTTTATGGATTTCAAACTCCCCACTCTTTTTGGTATGTCTGAATGCCGCAATAAAGGCGCTATCCGCCGAATCAAAATAATTCAAAAAGCCTTGATGAAAAGGTAAGCCCGCACGAATAATGGTGGCAATAACAGGTTGATTGCTCATCAAATGCGTGTTGGCAACACCAAGAGGGGTGTCTACCTCGGAATATTTGTATTCGAAAGTTTTAGAGATTTCATAGGCCATAATCTCGCCCAAGCGTTCCAGATTTCTCCTGAATCGCATTCTATCTGTTTGAACCCCAACATCCCTTAGTTCCGCTAAGAAATGGTTTGCAATGCTGTTTTGCTTTGTTAGAATTGTGACCATGACAAAAAGTCTTGTTAACTACCAAAATAATAATAATTTTTTGGATTCTTTTGTTTGTAGCTCAGATATCTAGAAAGGGAATAAAATTTGATAACTTAGGTTAACGAAAGGCAATCTATGAAATTTCAGTTAACATCAGAATATAAACCCACAGGTGATCAACCGGGAGCAATCGAACAATTGGTAGCCGGTGTTGATCAAGGTGAAACCTATCAAACTTTATTAGGGGTAACAGGGTCCGGAAAGACATTCACCGTCGCGAATGTTATTCAGGAAACGCAAAAACCTACCCTTATTCTAAGTCATAATAAAACCTTGGCTGCCCAATTATATGGAGAATTCAAACAGTTTTTCCCAAATAATGCGGTGAATTATTTTGTATCCTACTACGATTACTACCAACCCGAAGCTTTTATCGCTCATACCAATACCTATATCGAGAAGGATTTGGCTATCAACGAAGAAATTGAAAAGTTGCGTCTGGCAACTACATCTTCATTGATGTCGGGTAGAAGGGATGTCATTGTGGTTTCTTCAGTTTCCTGTATTTATGGTATGGGTAATCCAGAAGATTTTTCCAGATCTATATTTCGTTTTGGAGTAGGGACTACCATTAGCAGGAATGCTTTTTTGCATAAGCTGGTTGAGATTTTATATGCAAGAACCACCGCTGAATTTAAGCGTGGTACTTTCCGGGTGAAAGGGGATACCATTGATGTTTATCCGGCATATTTGGATGTTGCCTATCGGGTTTCTTTCTTTGGAGATGAAATTGATGAATTAAGTGAAATTGACCCTGTATCTGGAAGGACCTTAGAGAAGCATGAAACCCTAGCATTATTTCCCGCCAATCTATTCGTTACGCCGAAAGATAAGTTTACCCAATCGATTTGGTCCATTCAGGATGAATTAATGGCCAGAAAGGTGCAATTGGAAGATGAAGGCAAGATGTTGGAGGCAAAGCGTTTGGAGGAAAGAGTAAACTATGATTTGGAGATGATGCGTGAATTGGGATATTGTTCTGGAATTGAGAACTACTCCAGATTCTTTGATGGTCGAGATCCGGGAATGCGTCCCTTCTGTTTGTTAGATTATTTTCCAGAAGATTATCTGTTAGTTATCGATGAAAGCCATGTGACCATTCCACAATTACGAGCGATGTATGGTGGTGACCGTTCTAGAAAGATCTCCTTGGTAGAACACGGTTTCCGATTACCTGCCGCATTGGATAATAGGCCTTTGAATTTCCCAGAGTTTGAATCGCTGACTAATCAAACTATTTATGTGTCTGCAACACCTGGAGATTATGAATTGCAACAAACTGAAGGTGTTGTTGTTGAGCAGGTTATTCGTCCGACAGGCTTATTGGATCCTGTGGTAGAAGTTAAGCCAGCTATCAATCAAGTGGATGACTTCCTTGAAGAAGTGGATAAAACCATCAAAGAAGGAGGAAGAATCCTGGCCACAACTTTGACCAAACGTATGGCTGAAGAGCTGACGAAATATATGACCCGATTGAACATTAAGGTGCGTTATATCCATTCAGAAGTGAAAACTTTAGAACGAGTGGAGATTCTTAGAGGTTTGAGATTAGGAGAGTTTGATGTCTTGGTAGGAGTAAACTTGTTGAGGGAAGGGTTGGATTTACCTGAGGTGACTTTAGTCGCTATCTTGGACGCTGATAAGGAAGGTTTTTTACGCTCTGAGAGATCCTTGATCCAGACTATCGGTCGTGCAGCCCGTAATGATAAAGGTCGGGTGATCATGTATGCTGATAAGATGACGGATAGCATGCGGGTGACCATTGAGGAAACCAATCGAAGAAGAGATAAACAGATTGCATATAATTTAGAACATGGCATTACGCCAAGAACAGTAGGCAAAACGAAAGAAGAGATTTTGGAGCAAACCTCTGTTGCCGACTTCAAAGGTGAACCAAAAGCTTATATTGAACCGGAGGCAGGCGCATCTGTAGCCGCTGATCCTTTAATCGAATACATGAGTGAGAAGGAAATGAAGAAAGCCATTGAAACAGTGAGAAAACGCATGGAAAAAGCTGCTAAGGAAATGGAATTCCTGGAAGCTGCTAAGTTACGGGACGAAATGTTCTCCTTAGAGAAAGCATTTGAAGAGAAATTCGGAGGAAAATAAGGATGTATTTAAACCTGGAGGCTTTTTGTAGGTTTAAATACAAAATCCTCCAGTATGAAATCGATCAGACAATTCTTCTTATTCGCAACATTTAATACTCTTTCACTACGAGTCTAAAGAACAATATTAATCCAATTTGAATATTTTCGCGCCTATTCCTTCAAATTCTATATTGATGGTTGTTTCCACATTGCTTTCTTGATTATTCAGCAAATCGGTTATTTTACTAAATCTTTTCAATCCTAAGTTCTTAGGGTCTATTTGAAAGCTGCTTGGCTCTTCTTTAAAATTGAAGCTTATCAAATAGCTGTTATCACCATCTTGCTTGAAATATACATTGCTGGTCTTATTATCCTTCATAATCGGCAATGGGCGAAAGCTTTTCCCATTTTTAATAACTTTTAATATCTCCTTGTTTTGAAGGATTGGTTCCATTTCAGTGTGCCATTCTTCTTTTATGGAAAAATCATCACCTAAAATGATTGGTCCTGCAACCACAGCAGATAAAAACCTAGCCACATTAGTAGGGTGAGATTCTCCAGTAAAGACCAAATGATCGGCGTCGATGTAATCGTATAGATAAGTTTGCCACCAGCCAAAGGTTACTGAATTTAAAGTGTATGCTGTTTGGTCAATTGTTTTCCAAGCATCACAAGCAATTCTACGCATATGGCTGTATTTGTAGGTCGCGATGGAAGGGGAGATAGCCGCATAAATTAGCATTTGATTATCCAAGATATCATTGAGAAGTTTCATGCCAACAGCATAAGCTTGCATCCCGGTTTTAACATTGGGATTGTAGAACTTACTAGATTCAATTGCTCCATGCGAAAGGAAATCAATTTTTATCATCTTGAATCCACATTCTTTCAGTTTTCCGAGGATAAACTTCATCCTTGCCTGAGTACCCGGATGAGTAGGGTCCAATGCACGACCACCATCCAAATCATGATAGCCGGCTGCGGTTTTAGTCCACATCTCCCCAAAAGTATAATCTGAACCTTCTGCCTTACGATCAGGACCTGATCCATGTCCCCAATCAGTAAAAGGTGCCCAATATACCCCTGGTTCTAATCCAGCCGCCTTACAGTAAGCTACAAATTCTTTCAACTTGCTGTAATCACCAGACATTCCTCCTGGAACCATATTGTCCCAAAAAGAATCCAAATCAATAAAGGCCTTGCCATTTTCGTTTCTAAATTCTGGAATGTTATTCTTGAAATAATCAACAGTTTTTGTCGCATTTTCCCAGGATAATTTTGTTTGAATGACGCCCCAACTATTCCAACCCACAGGAGTTCCCTGATTCCAAGCTTTCAAATGGGGTTGATTCAGCTTTCTTTGGAACTTCGCGTATTCCTCCAAACCTTCTTGCCAATTTTTATGATAGGAGATTAATACCTTGGACGAGCGGATTTCATTGCCCGACAGATAACCATGATCCATGGAATCGCGTGTAATGCCCACATTGGTATATCCATTTTTTAATGCAAGGTCAGTCTTTTTATTCTCTTGTTTGGCCAGGATACCAGACTTCCAGTTTGATTGATCGATGGAAGCTAGGATAAATCCAGATTGATCTTGATTGTCATATAATATTCCGACCTCAGAACTCTGATAAAGGTTACTATCAAGGTCGTTCTGCTCATAAGAAATGAATGTATCATTATCAAAAGGCACAAAAACAGAGCTAAGGCTTTTATTTGATAGAAATGACCCATTGTCTATGAGGAATGGAGTAATTGAATTAGAGCTGATATTTCGGCCCTTTAATACCACTTCCATAACGATGAAGGAACTGCCTTCATAAAAATAAAAGTTTTGAATTGCCTTCGTCCCATTTATTGCCGGATGTTCGATGGAATAACATATTCCTGAACCCGCAGAATCTTTGAATTTTTGTTTTAATGCCCTTCCGTTCTTGGATGTAATGGATTGCTGATCGACACCCTTTAATTGATAAGCAGATATGGCGTTCTCAAAAACAGGATGTTTGTCTTCAAACAAGGAGAAACTTCCTTTTTTCAAGTCATATTTGAATTCCTGATGTTCATTTAGTTTTACAGCGATTTGGGCGTGTAGAGTAAGGTTGGATAAGATAAATAGGCAAATAAGCCCTAATTGATTTAGGTTTTTGAATAACATGATGATTAGGTTGATACAGCAAAATTTAAGAATAGGTCAATTCTTGAATTTCGGAACAATTTACAAGAATAAATTGATATCGATGAAAATATTACATAAAAAAAATGAGGATTAAAAACCTGTTTAATCCTCATTTCTAATAACTTATCGAATTACAATAACCTTGATGGAAATTGATGGATGTTTTCAATACTCAGTTGTTGCATCACCTGATATAATTGGGCTTTGAACATATTGATGGTATGATCAGAACCTTCATCACCTAATGCACCCACTCCATACATAAACGGTCTACCCATAAAGTTAAAATCAGATCCAACGGCATAAGCTCTCCCTAAGTCTACTCCCGAGCGAATACCACCATCCAACATAATTTTTAATTTACTAGCATAACTGCTGTTCTGAGTCAAACGAATCAATGAATGAATAGATGACTCGCCAGCATCAATCTGTCTACCGCCATGATTCGAAACAATAACCCCATCGACACCGATGGAAATTGCTGCTTCCATATCCTCCTGAGTAGTTATTCCTTTCAAAACTAATGGACCTTTCCAAATATCACGGATAGCCTTAACCTTTTGGATATTCACCTTTCCGGTGAAAGTCTTGTTCATAAATTGACCTAGTTGGGAAAGATCAAGTCCTTTTTCCATATAAGGCTTCAAGGTTGCAAAATTTGGAATACCATGTTGCAATGTTTTTATTCCCCATTCAGGACATACCAGTGCCTGTAGGATGTTGCTGATATTCATCTTTGGTGGCATGGAAAGACCACTCTTGATTTCCCGATAACGTAGTCCAAAGGATGGAACATCCACTAGGACAACCAGTACTGGGCATTCCACAGATTTTAATCGATTTAATATATCATCACGCAGACGGTCTTCCGTAGGGTGATACAATTGAAACCAGGCTTCGCCTTCAGAAACTTCAGCGATCCGTTCTATACTGCTGGTCGAAACCGTACTTAAGATATAAGGAACATTATTTTTTGCGGCGGACTTAGCCAATATCTCTGGAGCATTTGGCCACATTAATCCTTGCAGTCCGATTGGTGAAATCCCAAAAGGTGCAGAATATCGCTTTCCAAAAAGTTCAACAGACATGTCTATTTCTCCAGAAACGTGGAGGTATTGAGGTTTTAGAAGAATGTCATCAAAATCACTTTCATTTCTAGCCAAATTGAGTTCTTCATTACATCCACCTTCCAGATAATCAAAAGCAAACTTCGGAATTCGCCATTTTGCTTTGCGTTTTAAATCTGCGACTGATGGATAGCCTGATTTATAAGGATATTTTATCTTAACACTCATTTTTTTAAGATTTAGGTTGTGTTGGCGAAAGTACGGTTAAAAAAATGAAAAACCCATCCTGTGCTATATGCCTTTGAAGGAATTATCGCTTAGAAAAGTAATATTTTAGTTATTAATCGATGAGCAGCTTTTGAACAACCGCACCGTTCTTCGATGTACCATAAAAAAGAATGTAATCTACCTTCGTATTCAAGCCTGAAGTCCCGTCCCTTTGTTGGATGAAGATTCGATTGACTTTAAGTTGAACCCCATTAACCGTGGTTTCCACATAAGGAGTGCCCTTACTGGGAATATTGAGATAAAATTTTTGACTAGGTAGGGATACGATGGATGCCTCATATCGATTCTTGTTGACAGGAATTGATTCAATACCATAGGCAAAGTTCTTTTGAATAACCGATAGAGGCTTGATTTCCCCATTCTTATCAAATATTTGACGATAAACTTTAATAGGATTATCCTCATCCAGTTTATTGTTCTCCAAACGGTTTAATGCATAGATAAAGGTGTTTTTACCGCGGTTATGTTGAATGTAGAATAAAAGGCCGGTTTTGTCGGTTGGCTTTGGATACCCTTCTTGGGCAAAAGAAATGTGGGTACTAACGAATATCAGTAATATCAAAATGAACTTGGTCATCCTAGTAATTTTGATGGGAAGTTACTGATATTCGCATTAATTGATAATGAAATTTAAGTTAAGGATTAATTTGTTCCTCCACGTCCTCCGAATAGTTTTGAAATTAACCAAATCACCAAAACGACTGCCCCAACAACTAATATAATTCCCCACCACATTCCGGCTTTAAAAATCCCTTCTATCAATGAACAACTACTAAAAAGTGATGTTGTCAATGCGAGTGCTAAAAATCCAATATATCTGTTCATAGTTCTTTTTATTTTACTAAACAATAAGAAGTCATAAAAGTTTGGTTTATCCTAACTACAGATAAGTTTTTTACAGATTTTATCTCTTTTTTGGAAAGAGCTGATTCGATAAAATGAGAAGGCCGAGCTAATTTAGCTCGGCCTTCGTAGATTATATTTTATAATACTTATTCAGCTCTTAAAATTTTGGCAGCTTCTACCATTGATTCTAATGCTGCTTTAGTTTCTGGCCAAGCACGAGTTTTCAAACCACAGTCAGGGTTTACCCATAATTGCTCTGCAGGAACTACAGCTTTAGCTTTACGTAATAAGTTAACCATTTCTTCTGTGCTAGGAACACGAGGAGAGTGGATATCATATACACCTGGACCGATATCGTTAGGATATTTAAAGTCAGCAAATGCATCTAATAGTTCCATTTGAGAACGTGAAGTCTCGATGGTAATTACATCGGCATCCATTGCTGCGATATCTTGGATAATATCGTTGAATTCAGAGTAACACATGTGTGTGTGGATCTGCGTATCATCATCAACATTTGAAGAAGAAACACGGAATGCACGAACTGCCCAATCCAAGTATTCTTGCTGATCAGCTTTACGTAATGGAAGACCCTCACGAATCGCCGGCTCATCAATTTGAATGATTTTGATACCTGTTTTTTCCAATGCTTGAACTTCATCCAAGATTGCTAATGCAATTTGGTAAGTTGTTGTTGAACGAGGTTGGTCGTTACGTACGAATGACCATTGTAAGATCGTAACTGGACCTGTCAACATTCCTTTTACAGGACGGTTAGTCAATGATTGCGCATATGCAGACCAACGAACAGTCATGTCTTCAGGACGGTAAACATCACCAAAAATAATCGGAGGTTTTACACAACGAGAACCGTAAGATTGAACCCATCCATTTTGCGTGAATGCATATCCAGCTAATTGCTCACCGAAATACTCAACCATGTCATTACGTTCGAACTCACCATGTACTAATACATCGATGTCTAGATCTTCTTGTAAACGAATAGTTCTTTCCGTTTCAGCAGCGATTTCTTTATCGTATTCCTCTTGAGAAATAGCACCTTTTTTCAAGTCAGCTCTCCATTTACGAACATCTTTCGTTTGTGGGAATGAACCGATTGTTGTAGTTGCAAATCCAGGAAGGTTGAATTTAGCTTGTTGAGCTTCTTTACGAGCATTGAAAGTAGAAGTACGTTTAGCATCTTCATCAGTGATGTTGCTAACTCTGTTTTTTACTTCTGGTTTGTGGATCAATGGAGAAGTTCGACGGCTTTCAGCAGCTTCTTTGTTTGCTTCAAAACGTTTTTGAGTTTCCGCATCTACTTCACCCTCAGCTAATACTGCTAAGTCTTTTACTTCAGCTAATTTTTGTTTAGCGAATGCTAACCAGTTTTTCACTTCAGCAGGTAAAGATTCTTCATTGTTTTCATTGTCTAAATCAAATGGAACATGCAATAATGATGAAGAAGGAGCAACCCAAACACGGTCTTTTCCTAAAGCATCAACGGCTTGTTTGATTTTTTTGAATGAGTTTTCATAGTCATTTTTCCAAATGTTACGGCCTTCAACAACTCCTAATGAAAGAGTTAATGATGCAGGAACTTTGGATAATATAGTGTCAAGTTGGTTTTCACCACGAACTAAGTCAAGGTGTAACGCATGCACAGGAAGGTTTACAGCGATATCTTCGTTGTTTCCTAATGCCTCGAAGTAAGTAGCAACGATTAATTTGATGCCTTTAGCAGCTGCAGCTAACTTTTCGAATACTTTTCCGTAAAGTGCTTTTGTAGCATCATCGATATCTAATGCCAAGAAAGGCTCGTCGATTTGTACATATTGTGCGCCAGCATCAGCAAGTTTTCCAAGGATCTCTTCGTATACAGGAAGTAATTTGTCGATAAGATCGATGCGGTTAAAACCAGCTTCTTTTTCTTTACCTAATAATAAGTAAGAAATTGGACCAATCAGAACAGGTTTTGTTTCAATGCCTGATTGTTTTGCTTCATTGTATTCACTTAAGAATTTCTCTGAAGTAAGTTTGAATTCTTGATCTTTTACGAATTCAGGAACGATATAGTGGTAGTTGGTATCAAACCACTTTGTCATTTCCATAGCAGTTACATCAACACCACCTTCTTGGAAACCACGTGCCATCGCGAAATATAAATCTAAGTTATATTGACGATCAATTTTGTTTAAAAGGGAGTTGTAACGAGCAGGAATTGCTCCAACAGTTAATGATAAGTCAAGGACTTGGTCATAAAATGAAAAATCATTTGATGGGATCAATTCGATGCCAGCATCCTTTTGAGTCTTCCAATTGCTTTCACGGATTTTCAGTCCAGCCTGCAATAATTCTTCCGCGCTGATTTTCTTTGCCCAGTAAGCTTCATTAGCTTTCTTCAGTTCACGGAATGCACCCACACGTGGGTAGCCTAAATTGTTTGTTAATAGCATATAGATCTCTACTAAATTAAAATGTTTCAAAAAGTCTTTGCTAAGAGAAGGCTACTAAGGTACCTGTAACCAGCTTATCTTTCCCAATCGGGGTAGAATGTAGCACCTTGTCAAGGGACAGGTTGCTAAGGCTTCATCGGGTCTAGTCCCTCTGCCTTTCTCTATAAGCGGTGGCTAAGTTATGGATAAGATTTATATTTTGCAAAAAAAAGATTTGTGAACCGAGATTTATCCCCAGTAAAAATAAATTATTAGCCATTTTAATATTCCATCATTCTTTAATAATCTGGTCTAAAACAATTGTGCTGAGGGAATACCATAAAAAATAGGGACAAATTAATTTTGTCCCTATTCATTTTATTTTTGTAATCATTCTGAGAAGAACTCTTCCCAAAAATCAGATATTAACTCACTAATAATTTATATCCTTTACCATGGACATTCACAATCTCTACATTCGGATCTTCCTTCAAATATTTTCTTAACTTACTTAAAAAAACATCCATGCTTCTTCCGGTAAAGTAATTGTCATCATGCCAGATCTTAATCAATGCTTCCTCTCGGGTCAATACATCGTTCTTTTTCAAACATAAAAGACGTAGTAATTCGGCTTCTTTGGTTGAAAGCTTTTGCTGTTGTCCCTTGAATGAAATAATCTGACTTGTATAATCGAAGAAATAATCACCGATTTCAAATTTATCAGAAACTTCTTCTTCCTTATCTTTCGATGCTCTTTTGAGCAAGGCATTTATTCGTAGCAATAATTCCTCCACACGGAAGGGTTTAGTGATATAATCATCACCTCCCAATTCAAATGCCTGGGTCTTATCTTCCATCATTCCTTTTGCTGTCGCGTAAATGATAGGAACTGTTTGATTTATTTTTCGAATATCCTTTCCTAATGAAAAGCCGTCTTTCTTGGGCATCATGACGTCTAGGATACAAAGATCAAATTCCTCTTTTCTGAAGGCATCCATACCTTCTTGACCATCCTTACATAATACCACATCGAATTTACCCTTTAGTTCTAGGTAATCCTTTAATAACTCGCCCAAATTAGGATCATCTTCTGCTAATAATATCTTTTGATTCATAATTTCTTTTATTTATTATGCTACTTCCTTGGAGGCGTCCT
Organism: Sphingobacterium cellulitidis; assembly: GCF_043187465.1. GTDB lineage: Bacteria > Bacteroidota > Bacteroidia > Sphingobacteriales > Sphingobacteriaceae > Sphingobacterium > Sphingobacterium cellulitidis. Next base: position 3,746,513 of record NZ_CP171136.1, on the reverse strand, counting down.
TCAAAGGAAGAGTTACTTCAAATTGTGTGCCTTTATCTTTTTCGCTTTTAACTGATATTTTGCCGTTTAGTCTTTTGATAATATCATTGACATAACTTAAGCCTAGTCCAAAGCCTTTTACGTTGTGAATGTTTCCCGTAGGGATCCTGTAAAATTGATCAAAAATCTTTTCTTGTTGATCCTTGGTCATCCCCATTCCCTTATCTGCAACGGAGATTACAATGTTGTTCCCTCTATTAAAAGTCTTGAAAGTGATTTCTGGTTTTTCTTGAGAGTATTTAATTGCGTTATCAACCAAATTAAACATGACATTGGATAGGTGAAGTTCATCTCCAACCACCAAATCATTAACCGCTGCCAAGTCGATATTCAAGGTTCCTTCTGCCTTATCCATTTGCAGGCGCATACTCTCCAGAACGGCATTTGCCAGGGAATTAATATAAACATTGACCCGTTCAATTTTCAAGTTTTCCTTTTCTAAACGCGCAATATTCAAAACCCTTTCAATATGAGAACCCAATCTGACATTCTCATCATAAATGATATTTGCGAGTTTATTTACACGTTTGCCATCAGCCGAAATTTCCGGATCACGCAAAGACTCACTCGCGATCATAATAGTTGCCACTGGAGTTTTAAACTCATGCGTCATATTGTTGATGAAATCCGTTTTCATTTCGGAAATCTTCTTTTGCTTGAAGATAATGCTCAGGGTATAAGCGAAACATCCAATCAATAGCGCAAGCAAAGCCAAGATGGTCGGGAACAGCCAATATCCCATGGTTTCCGCAATAATCCCGCCTTTATTTGGGAAGTGAATACTTAATTCACCCGGCGCATTTCCTCGGTCACCTTGGAATAATCTTGCTGTATAGATCAATGGATTACTAACCTCCTTTAACTCTTCGTTGTTGAATTGATATACCCCTTGAAATACCGGCATCTTATTGAAATCCTTGATCTCCATAACGAAGGATGATTTTATCCCGCGCTCAGAAAGCTCATGAATCAATAATTTCACCGTCTTTTTTCCATTGATACGTTCTGCCAAGGGTCTTTTGGATAATTCCATCCCCATGGCAACATCAGCAATGACAGAGCTTTTTTTGCCACCTAAAATAGCAATCGTATCGTATAGGGTAGCAGCTTCTGTTAACTTCTGATTTCTTAAATTATTTAGTTTGATCTCCAGTTCCTCAATTTTCCCAATGGATCTCGAGTCAATTCTTGGAGGTAATGTTCGGATTTGATAAGCAATGGCTTCCGTAGCCGGAGGTGAAAATACTGGAATTAAATACCGAGTACTATCATCCTTCTGAGCCACCCTTGGAATAACTTTTATGGCCTCAACATTCGTGAATTCACCAATGGTATTATCAGATGTAAGCCCCTGTTCTAGAGTGATTCTGACTAAATGTTTATAATCTTTCCTTCGTAAATAGGTCTCGTAGAACTCATTACTAATGGGGACAGCTGGGAATTGCTGATTTAATTGACGCTCTAGATAATTGAAGTGGGTCGTATGTGCAAAAGCTCTTCTTTGCAAGGTTTTGATACTATCCTGATAACTTAACTGAAGCGCTAGTATTTTTTCATTCTTCTGAATTCTTTCCTGATCAATTCTAAACTTCTCCTGATTCAGACGTTCTTGTTCCCTAGCAAAATCATAGATCTCTTGGCGTTCGATTTTGTTGGCTACTGCTGATAGGGAGGCTTTAACCTCCTCATCGAATAATTTTGATTCTTTGATAAAGGACTCCCGCACAAAATAATATTGCATAGCCATCACACCTATTAGCGCAATGGACATCAGCCAAATAATCAATGCAATACTTCTTTTCTTCATTTGTTACAAAAGTAATAAGGGAAAACAGCTAATTTTCTCATTTAACACATTTTAACAGCGAAATTTTAGCTTTTTTAGCAGAAATGGATTTGTTTTGTTATAGAATTATGACTTAAGACTCTGATTATGAAAAATTTCATCTTTATTTCCATGCTGCTTTTGATTTGGGTACTTCCTTCGTCTGCTCAAAATAATCAAAATTTTCAAAAAATGAAACCATTAGAACTCAAGTTGGATAAATCCAAGCAGGATAGTTTAAAGGCTTTCAAAATACCATTATTTGATTCTCTAAGTTCTACGATAGAGATCCCAAATGCATACAAAGGAAAGAAATTAAATCTGCAGCAAACACCAAATCAAGGGACTATGGATGACAGTGTAATTCTAGAAAAGAAATTGACTGGCTCAGAGAGTGTAATGATGCCAGGAACCAAAAAATTGGACAATAATTCCCAAAAGGATAAGTTTGAGTCCAAAGACGTTTTAAACTCCCTTATTCTGAAGTAGTTTCAAAAATATATAAACAAGAAAGCCTCATATTAAATGAGGCTTTCTTGTTTATTTCGTAATTATCTTACTTCTGAAACACGGATTGTATTTGTTCTACCTTTTTCATGTAATGGGGTAGAAGAAGTGTTGATTACAATCTGACCCGGTTCTACCAAGTGACGCTCTCTTAATAAGCCGTTTACATCTTGGATTGTACCATCGGTAGATTCGTATTTTTCGTAGATAAATGCTTTCACACCCCAGCATAAGCTAAGCGTACGCAATAAAGTTTTATTACCAGTGAAAACATAGATATCTGCATCCGGACGGTAACTAGAAATTTCCATGGCAGTATAACCTGAAGAAGTCATTACTGCGATTGCAGATGCATGAGTTTTTTCAGCCAAGAAAATAGAAGAGCTACAAATAGCATCTGGAATACGGGTTACAGGTACTGTTCCTAATTGTTCTTTGTCGCTATAGTATGGATAAGAAGTTGCTTCAACATGAGTAATAACTTTTGCCATTGTTTCGATAACGATCTCAGGGAATTCACCAACTGAAGTTTCGCCACTTAACATCACAGCATCAGCACCATCAATTACTGAGTTCGCAACGTCATTAACCTCTGCACGTGTTGGACGTGGAGTAGTAATCATACTTTCCAACATTTGGGTAGCAATAATTACTGGTTTTGACAGGTTACGACATTTTTGAGCAATAATCTTTTGAAGGCCTGGTACTTCTTCCATAGGAAGTTCAACACCTAGGTCACCACGAGCAACCATGATCGCGTCTGTTGCTTCAATAATGCTGTCGATATTGTCAATTGCTTCAGGCTTCTCGATTTTTGCAATCACTTTTGCGTGAGAACCTTTTTGCTTGATGATTTCTTTACATTGCTTGATGTCTTCTGCTGAACGTACGAATGACATCGCGATCCAGTCAGCACCATGGTCAAGAGCAAAGTTTAAATTATCTAAATCCTCTTCAGTTAATGAAGGAATTGAAACTTTGGTGTTTGGAAGATTAACTCCTTTTCTAGATGTTAAAATACCACCATGAACAACTTCACAAGTAACTGTATCTAAGTGATTTGTTGATAAAACACGCAATTGAAGTTTACCGTCATCCAATAAGATGATTTCATCTTCTTTTACGTCATTCGGAAAGTTGTCATATGTGATGTAGATTTTCTTTTCGTCACCAATTAATTCGTGCGTAGTCATCTCTACAGTACTTCCATTTACAAGAATGGCACCACCTTCTTTCATTTTTCCGATACGAATTTTCGGACCTTGTAAGTCAGCTAAAATACCTACGTTGAAAGGGTGTTCTTGGTTGATTTCGTTGATAGTGTTGATCACTTTTAGGTGATCTTCCTGAGAACCGTGTGAGAAGTTAAGGCGACAAACGTCAACTCCTTTAGCAATCATACGGGTTAAAACATCTTTTTTTGAAGAAGCCGGACCTAGTGTGGCAACAATTTTGGTCCGCTTTTTTAGTTTATCCATTTAAATTAAATTTTAAATTTATATTCTTTTTTAAGTCATTTTCTGCTTTATTCTCCCCTTAAAGCAGTCGATTAGGTTTATGTGTATTAGTTACACTATCTTAATAATCCGCTAAAATATCAGATTTTCTTTAGATTTCAATATTGTTGGGTCTATTTCTTTTACCAAGAGTACTTCAGGAATAGACTTGATGTTTTCTAATAATGCGTCCAGATCTTCCTCATCGATATAATGTTTGATCATCAGGAAGTAATCAAAACTACTAATTTCAGGGATTAGGGCTGCGCCTTCCACCGACCGATTGCTCAATAAATAAAATTCAAACTCAAAAGTTTGATTATGGTACCTGAAAATATTAAAGTGATTCCGAAGGGTGGGTTTATTTTTTTTTGATTCAAAAATGATGTGATAGTCCAATTCATCCTTGGGTTTTTCTTTACTATTTCCATTATGGTCCAGATAATCTTCTTTCCCATAAACGAATTGCAAGCCGGTATGTTTGTTGATGAAATGGCAAAGTCGATAATCTCGCAGGACAGAACTGATTCCAATAAGGATAAAATCCAGTTCAAGGTCAAAGTCAGTTTCGAGTTTAAAGGTTATTTTGCTCAAGCCAATTATATTTGATGATTTACAAAATTACGTTTTTGGTTCATTTAAGTTTGATGATTAAGTAAAAATATCATTAAATATGCATTAAGTTTGTAAAACTTTATTTGTTTTAGTATTATTGAATTAAGGTTAATTAATAAGGTGTTAAAACTTTATTTAGGATAACTTTGTTCTTTATTTAGTTTCAAAAGTCAAAAAGATTTGATTTTTGGGAATATTTATTTTTTCTTTGCACAGATTTATTAAACAATTAAACTAGAAAATCATGTCAGATATCGCATCAAGAGTAAAAGCAATTATCGTAGAAAAGTTAGGTGTAGACGAAAATGAAGTGACACCAGAGGCTTCTTTCACGAATGATTTAGGTGCAGACTCACTTGATACAGTTGAGTTGATCATGGAATTCGAGAAAGAATTCAACGTTGCAATTCCTGATGACCAAGCTGAAAACATCAGTACTGTAGGACAAGCAATCGCTTACTTAGAAAAAAACGTTAACTAACTAATTTTATTAGGCCAAAAATCATAAATGGAGCTTAAGAGAGTAGTTGTAACAGGATTAGGCGCACTTACACCTATTGGTAATTCCGTATCAGAATACTGGGAGGGATTAGTAAATGGTGTAAGTGGAGCCGCTCCTATCACGCATTTTGATGCGTCAAAATTCAAGACACAGTTCGCCTGTGAAGTCAAAGGTTTTGATCCGCACGTCTATATGGACCGTAAAGAGGCCCGTAAGATGGATCCTTTTGTGCAATACGCCATAGCATCTACCGATGAAGCCGTAAAAGACGCAGGTTTAGATTTCGATAAATTAGACAGAACGCGAATCGGTGTAATTTGGGGGTCTGGAATTGGAGGATTAACAACTTTCACTGAGGAAGTTGCCCAATACTCTAAAGGAGATGGTACTCCTAGGTTCAATCCTTTCTTTATTCCTAAAATGCTTATCGACTTAGCACCTGGACATATTTCTATGCGCCATGGCTTGCAAGGTCCTAACTTTTCTTCAGTTTCTGCTTGTGCATCGGCTACCAACGCAATGATCGATGCCTTTACGTATATCCGTACGGGAAGGTCCGACATTATTATTACTGGTGGTTCTGAAGCAACAATCAATGAAGCTGGAATTGGTGGATTTAATGCAATGCATGCCCTTTCAACGCGTAACGATGACCCTAAAACAGCATCAAGACCATTCGATAAAGATCGGGATGGATTTGTATCTGGTGAAGGTTCTGGTGCCATCGTGTTGGAAAGCTTGGAACATGCCTTAGCGCGCGGAGCAAAAATTTACGCGGAAGTTGTCGGTGGTGGAATGAGTGCTGATGCGTATCATATTACTGCATCCCATCCTGAAGGATTAGGCGCTAAGTTAGCCATGACTATGGCCATCAAAGATGCCGGAATGGATTTCTCAGATATTGATTATATCAATGTTCATGGAACTTCAACGCCTGTAGGAGATGTGAGTGAAACAAAAGCTATCGTTGACCTTTTTGGTGAACACGCTTATAATTTAAATATCAGTTCTACAAAATCCATGACAGGTCACCTGCTAGGTGCTGCTGGTGCTGTAGAAGCTATTGCCTCTATTTTGGCAGTTAAAAATGATATTGTTCCTCCAACGATCAATCATTTCACTGATGACCCTGAAATTGATAGCAAATTGAACTTTACGTTCAATACTGCACAAAAAAGGGTTGTAAACGCTGCTTTGAGTAATACCTTCGGGTTCGGAGGTCACAACGCAACAATTATTGTGAAAAAGTATAATGGTTAAGATGTATTCATTTTTTCCATGCTAAACATTTAGAATAGGTAGTTGCATTTTCCAACTACCTATTGTTATTTAGAGTAATTATGCCCATCACACAGGTTTATAATCTTTATCTGTCCCCTAATCGCAATTACGTTCGGAAACTAAAGAACTTGCTTGGTTTCGTACCTGGCAATGTACGCCTTTATCAAATGGCTTTCCGCCATAAGTCCGTTGCTGTCCTCATCAAAGATGGGGTCAAAAATAGCAATGAACGATTGGAATTCCTGGGCGATGCAGTATTGGGGTCGGTGGTCGCTGAATTACTTTTTAAACTTTATCCCTACAAGGATGAAGGTTTCTTGACCGAAATGCGATCTAAAATCGTATCTCGTGCCAACTTGAACCAGCTTTCCCGTAAGCTTGGATTTAATGAGATGATTGAGTTCGATGCTCGAATGATCAGTTATCCCAACAAACAAGGTTCTCTACTCGGAGATGCCTTTGAAGCATTGGTTGGAGCGGTCTATCTTGATAAGGGATATACCTTCACCCGTGAGTTTCTTCTTTCCCGAATTATTAAACCCCATGTCGATATTCAAACCCTTGAAGTAACAGAAACAAACTTTAAGAGCCGCTTGATCGAATGGTGCCAGCACAACAACAAAGAAATTAGTTTTGTCCAGGTTGATAACCCAGAAGGGGAGTCCAACAAAATGTTTTCTGTAGTTGCCGTGGTCGATGGCGAAGAATGTGGCTTAGGTCGCGATTTCAATAAGAAGAGCGCGGAAAAAATAGCTGCAGAAAGAGCCTGCGAATTCTTGAAGATATTTGAAGAGTAGATTTGAGATAGGAGATGTGAGATTTGAGAAATTTAGTCTCAATAGCATGATTATTAATCATATCTTCCATTCCAATTCCTCAATTCTTATTTCTAAAATTTCAAAATTCACATCCCAATATCAAATCAAATTTCTCCCATTTCCACACACCTTTACTTTTCCGTTTTCTATCTCAATTGTCACATCTATTTCTAATATCCCACATCTCACCTCTAATCTAGCCCATTTCTTTACACCTATACTTTTCCGTTTTCTATCTCAATTCTCACATCTCACTTCTCACATCTAATCTAGCCCATTTCTTTACACCTATACTTTTCCGTTTTCTATCTCAATTCTCACATCTCACTTCTCACATCTATTTCTAATATCTCACATCTCACTTCTCACATCTAATACCTATCTTTGCGGCTATGGCATCAATAAAACCATCATTAGCTAAGGGTACTCGTGATTTTTCTCCATTGGAAATGGATAAGCGTAATTTTATTTTTAATACGTTAAAATCAATTTTCAGAAAATTTGGATATGCGGAGATCCAAACCCCTTCATTTGAAAACCTTTCAACCTTAACCGGAAAATATGGTGATGAAGGTGATAAATTAATTTTCAAAATCTTAAACTCTGGAGATTATTTGAGCAAGGCCCCAGCAGATTTGTTGGAAAGCAAAAGTTCGAATCCCTTAATTTCTCATATTTCAGAGAAAGCATTGCGTTATGATTTGACAGTTCCATTTGCGCGCTATGTGGTGATGCATCAAAATGATATAGCCCTACCTTTTAAGAGATTTCAGATTCAGCCAGTATGGCGTGCTGACCGTCCGCAGCGAGGAAGATACAGAGAATTTTACCAATGTGATGTAGATGTTGTAGGTTCAAGCTCATTGTTGAATGAAGCTGAATTTATTCTAATCTACAATGAAGCCTTGCTGAAGTTAGGATTGAAGGATTTTAATATCAAGCTGAATAATAGAAAGATCTTATCAGGAATTGCAGAAGTAGTGGGTAAGCCTGAGTTAATCGTGGATATGACTGTTGCTATTGACAAGCTTGATAAAATTGGTTTGGATGGTGTCAATAAGGAATTGTTGGAAAGAGGATTTACGGAGGCTGATTTAGCAACCTTAAAACCAATCATTGAGCTTCAAGGTTCTAATTTGGATAAAATAGCATCCATGAGAACAGTCCTTTCAAACTCTACAGTTGGGATGCAAGGGATTGCAGAGATTGAAGAAGTTTTTGCTTACGTTGAAAAGTTCGGTCGTGCGGACCTCTTAGAAAAAGTCGTTGAAGTAGATATCACTTTAGCACGTGGCTTGAATTATTATACCGGATGTATTTTTGAGGTGAAGACCAATGAGGTTCAGATGGGAAGTATTGGTGGTGGTGGTCGCTATGATGACCTGACAGGAATGTTCGGGTTGAAGGACCTGACAGGAGTGGGGGTGTCATTTGGAGCTGATCGTATCTATGATGTCTTGGAGGAGTTGAATTTATTTCCACAAGGCGGTTCCGAAAGAACAAAATTATTGATTGTCAACTTTGATTCTGCGATTGAGGATTTCACTTTACCATTGATGTATAGATTGCGTGAGGCCGGGGTTGCTGTCGAATTGTATCCTTCAGCGGTTAAGCTCAAAAAACAAATGAGTTATGCTGACTCTAAAGCAATACCTTATGTTCTTTTGGTCGGGGATGAAGAAGTGAGTTCGGGACAATTGTCTTTGAAGAACATGGAGACTGGGGAGCAGGAAAAATTGAACATGGATGAATTAATCGAAAAATTGAAATAAGTAAAGCGACCTTAAAAGGTCGCTTTTTTTTATTGAGATAGATTTTAAAGGAGCAAGGGAAAGGATAAGAGGGGAATTGAGCGACGATAATTTTACATAAACCATATAAAACCGAGAAATGTAAGCTAAAAATTATCCGAAATCTCGTTAAAATTGATTAAATTTGTGGTCAGTTTAGTAAAGAAATTCAATACTTAGAAATGAGTTCAACACCTATAACAAAAGAAACCTACCTAGAGTGGTATGAATCCATGCTGCTCATGCGCAAATTTGAAGAGAAATCTGGACAGCTATATGGACAGCAAAAAATTCGTGGATTTTGTCACTTATACATTGGACAAGAGGCCGTAGTTGCTGGTACGATGTCTGTGATTAAACCTGAAGATTCTTTGATTACAGCCTACCGTGATCACGCCCATGCATTAGCAAAAGGGGTATCGGCGGATGCTTGTATGGCAGAATTATTTGGTAAAGTTACGGGTTGTTCAAAAGGTAAAGGAGGCTCCATGCACTTCTTCTCCAAAGAGCATAAATTCATGGGTGGTCACGGTATCGTAGGAGGTCAAATTCCTTTAGGTGCTGGTATTGCTTTTGCTGAGAAATATTTGGGAACAGATAATGTAAATATCTGTTACATGGGTGACGGTGCTGTACGTCAAGGTGCTTTCAATGAAACTTTGAATATGGCGATGTTATGGAAATTACCGGTAATCTTTGTTTGTGAAAACAACGGCTATGCAATGGGTACTTCTGTAAAACGTACGACTAACATGCAAGATATCTATAAAATGGGTCTTGGATTTGATATGCCAAGTGCACCTGTAGATGGTATGGATGTTGTTGCTGTTCACAATGCAATGGATGAGGCGGTACAACGTGCTCGTGCGGGTGAAGGTCCTACTTTCTTAGAAATTCGTACTTACCGTTATAAAGGTCACTCCATGTCCGATCCTGCAAAATACCGTACAAAAGAGGAATTGGAAGAGTACAAAGAAAGAGATCCAATAATCGCTGTGAAACACGCTATTGTTGAAAATAAATATGCAGATCAAGCTTGGTTTGATGAAGTAGAAGCGAAGGTTAAGAAAATCGTTGATGATTCAGTGAAATTTGCTGAAGAGTCTCCATACCCTGATGCCGCGGATATCTACAAAGATGTTTATGTTCAAGAGGACTATCCTTTTGTCATGGATTAATTAATGATAATTACTTTAACTTAAATAGAAGAATCCTAAACGATGGCTGAAGTAGTAAAAATGCCAAAAATGAGCGACACCATGACTGAAGGTGTGATCGCTAAATGGCACAAAAAAGTTGGTGATAAAGTAAATTCAGGAGACCTTATTGCAGAGGTTGAAACTGATAAAGCTACAATGGACTTTGAATCTTATCAAGAAGGTACATTGTTATATATTGGACCGAAAGAAGGCGAAGCCGTTCCAATTGATTCAGTAATCGCGGTGTTGGGTGAAGAAGGTGAAGATTACGAAGCATTATTGAAAGGTGATGCAGCTGGTTCTTCCGAGGATAAGAAAGAAACTAAGGCTGAGGAAAAAGCTGAAAAATCTACTGAAGAGGCTCCTGCAGCGGATTCAGGAAGTAATGTAACTGCTGAAGACCTTGGCGTTACAGTGATTACCATGCCTTTATTGTCTGATACAATGACTGAAGGGGTGATTGCGCAATGGAATTTTAAAGTTGGAGATACCATCAAATCGGATGATGCTATTGCTGATGTAGAAACTGATAAAGCGACTATGGAAGTGACAGCTTATGCTGATGGTACTTTATTATATGTAGGTGTTGAAGCTGGTCAAGCTGCAAAGGTTAATGATATTATTGCTATCGTTGGCCCTGCGGGAACAGATGTTACACCTCTATTAAATCAAAAACCTGCTGCTGCAAAATCTGAATCTAAAAAAGAAGAAGAAAAACCAGTGGTTCAGGAAAGTAAATCTGATGCTCCAGTTGCTGCATCAACTTCTAGCGACGCTAGAATCAAAGCTTCTCCTCTGGCAAAGAAAATTGCTAAAGAAAAAGGTATTGATTTGAGCCAAGTGAAAGGTTCAGCAGAAAATGGTCGTATCGTAAGAAAAGACGTTGAAAACTTCACTCCGTCTGCAGCTCCTGCAGCAGCAGCGGCTTCTGCACCTGCGGCAGCGTCTGAAGCGAAAACAATCAGTTTACCTCAATTTGTTGGAGAAGAGCGTTTCACTGAAAAACCGGTGAACCAAATGCGTAAGACGATCGCTCGTAGATTGTCTGAGTCATTATTCACTGCACCACATTTCTACTTGACAATCAGTGTAGATATGGACAATGCAATGGCTGCTCGTGCTCAAATCAATGAGGTAGCTCCAGTTAAAGTTTCTTTCAACGATATCGTTGTGAAAGCTGTAGCTGTTGCCCTAAAACAACACCCTAATGTAAACTCTTCTTGGTTAGGCGACAAAATCCGTTATAATGAACATACAAATATCGGTGTTGCAATGGCTGTTGAAGATGGATTACTAGTTCCGGTTGTTCGTTTTGCTGATGGTAAATCTTTATCACACATCTCTGCGGAGGTTAAAGATTTCGCTCAAAAAGCTAAAGCTAAGAAATTACAACCTTCGGATTGGGAAGGATCAACTTTCACTGTTTCTAACTTGGGTATGTTTGGTATTGATGAATTTACATCTATTATCAACTCACCTGATGGAGCGATCTTGTCAGTTGGTGCTATCCAACAAGTTCCTGTTGTGAAAAATGGAGCAGTTGTTCCTGGAAACATCATGAAATTAACCCTAGGTTGTGACCACCGTGTGGTGGATGGTGCTACTGGTGCTCAATTCTTACAAACATTAAAAGGATTAATCGAAGCTCCGATTCGCTTATTAGCATAATCTGAGTATTCTATAAAATACCAAAAGCCAGCATTAATGCTGGCTTTTGTTGTTTGATATAGTTTCTATCGAATGGATTATTTGCTTCCTCAAGATTTAGATCTTAATATTTTTGTTGAATTGCAATAAGTGGATTTTTGAACCGTTTTCTAAATGTCAAGATATTCTTGGGGATTATGCGGAATAGCTAATTTGTAACTATAGTTTTATCAAAAGAAAGCTAATATTTATTGTAATTTGTCACAATATATAGTAATTTGTCAAGAATTCATCAGACATAATTAGTAAGAAAAAGATTCAGATTAGAAGCGTGTCAATAAAAAATTTATTATTCGTATTGGGGTTAGGGACATTTACGATGTTCTCTTGTTCTTCGCCAGAAGCAAAACAAAAAGAAATTAAGATAGATCAAGCAAAGAAAGATAGTGTTGCATTGATTTATGATTCTACGAAAGCCGATAAACAGATCGATGCTTTTATGCAGAATCTTCATAAAAAATCAGCCTTTAATGGAAATGTTTTAGTCGCCAAAAAAGGAAAGATCCTGTATCAAAATGCCTTTGGTTGGGCTGATTATCTGTTAAAAGATAGTTTGAATATTAATTCTCAATTTGAACTTGCCTCTGCCTCCAAGCCTATCACAGCCTTGGCGGTCATGAAACTGGTTCAAGAGGGAAAATTGAAAATGGATAATACCGTGAACGACTTTTATCCTAATTTCCCGTATCCTGGAATTAGTATCGCGCAATTGCTTTCCCACCGTTCCGGACTGCCCAATTATGTTTATTTCTCTGAAGAAGCATGGCCAGACCGCAAAAAACCGATGTCCAATCAGGATGCGATGAACTTGTTGATCGAAAAACATCCGAATCGCTATGGCGCACCAGATGGTCGTTTCCATTATAACAATTCCAACTTTATGGTCTTGGCTTCCATCATTGAAAAAGTGACCGGTCAGGATTTTGCTGTTTATATGAAGGAAAATATTTTCGATCCTGCAGGCATGAAGCATACAGCGGTATATTCTACAGCCGTGTATGAAAAAACACCATCCAATGTTATGGGGCATGATAAAGTTTGGCGCCGTTCGGTCGTTCGCAACTACCTGGATGGACCAGTTGGTGATAAAGGGATTTACAGTACTGTTCAGGATATGTATTTATTGGATCTAGCCATCAAGGAAGGTCGTATCGTGAGTCAGTCTTCTCTGGACTCGATGTATATGCCAAGAAGCGATGCGAAAAGAAGCTTATTCAGTTATGCTTATGGCTGGCGGACATTTAGTCCTCCGGGCAATCCGATCGTATATCATACCGGATGGTGGCATGGATTTAAAAGCTTATATGTCCGCGATTTGAAAAATGATGTCACGATTGTTTTGTTGACAAATATGGCAAATGGGAGTTTGAATCATTTAGATGATTTGTATAAAATCTTAGAAATGCCTATTTTGAGACAAAATGCATATAATGCAAGTGGTGAATTAGTAAATTAAAATCCTAATAACAATATATGAAAAAGACCTTGATTTTAGGTGCGAGTACCAATCCGGCAAGATATTCGTATTTGGTAGCCAATAAATTGGTTAGAAAAGGCCATCCCATCGTCAATGTAGGACGTAAGGTTGGTAAAGTAGCTGGAGCAGAAATCGAACCTGCAGAGGAGATTCATACCGATATAGATACAATGACCTTGTATGTAGGTCCTCAGAACCAGCCTCAATATTATGACTATATTTTAAAGACAAAGCCGAAACGTATTATTTTTAATCCTGGAGCTGAAAATGCTGAACTTGCTGAAAAGGCAAGAGAAAATGGGATTGAAGTCGTTGAAGCATGTACTTTAGTTATGCTTAATACAGGACAATTTTAATAATCCATTCACAAGATTTTCTGAAGGAGCTGTCACATGACAGCTCCTTTTTTTATTACCTGAATTTTTTCAGGATTAATGAGCATGCTTAAGCCGGTATAAATTCAAGAATCGGATGCCTTGTTATGGAAATTGAGGTAGGGGTTGAATTTGGGTTTTGGCCAAAAAATCTTTTACTCAAACTAACTGTTCTACCGGACTTTCGCCGGACCTTCTTCGGATCTTCTTCGGATTTTGTTCGAAATTTTTCGAACAAGGTCCGACGCAAATCCGATACAGCTGAGGCAGAATGTAAAGTTTGATTCCTATTATTCCAAAGTAAATATTGAATTAGAAACAAAAATAAATGAGAATTATGAATGTGGACTTTATTTAGGACTTCATGGCAATTTATTCCAAGAAAGGAAATTTACTGAAAACGATATCGTAGATTTTTGTATTGTTTTTCTTTTTATATCCTTATTTTGTTTATTCCTAAATTTTATCAATTTAAAAAACCACAACAATGAGGCGAATTTATTCTACCATCACCCTTTGTCTGATTTCATTGCAGATTTCATTTGGCCAGAAACAGGACCTAAAATTAAGTTTTGATTTTATCAATGGTCAATTGGAAGCATCGGCAAAACAGTATCAACATTTAGTATCAGTAGTTCCTGCCAATAAATTTCCAAAAACCTTTGAAGCTGGGGAACAGAAGTTTTCCAATTCTTCCTGGTGGTGTTCTGGATTTTATCCGGGCACTTTATTGTATTTATCCGAAGGAACCGGGAATTCAGCATTAAAACAGGCTGGTCTGGATAAATTAAAGGAATTGGAAAAGGAACAATATAATAAAGGAACACATGATTTGGGTTTTATGTTGTTTTGTAGTTTCGGGAATGCCCTACGTTTGACGGGTGATAGCAGTCAATATCAACCTATATTAAAAACAGGTGCAGAATCACTTACAAGTCGGTTTAACCCAACGACGAAAACCATTCGTTCATGGGATCATAATGTTTGGAAATTTCCAGTAATCATCGATAATATGATGAACCTGGAGTTTTTAATGGAATTATCAAAAACGACAGGGGATAAGAAGTATGCTGATGTTGCCATTACACATGCGAATACCACGATGAAAAATCATTTTAGAGCAGATAATAGTTCTTTTCACGTGATTGATTATGATCCAAAAACGGGGGAAGTATTGGCTAAGCAAACCGCTCAAGGGGCGGCAGATGAATCTGCATGGGCTCGCGGACAAGCCTGGGGGCTTTATGGCTATACCATGATGTACCGAGAAACCAAGGATAAGGCTTATTTGAAACAGGCTCAAAAAATTGCCGATTATATTTTGAAGAATCCGAATTTACCGGCTGATTTAATTCCATATTGGGATTTTGATAAGGATAAGATTCCATCGGACAGTAAGACCTATTCGCGTAGGAGCTTGCGGGATGCTTCGGCGGGAGCAATTATTGCATCGGCTTTATTGGAGTTATCGCAATATAGCAAGGGTAAAGTAGGGAAGGAATACCTGCGAAAAGCAGAAGAAATGCTTAAGAGTTTGTCTTCAGAGACTTATTTCGTGAAGGATGGAAGTAATGGAGGGTATTTGTTGGCTCATAGCGTTGGGGCATTGCCTTTGAACTCGGAAGTAGATGTTCCATTAACCTATGCGGACTACTATTATGTGGAGGCTTTGATTAGGTATCAGCGGATGTTGGCGGGTGAGCCGATAATAAAAATTTAGACACATATTTTGATCTATAGGAAAGCCTCGAAAAAAATCGGGGCTATTTTTTTAAAAATAATTGACTAACTATTTGATAGTTATAAAATTGTTTGTACTTTTGCAGTCCCTAAATGGGGAATTGTGTCTTGAGCGAAGCCCTACTGCTTCGATGGACGTTTAATTAATTAATTTATAACATGTCAGGAATTATTGGTAAAAAAGTAGGAATGACCAGCCTGTTCAATGCTGAAGGGAAGAATATCCCTTGTACAGTAATCGAGGCTGGGCCGTGCGTGGTTACGCAGATACGTACGGAAGAGAAGGATGGTTATTCGGCAGTTCAACTTGGCTATGATGATGCTAAGGAAAAGAACACGAGCGCTCCTCTAAAAGGACATTTTGCAAAAGCAGGAGTTAGTCCTAAGCGTAAACTAGTTGAATTCAAAACTTTTACAGATGCGAAAGAACTAGGAGACATCGTTGATGTTACTTTATTTGAAGAAGGCGAGTACGTAGATGTAGTTGGTACTTCCAAAGGTAAAGGATTTCAAGGTGTAATGAAGCGTCATGGCTTTGGTGGTGTAGGTGGTGCGACTCACGGTCAGCACAACAGACTACGTGCACCAGGTTCATTGGGAGCTTCATCTTGGCCTTCAAGAGTATTCAAAGGAATGCGTATGGCGGGTCGTACAGGTGGCGAGCGTGTAAAAGTTCAGAATTTACAGATTTTGAAAGTTTACCCAGAGCAAAACCTAATTGTTGTTAGTGGTTCCGTACCAGGAGCTAAGGGTTCATATGTAATCGTAGACAAATAGTAGAGATGGAAGTTAAAGTATTAAATTTATCAGGAAAAGAAACAGGTGCCAAGGTGCAGCTTCCTGAGTCGGTATTCGGTGTTACACCAAGCGACCACGCAATCTATTTGGATGTGAAACAATACTTAGCGAACCAACGCCAAGGTACACACAAATCAAAACAACGTAATGAGATTGCGGGTTCAACTCGTAAATTACACAAACAAAAAGGAACAGGTGGTGCTCGTGCGGGTTCTATCAAATCTCCATTGTTTAATGGTGGTGGTCGTGTATTCGGTCCTCAACCTCGTGACTATAGCTTCAAATTGAATAAAAAATTAAAGCAATTAGCACGTAAATCAGCATTATCTTACAAAGCACAAGAGAACAATGTTGTTGTATTGGATGAAGTTAACTTCGATTCAATCAAAACTAAAAACTACTTAGCTTTTGTTAATGCATTAAACCTTGCTGACGAGAAAACTTTATTAGTATTGCCAGCATACAATAACAATGTTTATTTATCAAGCAGAAACTTGAAGAAAGCAAAAGTTATCGTAGCATCAGATTTAAATACATATGATGTATTGAACGCTACGAAATTATTGTTAACTGCAGATTCTGTTAAAACTTTGGAGGAAGCATTCGCTAAATAATATGGAAATTATTAAAAAACCTATTTTAACTGAGAAAGCTTCATTATTAACGGAAAAATTAAACCGTTATGCTTTCAAAGTAGATCATAGAGCAAACAAGATTCAAATCAAAACAGCGGTTGAGCAAATGTTTGGTGTGACTGTAGTTGCAGTTAACACAGCAGTTGTTGCAGGTAAGGCGAAAAGCCGTTACACTAAAGCTGGATTTGTATCAGGCAGAAGCCCTAAATATAAGAAGGCCATCATTACAGTTAAAGATGGTGAAACTATTGACTTTTACAGTACACTATAATAAGAAATGGCAGTTAAAAGATTCAAACCGGTTACCCCTGGTACTCGCTTCAGAGTAGGTGCTGATTATTCAGACGTTACAACTAACGTTCCTGAGAAATCATTAGTAGTTAGCATCAAGAAGTCAGGTGGTCGTAATAACTCCGGTAAAATGACTATGCGTTACATCGGTGGGGGACACAAAAAATCATACCGATTAATAGATTTCAAACGCGATAAAAAAGATATCCCTGCAAAAGTTGCTACCATTGAGTATGATCCAAATCGTACTGCACGTATTGCATTATTGCACTACGCAGATGGAGAGAAACGTTATATCATTGCTCCAGCTGGATTAACAGTTGGTCAAACAGTGATTGCAGGCGAATCAGTAGCCCCAGAAGTAGGTAATACTATGCCATTGGCAAACATCCCATTGGGTTCTATCATTCACAACATTGAATTGAATCCAGGACAAGGTGGTTCCATTGCACGTTCAGCAGGTACATATGCACAATTGTCTGCACGTGATGGTAAGTATGCTATTATCAAATTGCCTTCAGGCGAGACTCGTATGATTTTATTGACATGTGTTGCTACCATCGGTTCCGTATCGAATGCAGAGAAAGCAAACCAAGTATTAGGTAAAGCAGGTCGTAAACGTTGGTTAGGTCGTCGTCCTAGAGTTCGTGGTGTTGCGATGAACCCGGTTGATCACCCTATGGGAGGTGGTGAAGGACGTTCATCTGGAGGTCACCCACGCTCACGCACAGGTGTATTAGCTAAAGGCTACAAAACACGCTACAAGAAGAAAACATCGAATCGTTACATCATTGAGAGAAGGAAAAAATAATGGCTCGTTCAATTAAAAAAGGTCCTTATATCGATCACAACTTAGAAAGAAAAGTTCTTTCTATGAATGAAACAAACAAGAAATCAGTAATCAAGACTTGGTCACGCAGATCAATGATTTCACCTGATTTTGTTGGTCATACCTTCGCAGTGCACAACGGGAATAAATTTATTCCAGTTTATGTAACAGAAAATATGGTTGGTCACAAGCTTGGTGAATTTGCGCCTACGCGTACTTTCAGAGGCCACGCAGAAAAGAAAAAATAATAGGTAATGGAAGCAACAAAAAAACTCAAAAAGTCTGTTTTAATTAAGCAGCGCAAAGAGCAGGAAAAAGCTCAAGTAGGAGGAGCTTCTACTGCCAAGTTATTGAATTGCCCTACTTCACCACGTAAGATGCGTCTAGTAGTGGATCTTATCCGTGGACAGAAAGTAGAGAACGCACTTTACATTCTAAAACATACAGGTAAAGAAGCTGCCATTCGTGTTGAGAAATTATTATTATCAGCAATCAAGAATTGGGAGTCTAAAAACGAAGGTTCTTCAGTAGAAGACGGCGGATTGTATGTTAAAGAAGTATCTGTAGGTGGAGGTCGTCAATTAAAGAGATTACGTCCAGCGCCACAAGGTCGTGGTTATAGAATTCGTAAGCGTTCAAACCATGTAACTTTGGTAGTAGATAGTATTAATAACGTTAACAACTAATAATATTAAGAATGGGACAAAAAGCAAATCCAATAGGTAGCAGATTAGGAATCATCAAAGGATGGGATTCTAATTGGTTCGGAGGCAACAACTATTCTGATAAGTTAGTTGAGGACGAAAAAATAAGAAAATATCTTTCGGTACGTATCGCAAAAGGCGGTGTAGCAAAAGTTGTTATTGAGAGAACGTTAAAACGTATCACTGTAACAATCCACACAGCACGTCCAGGAATCGTAATTGGTAAAGGTGGTCAAGAAGTTGATAAGATCAAAGAAGAGTTAAAGAAATTAACTAAGAAAGATGTTCAGATCAACATTTTCGAGATCAAACGTCCAGAGTTAGATGCGAAACTAGTTGCAGAAGGTATTGCTAAGCAATTAGAGGCACGTATTTCATTCCGTCGTGCAATGAAAACTGCGATTGCATCTACAATGCGTATGGGAGCAGAAGGTATCAAGGTAATGTGTTCAGGTCGTTTAGGTGGTGCTGAGATGGCTCGTACAGAGCAGTACAAAGAAGGAAGAACTCCTCTACACACATTGCGTGCTGATATTGATTATGCATTAGCAGAAGCATTGACAACTTACGGTAAAATTGGCGTAAAAGTTTGGATCTGTAAAGGTGAAGTTTACGGTAAGAGAGATTTATCTCCAAACATTGGTCAAGCGTCAGGCGTTAAATCACGTGGTGGCAACGAAGGTGGTGACAACAACAACCGTCGTGACAACCGCGGAGGTCGTGGTGGAAACCGTGGCGGACGTCGTGATAACAACCGTGGAGGTAAAAGAGATTAATTAATAACAAGATTTAGATTATCTGTTTAACAGATTTAAAAAAATACGAACATGTTACAGCCAAAAAGAACGAAGTTCAGAAAGATGCAGAAAGGCCGTATGAAGGGTAATGCCACTCGTGGAGCGGAATTAGCTTTCGGATCTTTCGGTATCAAATCAATGGAACCAGCATGGATCACAAGCCGTCAGATTGAGGCAGCTCGTATTGCGGTTACTCGTTATATGAAGCGTGAAGGACAAGTTTGGATCCGCATTTTCCCTGACAAACCTGTTACGAAGAAGCCTGCAGAGGTACGTATGGGTAAAGGTAAAGGTGCTCCAGAATATTGGGTAGCGGTAGTGCGCCCAGGCCGTATGTTATTTGAAGCAGAAGGCGTTCCATTGGAAATCGCGAAAGAAGCATTACGCTTAGCTGCGCAAAAATTACCGGTTCAAACGAAATTTGTGATACGTAGAGATTACGTTGAAGCATAATAATCGTCGGTAATGTCAAGAGATAAGCCTTACTGCCGTTACCAGTAAGGCGGTTTTAACCTCGCGATAACCCGGCACAACAAATTGAAAAATGAAAAATTCAGAAATCGTAGAATTATCAACTGAGGATTTAACAGCACGTCTTGTAGAAGAGAAAGCTGCCTTAAACAAATTGAAATTTGCACATGCTGTTTCTGCTATTGAGAATCCAAACGTGATCAAAGCAGCTCGCAGAACTATCGCTCGTATCTCTACGGAGATTTCTAAGCGTACTAATGCAGCAAAATCTGAAACAGCCTCTGAGGCATAAAATTAAAGTCGAAATGGACAGAAATTTAAGAAAAACAAGAATCGGCTTAGTAGTTAGCAACAAGATGGACAAATCTATCGTAGTGGCTGTTGAACGTAAAGTAAAGCACCCTATTTACGGTAAATTCGTTAAGAAAACTACTAAATTTAAAGCTCATGACGAACAAAATACCTGCGGTATCGGCGATACGGTATTAATTATGGAGACACGTCCGCTGAGTAAAACTAAGAACTGGAGATTAGTAGAAATTTTAGAAAGGGCTAAATAATGGTACAACAGGAATCAAGACTAAATGTAGCTGACAACAGCGGAGCTAAAGAAGTTTTAGTAATCCGTGTGTTAGGCGGAACGCGCAAGCGTTATGCATCTATCGGTGATAAAATTGTTGTTACCGTAAAGAGCGCTATCCCTTCAGGAAACGTGAAAAAAGGATCAGTTTCTAAAGCAGTAGTGGTACGTACGAAGAAAGAAATCCGTCGTAAAGATGGTTCTTACATTCGTTTTGATGACAATGCTGCAGTATTATTAAATAATAATGATGAGCCACGTGGAACACGTATCTTTGGCCCAGTAGCTAGAGAGTTGCGTGAGAAACAGTTCATGAAAATTGTATCATTAGCACCGGAGGTTTTATAATTATGGCACAAAAAACAAACAAAACTACTCCCAAGATTAAGATCAAGAGAGGAGATTTAGTGAAAGTTATCGCTGGTAACTCTAAAGGTAAGCAAGGTACAGTATTAGAAGTTATTGCTGATACTAACAGAGCGATTGTTGAAGGCGCTAACAAAGTGAAAAAACACACTAAACCAAGTGCAGCAAATCCTAACGGTGGTATCATCGAGAAAGAAGCTGCAATTAACATCTCAAACTTAGCTTTAATCGATCCTAAGACAGGTAATCCTACTCGTGTTGGACGTAAAGTTAATGCAGATGGTAAAATAGTTCGTTACGCAAAAAAATCAGGGGAGGAAATTAAATAATGACTTACGTACCAAGATTAAAAGCGAAATATGCGGAAGAGATCCGTACAGCGCTTAAGGAAAAATTCCAGTATAAGAGTGTTATGCAAGTTCCTAAGCTAGAGAAAATCGTAGTATCTCAAGGTATTGGAGCAGCTACAGCAGACAAGAAATTAATTGATAACTCGATTACTGAGTTAACAACAATTACTGGTCAGCAAGCTGTATCTACAAAATCTAAGAAAGATATTTCGAACTTCAAATTGCGTAAAGGAATGCCTATTGGAGCTCGCGTAACATTACGTGACAACAATATGTTTGAATTCTTAGATCGTTTAATCGCGGTTTCTTTACCACGTATTCGTGACTTCCGTGGAATCAACGATAAAGGATTTGACGGACATGGTAACTACAACTTAGGTATTACTGAGCAGATTATCTTCCCAGAGATCAACATTGACAAGATTAACAAGATCCAAGGTATGGATATCACTTTCGTAACTTCAGCTAAGAATGATATCGAAGCTTTAGAATTATTGAAACAATTCGGTTTACCATTCAAAAACCAAAATTCGAATAACAATGGCTAAAGAAGGATTAAAAGCACGCGAAGTTAAGCGTCAAAAATTAGTGGCTAAATTTGCTGAAAAACGTGCGGCATTAAAAGCAGCAGGTGACTACGCAGCCCTAGATAAATTACCAAAAAATGCATCGCCAGTAAGATTGCACAATCGTTGTAAATTAACTGGTCGTCCTAAAGGATATATGCGTCAATTTGGTATCTCACGTGTAACATTCCGTGAGATGGCCTTAGACGGAAAAATCCCGGGAGTGAAAAAAGCTTCTTGGTAATCAAAAAAATATAATTACTTTTGCCCGGATAAACCACGAACAGTGGTTTATCGGGTTTTTTTTGCATTGCAATATTTTAACCGATAAAAGGTCTGTGGCTTCGGTTAGTCATAGAAACCATTATCATAATTTTTATACAATAATGAATACAGATCCAATAGCGGATTACCTTACCCGAGTAAGGAATGCCATTAAGGCCAACCACAGGGTTGTTGAAATTCCTGCATCGAACCTTAAAAAAGAAATCACAAAAGTTCTTTTCGACAAAGGTTACATTGCTAACTACAAATTTATTGAAGAAGGTCCTCAAGGTTCAATCAAGATTGCTTTGAAATACCACCCAATTAGCAAAGTACCGGCTATTCGCACATTGACACGTGTGAGTAAACCTGGTTTAAGAAAGTATGCAAGTGTTGACAGCATCCCTCGTGTATTAAACGGTTTAGGAATTGCGATTTTGTCTACTTCGAAAGGAGTAATGTCAGACAAAGAAGCTGCCGTTCAAAACGTTGGTGGAGAGGTTTTATGTTACATTTATTAATCTAGGAGAAAGCACAGAATGTCAAGAATTGGAAAAGCGCCTATCGCTATACCTTCTGGTGTAACGGTAACAGTTTCAGATAAGAATCTGGTAACTGTTAAAGGCCCTAAAGGTGAATTAACACAACAAGTAGACCGCGACATTACCGTTTCACAAGAAGAAGGTAATATCGTTGTGTCACGTTCAACAGAACAAAAGAAACACAAAGCATTACATGGTTTATACCGCGCCCTATTGAACAATATGGTTGTAGGTGTAACCGAGGGATACAAAACTACCCAAGAATTAGTTGGTGTTGGTTACCGTGCTGCAAACAACGGTAATACGCTAGAGCTAACCTTAGGTTTCTCTCACCAGATTGTATTCGTATTGCCAGAGGAAATTAAAGTAACCACAACTGCTGATAAGGGTAAAAACCCAACTATCACTTTAGAATCTATCGACAAACAATTGATCGGTCAAGTAGCGGCGAAAATCCGTAGCTTCCGTAAGCCAGAGCCATACAAAGGTAAAGGTATCAAGTTTGCAGGTGAAGTATTAAGAAGAAAAGCAGGTAAATCAGCTAAAAAATAATAACCATGGCAGGAATTAAATCAACTCGCAGAGAGCGAATCAAAAAAGGAATTAGAAAACACCTGGCTGGATCAACTGAACGTCCTCGTTTGACGGTTTTTAGAAGTAACAAAGGTATCTACGCTCAGATCATTGACGATACTACTGGTAAAACATTAGCATCAGCATCGACTTTATCAAAAGAATTTGCTGGTTCAGGTAACAAAGTAGATCAATCGAAAGAAGTAGGTAAATTAGTTGCTGAGAAAGCGGTTGCAGCAGGAATTAGCAAAGTAGTTTTTGACCGTAATGGGTACTTATACCATGGCCGTATCAAATCATTGGCTGAAGGTGCTCGCGAAGGCGGTTTAGACTTTTAATTAAAGAAAAAAATGGCATTAAGCAATATTAAAAGAGTAAAATCAAGCGAAATTGAATTAAAAGATCGCTTAGTAAGCATCCAACGCGTAGCCAAGGTGACCAAAGGTGGTCGTACTTTCAGTTTTTCAGCTATTGTAGTAGTTGGAGACGAAAATGGTATCGTAGGATACGGATTAGGAAAAGCTAAAGAGGTTACTGAAGCTATCACTAAAGGTATCGATGATGCAAAGAAAAACTTAGTAAAAGTTCCTATTATCAAAGGTACAGTACCTCATGAGCAATACGGTAAATATTCAGGTGGTTCAGTTTTAATTAAACCAGCTGTAAGTGGTACCGGAGTATTAGCAGGTGGTGCTATGCGTGCGGTATTGGAGTCTGCAGGCATTACAGACGTATTAGCAAAATCATTAGGTTCTTCTAACCCACACAACGTGGTAAAAGCAACGATTGATGCATTAGCTAATATGCGTGACGCTTATACAGTAGCGCAAACACGTGGTGTCGATTTAAACAAAGTATTTAACGGTTAATATCATGGCAAAAATTAAAATCACCCAGATAAAGAGCGTTATCGACAGAAGCGAGCGCCAAAAGAAAACTATCGAAGCATTAGGTTTGAAAAAAATCAATCATTCGGTAGAAGTTGAAGCTACAGCAGCCATCATTGGTATGGTTCGTAAAGTGAACCACTTAGTCGCTGTAGAGACTATTTAATAAAATAGATGGAAAGGATGCTCACTTCCTTTCCATTCTTTGTTAATAAATTTATGGAATGCTATGGCCTGTTTAGTGAGAGCGAAGGCGTAGCACAATTTGATTAAAAATGAACTTAAGTAATCTAAAACCAGCATCTGGTTCAATTAAAACTAAAAAACGTATTGGTCGTGGACAAGGATCTGGCCGTGGTGGTACCTCTACTCGTGGTCACAAAGGAGCAGGATCTCGTTCAGGAAACTCTACGAAAATCGGTTTCGAAGGTGGTCAAATGCCTCTTCAACGTCGTGTGCCTAAATTTGGTTTTAAGAACATCAACCGTGTAGAATATGTAGGTGTTAACTTAGATGTTTTACAAGCTATCGTTGAGAAATTCAGGTTAACCACTGTAGATTTCGATACTTTGAAAGAGCACGGATTAGTTTCAAAAAATGACTTAATCAAGATCTTAGGTCGTGGTGAGTTCACCGCAAAAGTAGAAGTAAAGGCCCATGCATTTTCAGCTTCAGCACAAAAAGCAATTGAAGCAGCAGGTGGTTCTATCGTTAAATTGTAATAATACATGAAGAAACTAATCACAACCTTAACCAATATATGGAAGATAGAAGAATTACGTAATCGTATTCTTAATACGATTCTATTTCTTTTAATATACCGCGTTGGTTGTCACGTGGTTTTACCAGGTGTCAATCCAGAAGCGTTGGTAATAAACAGAGAAGGTGGTAATGACATCATGAACTTGATCAATATGTTTGCGGGAGGTTCCTTCTCGCGTGCAGCGATCTTTGCTCTTGGTGTAATGCCTTATATCTCGGCATCTATCGTAGTTCAGCTATTGGGGATTGCTGTTCCTGCTTTTCAAAAGATGCAGAAAGAAGGAGAATCTGGCCGTAAGAAAATGAACAACATTACTCGCTACTTAACCGTTGCGATTACTTTAGTTCAGGCAGTAGCTTATGTTAAGACCCAAATTGGTCCAGAAGCGAAAACCATTGCGGATCCGATGTTCTCTATCCTATCTGCAGTCGTATTGACAGCGGGTACATTGTTTGTGATGTGGCTAGGTGAAAAGATTACCGATAAAGGAATTGGTAATGGTATTTCATTAATCATTATGGCTGGTATTATTGCTCAGCTTCCTGCAGGTATTACTGCAGAATGGGCATCCAGAATGAGCCCAAGTGGTGGTGGTCCTATTCCATTGTTATTGGAGTTTGTTGCCTTATTCTTCGTTGTGATCTTCACGATTTTAGTTGTACAAGGTGTTCGTAAGATCCCTGTGCAGTATGCGAAGAAAATTGTAGGAAACAAACAGATTGGTGGTGTGCGTCAATACATTCCTTTAAAGGTAAATGCGGCGGGTGTAATGCCAATCATTTTCGCGCAGGCGATTATGTTTTTACCGATGTCGTTGACACAATTCTTCCCGAATGTTCAATCTGACTTTTTGAATTCATTGAGTAACTATACTTCCGTAACGTATAATGTTGTATTCGCATTATTGATTATTGCGTTTACTTTCTTCTATACGGCGATCATGGTTAACCCTCAACAGATGTCAGAGGACATGAAGAAGAACGGTGGTTTTATTCCAGGTATCAAACCAGGCTATGAGACCAACATGTTTATCGACAACGTAATATCACATATTACCTTCCCTGGTGCTGTATTTGTGGCGATCATTGCGATTTTGCCAGCAATTGCAACATTATTTGGAGTAAATAATCAATTTGCACATTTCTATGGTGGTACCTCTTTATTAATTTTAGTAGGTGTTGTTCTAGATACAATTCAGCAAATTGAGAGTCATTTGTTAATGCGTCATTATGATGGATTGATGAAAACAGGTCGTGTAAAAGGTAGAAGCACTGCTACTACTGTTGAAGGCTATGATCAATCCGCATTATAATTTTGAATGTCTAAAGTATATTATAAAACAGCAGATGAAATTGAGCAAGTGCGAGAGTCAGCAAATGTACTCTCGCAATTACTTGCTGAAATTGCAGGATTAGTAAAGCCGGGGATTACGACTTTATCATTAGATAAATTTGCCTTCGACTTTATTAAGGACCATAAAGGAACCCCAGCATTTTTAAATTACCAAGGATTCCCTTATTCATTATGTATTTCAGTGAACGACCAAGTTGTTCATGGATTTCCAAGTGATTATGTTTTGAAAGATGGGGATATCGTTACGGTAGATGGTGGTGTGAATTTGAATGGTTTTATTAGTGATTCTGCATATACGTTTGCTGTCGGTGAGATTTCTGAAGAAGCGAAACAATTGTTAGAAGTAACAAAAGGATCATTACAAGCAGGAATCGAACAAGCAATCGCGGGCAAGCGAGTAGGAGATATCTCGGCTGCCGTTCAAGAATATGTAGCACCATATCGTTATGGTATTGTTCGGGAACTGGTTGGTCATGGAGTTGGATTTCATTTACACGAGAAACCGGAGGTTCCGAATTACGGGAAACGTGGTTCAGGGCCGAAGTTGGAAGAAGGATTGGTGATCTGTATTGAGCCAATGATCAATGCCGGCAAGGCAGGGGTTAAGTTTTGGGATGACGGATGGACAGTGAGTACAGTTGATGGAAAGCTTTCGGCGCATTTCGAACAGATGGTTTCGATTCAGAAAGGTACTCCGGATGTGTTATTGAATTTTGACGCGATTGAGAAAGTTTTAAATAAAAAGTAGTTGGTATTCAATTATTTTATTTATCTTTGCACTCCTGTTTGCGGGTATATCATCATTTAAAATACGAGATTATATGGCTAAACAAGCCTCGATTGAACAAGACGGCATAATCAAAGAAGCGTTATCTAACGCGATGTTTCGTGTAGAATTAGAAAATGGGCATGAAATAATTGCACATATTTCTGGTAAGATGCGCATGCATTATATCAAGATATTACCAGGTGACAAAGTGAAGTTAGAAATGTCACCATATGATTTAACAAAAGGAAGAATTACATACCGCTATAAATAAACGTAAGTTTCTTCAATAAAATAGCTTTTAAAAAATTACTGTAATGAAAGTTAGAGCATCAATAAAAAAACGTAGTGCGGATTGTAAGATTATCCGTCGTAAAGGAAAAGTATTTGTAATCAATAAAAAGAACCCGAAGTTTAAACAACGTCAAGGTTAATTTTAAATAATCGCTTAAAATATTATATGGCAAGGATCTCAGGTATAGATTTACCTAAAAACAAAAGAGGCATCATTGGCCTTACCTATATTTTTGGTATTGGTCGTTCTACTGCTGCTTACATCCTAGAAAAAGCAGGCATCAGTCAAGATGTTAAAGTACAAGAATGGAATGATGATCAATTAGCAGCTATCCGTACAATCATCAATGATGAGATTAAGGTAGAAGGCGCTTTGCGTTCAGAGGTTCAATTGAACATTAAACGTTTAATGGACATCGGATGTTACCGTGGCCTACGTCACCGTAAGCATTTACCAGTTCGTGGACAACGTACGAAGAACAATTCACGTACAAGAAAAGGTAAACGTAAAACAGTTGCAAACAAGAAAAAAGCTACTAAATAATAAGTAAGAAATGGCTAAAAGTAAAAAAGTTACTAAAAAACGTATCGTAGTTATCGAGCCTGTAGGACAAGCTCATATCAACGCTACTTTTAACAACATTATCGTAACTTTGACTAACAATCAAGGTCAAACAATTTCATGGTCATCAGCTGGTAAAATGGGCTTTAAAGGTTCTAAAAAGAACACTCCATACGCTGCATCACAAGCTGCATCAGACTGTGGTAAAGTTGCACATGATTTAGGATTGCGTAAAGTTGAAGTATTCGTAAAAGGTCCGGGAGCAGGTCGTGAATCCGCTATCCGTTCATTGCAAACAATTGGTATCGACGTAACTACCATTAAGGATATCACTCCACTTCCACACAATGGTTGTCGTCCTCCAAAACGCAGAAGAGTTTAATAACAAATTTGTTTAAGATAAGATTCATCAGTTATAGGCTGATAGATACTTCAAACAGAATCAGAAATGGCAAGATATACAGGACCTAAGTCCAAAATAGCTCGTAAATTTAGAGAGCCAATTTTCGGCCCAGATAAGGCATTAGAAAAAAAGAATTATCCTCCTGGTCAACATGGACCATCAAAAAGAAGAGGAAAACAATCTGAATACGCAATTCAGTTGTTAGAAAAGCAAAAAGCAAAATACACTTACGGTGTATTAGAGCGTCAATTCGCTAACTTATTTGCTAAGGCTGCAGCAAAACAAGGTGTTACAGGTGAAAACTTCTTGAAATTATTAGAAGCACGTTTAGATAACATCGTTTACCGTTTAGGCATTGCTCCTACACGTTCATCTGCACGTCAATTAGTTTCGCACAAGCATATTACTGTTAACGGA
Source organism: Sphingobacterium cellulitidis (assembly GCF_043187465.1). Taxonomy (GTDB): domain Bacteria; phylum Bacteroidota; class Bacteroidia; order Sphingobacteriales; family Sphingobacteriaceae; genus Sphingobacterium; species Sphingobacterium cellulitidis. The sequence continues at coordinate 3,717,932 of NZ_CP171136.1, read as the reverse complement.
CAAGTAGTTAACATTCCATCATACAGTATCCGCCCAGGTGATGTAATTTCAGTTCGCGAGCGTTCTCAGTCGTTAGAAGCGATTGTAACTTCAGTAGCTGGAAGAAAAATCAACAAATTCAGCTGGTTGGATTGGGATTCAGACAAACTAACAGGAACTTTCGTAAGTTACCCAGAGCGTGCTGATATTCCAGAAAACATTAAAGAGAACTTAATTGTAGAGTTGTACTCTAAATAATAATTAATAACAACATGCATTGTCATAGATGCATGTTGTTGTTTTCATAAATAGTAAATAAACTTAAAAGAACATAAATGGCAATTTTAGCATTTCAAAGACCGGATAAAGTTATCATGCAGAAATCAACTGATTTTGATGGTACCTTTGAATTTCGTCCACTAGAGCCAGGTTTTGGAGTTACTATTGGTAATGCTTTACGCCGTATTTTATTGTCCTCTTTAGAAGGATATGCAATTACGTCGGTAAGATTTTCAGGCGTTTCGCACGAATTCTCTACGATTAAAGGCGTGGTAGAAGACGTTACTGAAATCATCTTGAACTTGAAACAAGTTCGTTTTAAGAAATCAGGTGAGCAAGGCGATAGCGAGAAGATCTTTGTAGTTATCAATGGTCAAGATCAATTTACAGCTGGTGATATAACGAAATTTTCCAATAATTTTACTGTATTGAATCCTGATTTGGTAATCTGTAACATGGATAGTTCAGTGACTGTAGAAGTTGAATTATCAGTTGCAAAAGGCCGTGGATACGTAAATGCAGAAGAAAATAAAGTGGTTGATGGTCCTGTTGGAGTAATCGCGATTGATTCAATCTATACTCCAATCAAGAATGTAAAATATACCATTGAGAACTACCGTGTAGAACAAAAAACTGACTACGAGAAATTGTTGTTAGATATTTCTACTGATGGTTCTATTCATCCAGAAGATGCTTTGAAAGAAGCAGCTAAGATTTTGATTCAACACTTCATGTTGTTCTCAGATGAGAATATGTTGTTAGAGTCACAAACTAAAGAAGAAACTAAAGTTGTTGATGAAGAGATTTTACACATGCGTAAGATCTTGAAAACAGAATTAGTGGATTTAGATCTTTCAGTTCGTGCATTGAACTGTTTGAAAGCTGCTGACATTCGTACATTAGCTGAATTAGTTACCTATGATGTAGCTGATATGTTGAAATTCCGCAACTTTGGTAAAAAATCATTGAGCGAAATTCAAGAGCTAGTGAAATCAAAAGGTTTATCATTTGGAATGAACTTGTCTAAATACAAGTTGGACGAAGAATAATAATTAAATAATAATAAGCGACCTGTTGCGTAATTCCTCCGAAGTATATGACATTCGGTCACTAGAAAAAGAACGGTACGCACAAAATCAAATTAAAAAATGAGACACGGAAAAAAAGTAAATCACTTAGGCCGCACTGACAGTCACCGTAAGGCGATGTTAGCTAATATGGCGACTTCATTGATCAAACACAAACGTATTACAACGACTTTAGCGAAAGCAAAAGCATTGCGTACTTATGTGGAGCCTTTGATTACAAAATCTAAAAACGACACTACACACTCACGTCGTACGGTATTCGCTTACTTGAAAGACAAAGATGCAGTGACAATCTTGTTCCGCGAGATTTCAGAAAAAGTTGCATCACGTCCAGGAGGTTACACTCGTATCATTAAATTAGAGAATCGTTTGGGTGATAACGCAGAAATGGCATTTATCGAATTAGTTGATTACAACGAAATCTACGGTAAAACTGCTCAAACTGAGAAAAAATCTACTCGACGTCGTGGTTCATCTAAGAAAAAAGCTACTACAACAACTGAATCAAAAGAGGCAAAAGCTGAGAAAGCTGGCGATGATTTAACTATTGTTGAAGGTATTGGTCCTAAGATTGCAGAAGTATTAGCAGCTGCTGGTATTGCAACTTACGCTGACTTAGCTAAAACTGATGCTGAGAAAGTTAAAGAAATCTTAACTGAAGCTGGTTCTAACTTTAACACTGCAGATCCAACTACTTGGGCTGAACAAGCACAATTAGCTGCAGATGGTAAATTTGAAGAATTAGAAAAACTTAAAGCCGAATTAGACGGTGGAAAAAAAGTTGATGAATAATCTTTAAACGAATCATAGAAAAGTCCTCTTATCCAAGAGGACTTTTTTATTTTATAGCGTTTTTAAGTAAGTTCAGCTCTTTATTTATTTGTACATTTGAAAAACTAAACTTTAGCATAATTATTTTCATTACATGGAACTGTTTAATGTATATCCTGTAACCCCAATCAATATCGTAAGAGCACTTGGCTCGACCGTTTGGGACGAACAAGGAACAGAATATCTAGATTTATACGGAGGGCATGCTGTAATTTCTATAGGTCATACACATCCCCACTATGTTAAAAGTCTTACCGAGCAATTGAACAAGATTGGATTTTATTCCAACTCGGTATTAATTCCAATTCAACAACAATTAGCAAAGCAATTAGGTGAAGTGTCTGGAAAGGCGGATTATACCTTGTTTCTTTGTAATTCAGGTGCTGAGGCAAATGAAAATGCCTTAAAATTAGCATCCTTTCATACGGGTCGTAAAAAAGTAATTGCCTTTTCAAAAGCTTTCCATGGTAGAACCTCTCTGGCAGTTGCTGCTACAGATAATCCTAGTATCGTAGCTCCAGTGAATGAGACAGACAATGTGATCTTCCTTCCATTCAATGATGAAGAAGCCTTGGAGAAAGCTTTCAAAGAATATGCTGAAGAAATCGCTGCTGTCATCATTGAAGGAATTCAAGGTGTTGGTGGTATTCGTGAGGCTTCCGTTCCATTCTTGAAGTTGATCCGTAACTTATGTGATCAATATGGCTCTGTATTTATCGCAGACTCGGTTCAATGCGGATATGGTCGTACCGGAAGTTTTTACTCGCATGACTATTCAGGAGTAGAAGCAGATATCTATTCCATGGCAAAGGGGATGGGGAATGGTTTTCCGATTGGAGGAATTGCTATTTCGCCTAAGTTCAAAGCATCCTTTGGATTATTAGGGACCACCTTTGGCGGTAACCATTTAGCATGTGCTGCTGCAGTTTCAGTTTTAGATATTATCAAACAAGATAATCTTATGGAAAATGCTGCAAAAGTTGGAGATTATTTGATTCAAGAGTTGAACAAATTTGATCAAGTTTTGGAGGTGAGAGGAAGAGGGTTAATGATCGGGATTGAATTGCCTACCGAATTAGGACATGTTAAGAAAGATTTATTGTTAAAAAATAAGATATTTACAGGAGAGGCTAAGCCAAATGTTATTCGTTTGTTGCCGGCCTTGAATATAACACAAAAGATTGCTGATCAATTTTTAACTGCTTTTGAAGAGAGATTAAAAGCATAAAAATCATAAGATTAAATGAAGAAGTTTTTTTCCGTAGCAGACGTAGATAATCTGAAGGGTATTGTGTCCGAGGCATTAACGTTAAAGGCAGATCCCCATGCTCATGAATCATTAGGAAAACATAAAATGCTGGGATTAGTATTTTTGAATCCTAGTTTACGAACTCGTTTGAGTACGCAAAAGGCAGGTATGAATCTTGGCATGAATGTCATGGTGATGAATATGGATAAGGATGGTTGGGCATTAGAGACCAGAGATGGTGTGATAATGAATGGTACCACTGTAGAACATATTCGTGAAGCTGCCGCTGTAATGGGAGAGTATTGTGATATTTTAGGATTACGTTCCTTTCCAACGTTAAAAGACAAGGAAGCGGACTACTCCGAAGATCTATTCAATAAGTTCATCAAATATTGTGCAGTTCCAGTAGTATCCTTGGAAAGTGCAACCAGGCATCCATTACAAAGTTTGACGGATTTGATTACGATCAGCGAATATAAAAAGACTGAAAAGCCAAAAGTGGTATTGGCATGGGCACCGCATGTGAAAGCTTTGCCTCAAGCGGTTCCTAATTCATTTGCAGAGTGGATGAGTCGTGCTCAAGCAGAAGGCTTGGTTGATTTTACAATTGCTCAGCCAGCAGGATATGAGTTATCTGAAGAATTTACTGAAGGCGCACATATCACAACAAATTTGGATGAAGCCTTGCAGGGGGCGGATTTTGTATATGTGAAGAACTGGTCTTCCTATAAGGAGTATGGCGCAGTTTATCCAGTACAGGAGAATTGGTTGATGGACAATGAAAAACTTAAATTGACCAATGATGCAAAGGTGATGCACTGTCTTCCAGTTCGTAGAGATCTGGAGTTATCATCGGAGATTTTGGATGGACCAAATTCACTAGTTATTAAAGAGGCTAGTAATCGAGTTTGGGCAGCCCAAGTAGTATTAAAAAGAATGTTAGAAGAGCTGAGGGATAGTTAAGGACATATGTCGGTATTAAATATTATTAAGATTGGCGGGAATGTAATAGACAACCCGGAGCAGTTAGAGGAGTTTTTAGAGAAATTTTCAGCCTTGCCTGGTCGAAAGATCCTGGTGCATGGTGGGGGCAAGATTGCTACCCGTATCGCTTCTGATATGGGCATCGAAGCAAAAATGGTTGAAGGACGTCGGATTACCGATGCCCCAATGCTGGATGTGGTAACCATGGTTTATGCTGGATTAACCAATAAAAACATCGTTGCCTCCCTTCAAAAACATAACTGCAATGCTATTGGATTATGTGGAGCGGATGCGAATGTAATCAAAGCTATCAAGAGACCTGTCAAGGAAATTGACTATGGTTTTGTAGGTGATATCCTTGCGGATTCAATTGATTCATTAGCGATCAAAAAATTGTTGGAAGCAGAGTTTATCCCTGTATTTTCAGCAATTACCCATAATGGAAGTGGTCAGCTATTGAATACCAATGCAGATACGATTGCTTCATCCTTAGCCGTGGCTTTGACCAAGTTATATGAAGTATCTCTAATTTACTGTTTTGATAAGAATGGGGTTTTATTGGATGTGAATGATGATCAATCGGTAATTGAAACCATCCGAGCAGGAGAATTTGAGCGTTTGAAAGAAAGTAAGACCATTCATGATGGTATGATTCCTAAATTATACAATGCATTTGAGGCGATTTCAAGAGGTGTAAGCAATGTTTATATTGGACATGCAAGTAACCTTCATTTGTTTCAACAGCGTAAATTTGGGACTTGTTTAATAGCCTAAACGAAATATAATGAATAAGATAACAATTATTGGAGGCGGGAATATAGGTTTGTCACTTGCAAAAGGCTTGGTACAAACTTCCTATTGTAAGTCTAATGAAATAACCATTACTCGGAGGAATCTAGCTTCTTTGACTTCAGAGCAAGAAGCAGGATATAATGTAAGTGATTCCAATCCTGAAGCTATTCAGGGAGCGGAATTTATTGTTTTGGCTATTTTGCCACAACAGATCCGTAAAGTTATGGATGAGCTTGCTCCCGTTTTGTCTCCAGAACAGACTATTATTTCGGTTGTATCCGGGGTTTCTTGCCAGGATATCAAAGATGTATTAGGTCAAGATAAAATTGTTATCCGTGCCATGCCAAACACTGCCATTGCGATTGGTCAATCCATGACTTGTATTGCAAGTGACAATGCACCCGAGGATAAGGTTCAGGAGGTTTCGGTCATCTTTGAATCCGTTGGTTCAGTCGTTGTTATCAATGAAGATCTGATGACTTCAGCGACTGCTTTATGTGCTTGTGGAATAGCCTTTTTTCTGAGAAGCATTCGTGCAGCCTCACAAGGAGGCGTAGAAATTGGGTTTCATGCGCATGATGCCTTAAAAATGGCAATCCAAACCGCTAAGGGTGCTGCAGACCTTTTATTGCAGATGGAAACCCATCCAGAAAGCGAAATAGATAAAGTAACCTCTCCAAAGGGATGTACCATTGCCGGATTAAATGAGATGGAGCATAATGGCTTTAGTTCTGCATTTATCAAAGGCATCAAGTTGTCAGCGAAAAAAGCTGGAGGTTTATATAATGACTAATATTGAGCAATTGATAGAGGAGAGCACCTCCTTATTGAAGCGTTTGATTGAAACCCAGTCTTTCAGTCGGGAAGAAGATCAAACGGCTCTATTATTATCCAATTTTTTACAGGACCATGGTATAAGTACCGAGCGAGTAGGGAATAATGTGATTGCCTATAATCGCTTTTCGGACCCTTCCAAGCCTTATGTTCTGTTAAATTCCCATCATGATACAGTTAAGCCTAATCCAGGCTATAGCAAAAATCCATTTGAACCTGTTGTCGAGGATGGAAAATTGTATGGCTTAGGGAGTAACGATGCTGGCGGTTGTTTAGTTTCCTTAATTGCTGCTTTTCGGTATTTCTATGAAGAACAAGATCTTCCTTTCAATCTCTGTCTGGTAGCATCTTCTGAAGAAGAAGTATCAGGTAAGGGAGGGTTAGAAGAGGCCTATAAACATATCCAACCTTGTGATTTCGCCATCATCGGCGAACCGACTTTGTTGAACCTGGCCGTTGCTGAGAAAGGGTTGATGGTTTTGGATTGCGAGGCGATTGGGAAATCCGGACATGCAGCTCGCGAAGAAGGAGAGAACGCTATTTACAAGGCAATCAATGATATCAATTGGTTTCAGACCTTTCAATTTCCAAAACAATCTGAGTTTCTTGGACCAGTGAAAATGAGTGTAACCATGATAGAAGCGGGTTCCCAACATAATGTAGTTCCAGCAAGTTGTAAATATGTGGTTGATGTTCGGACTACGGATGTTTACCAAAACTTGGAGGTTTTGGCGATCATTCGTGAGCATGTAAGGTCAAGTGTGGAGCCTCGGTCCACACGCTTGAATCCATCCTCGATTTCGGTTGACCATCCTATTGTACAATCGGGCATTCGATTGGGCAAGGAGCTATATGGAAGTCCAACGATGAGTGATCAGGCGATATTATCCATTCCTTCGATAAAAACAGGTCCTGGGGATTCAGCACGATCACATACGGCTGATGAATTTATATATTTAGATGAAATAGATGCCGGAATTCGGTATTATATTGATTTATTAAAAGGTATTATATAAAAAAAGCGGGTTAAACCCGCTTTTTTTATGTTTAATTCGTTGTTTTAAAATAGATCGACTTTTATTATAAAGTGATCTGTCTTTTGATGCTCTCTTCTAGTGAAATAATGGTTTCCGTACGTTGGATACCTTTCAATCCTTGGATGTCTTCATTCAAAACCTTACGTAAGTGAGAAGTGTCTTTACAGATGATTTTAGCAAACATACTATATTGACCAGTACAATAGTGTAATTCTACTACCTCTTTTACTTGTTTTAGTTGTTCCACGGCATCTGCATACTGAGAACCCTTCTCTAAATAGATTCCTAAGAAGGCTGTGATGTCAAAACCCACCTTTTGAGGGTTAATTATTAGGTTTGAACCTCTAATTATCCCCAATTCTTCCATCTTTTTCATGCGAACATGAATGGTTCCGCCAGAAACTATAAGTTTTTTAGCGATTTCGGTGTATGGAATTGAAGCATCTTCCATTAAAATGGATAAAATTTGAACATCAAGGTTGTCTAAATCGTAATTTGAATAGTTTTTTTCCATAAAAATGGTATTAATGTATTAATTTGTGTTATGATTTTTAAAAATATCTAAAAAAATCAAATAAATTTCTATTTATTTCCAATAAAAATTAAATTTGTTTTAACAAACGAAGTAAAAAACAATAAAATTTGCAAATTACTTCCCTCAAAATAACATAGGTTTATAATTGGTTAGCGTTGAAGTTCCTCGCCCGGGGAACTTCTTCCATTTATAAGCCTTTCAAATAAAATATTCTATTTTCTAATTTTTCAAAAATAACAACAATTATTGTTAAATTAATAATCAAATGGTAAAATTACGTCATTTTTTTTAACATTTTATCATTGATGTATAGAACGAGTATTTTTCGTACTTTAGATTTCGAACAGAAAGCATGTTATGAAAGAAGAAGATGTAAAGATTTCCCGTAAGAAGCCTATATTTCCAGTGGGTCCGGGATTGCTGAAATATTTAAAAGCTTATCAACGTGATGGCAAATTGCCTTTGGCGTACTCCGATCTTTTAAGTTTTCAGGAAACTATCCCATCTTTAGATAAATTTGGCAATGATACCCTTTGGGAAATACCATTGTATCCACCACATGTTCAGGATACCTTGTATGATCAGTTGAAAATAGTATATGCCCAGTTAAAAGCATCTGGAAATACGAGGATTGTTCAGCATAAAGTCATTGAGAAAATCGAGTTTTGTGCTTTTGGGAATACACACCCCTTTCGAATCAAGATTGTCAATCGCTTAAATGATGTTTATGATTATTTCTATATCAAGCAAGCGGATGCCTCTCGAATCTATGGATTGGAGTTGGAGGAGATTCTATCACCCAATCAGGTAAATTATTTATATGACCGAGAAACACTAGTAGAGGAACATATTGTTGGTATTCCAGGGGATACCTTCGCCAAGACCAGAATGGATACGGAGGATTATAATCAAACGCGTATAGCCAAGGAATTTGTGAAATTTAACGAACGCTGTGTTATCTCGATGTTGGGGGATATGCGAGCTTATAATTTTGTAATGCAAATCACCCCGGATTTTGATGATTTCCAATTTAGGATCCGTGCCATTGATTTTGACCAACAATTTTATGAAGGAAATATCAAAGTTTATCTTCCTCAGTTCTTTAAGGAGAATTTTCCTTACGTCAAGCTTTCGATGGAATATTTAAATGAAAAGACGGTCTTACAATATCAACAGGAGGAACGTTCATCCATTGTACATCGAGTAAGAAGTGAAAGACATCGGATTAAGGATCTTCGGGATGCCTCCAGTACGCAACAATTATCTACTCCAGAGAATATCGACCGATTAAAAGATGGTTATGCAAAATATTATGAAAACGATTTGTATTATAAATGCAAGAGCATGACCGATATCATAGAGTTGAATGTGAAGAATGTAATTCGTCAGGTTCAGCTTTAACGGATTCTTTTTTGGTTATCTTTTACAAAAGCTTCCCATCCGGAGTAACTTTTTCCGGCTGCCGCAAGGTTTTGTTGAAAGGCATGACAAACAGCAACGGCTAATCCGTCGGTTGCATCTAAAAATTCAGGAGTTTCTTTGAATTTTAGGAGGCTTTGTAACATGGCCGCCACTTGTTCCTTACTTGCGTTACCATTTCCTGTTACAGATTGTTTAATTTTTCGAGGCGAATATTCAAAGATTGGAATATCGGCATTCAATGCTGCGGCCATGGCCACACCTTGTGCACGACCTAGTTTTAGCATGACCTGAATGTTTTTTCCATAGAAAGGTGCCTCCAACGCCACACAGTCGGGCTTGTATTCCTCAATCAGGGCAGAAGTTTTTTTGAAAATCCGTTGAAGTTTCAAAGCATGATCATCCAAGTGCCCCATTTTTATTACGCCCATACTGATCAAAGAGATTTTTTTATTTACCTCCTTTAAAATTCCATACCCTAAAACGACGGTTCCGGGGTCAATTCCCAAAATAATTCTCTCTTTTGCAGCTTCCTTTTGCATACTGCAATAATACGATTTTCTAAACATTGCATCGTAAAAACGGTTATTTATTAAAAAATTATTAAAATTGTGCTTTCTTAAATAAAATTGACGAAGACACAACGAAAATATCTCAATTTACTGATCAAGGTAGCCATTGTTGCACTAGCGATGTGGTTCGTAGTCAGTAAGGTTAATAATCAAAAGAATTTATTGGAATTTGAACATCTTATCAAGGAGATTGATCCTTTGGTAATGCGTTTGGTTTTGGCTTTGGTAGTGTTTCTGATGTTTGTCAATTGGTTTTTAGAAGTTAAGAAGTGGCAGTACCTGAGTCGTCGGATTGAACCCTTAGGGTTATGGAAGGCTACGAAATCTGTTTTTTGCGGATTGACCTGGGCAATTTTTACGCCTAATAGGATTGGAGAATATGGGGGTAGGGTGATGCTTTTGAAGCCAAAAAATCGGGCTACCGGAGCGGTTGCCATGGGCGTAGGTTTATTTGCCCAATTGGTTTTGACCAGTATTTTCGGGTCATTGAGTATTGCATGGTTTGTCACGACCTTTCTAGAGACACCAGCTTCGGTAGATTTTGGGGTTTGGTTGATTGCCATAATATATGCCATCGCATTTCTAGTTCTCTATTTCAATGTTTCCTGGGTGGATTATTTGGTTGGTAAGGTCAAGTTCTTAAGGAAAATTAAGCCATTTTTTGCTGTTCTGGAAGACTTTTCTGCCAAGGAATTGGGCTATGTGCTTTTATTGGCAGCATTTCGCTTTGCGATTTTTACGTCACAATATATCATCCTGATGTTGGTCATCCTACCTGAACTACCTTTTGTTTCCATGGTATTGATGATTTTCATTATGTTTTTTGTACAATCTGCCGTTCCTACCTTAGATATTTTTGACTTTAGTGTTCGTAGCTTTGTAGCTAGCAATTTGTATGCGTATATTACGACCCAAGAAATTGCAGTGATGGCTATTGTATCCTGTGTTTGGTTTGTTAATATCATATTCCCAGCCATCATCGGGTCGATTTTTGTATTTAACGTGAATTATATCAGTGATAATAAATCTTAGTTTTTTTCTTTTCATAATGACCATTATCTATGTGGTATTGGTTCTTTATATGCGGAATGGTTGGATGAAGCTACCTACCATCCACTTGGATTCTGTAATGCCGGTTTCCAAAGTCACCGTCATTATCGCCGCTAGAAATGAAGCAAACAATATTTCAAGAACATTAAACTGCCTTGTAGATCAAGAATATCCAAAGGAACTATTAGAAGTTATAGTTGTCGATGACCACTCGACTGATAGAACGGGAGAGATCGTAGCGAGCTATTTTGATCAAGGCGTGAAGCTGATCACCTTGAATGAGGGGAATAAGTTGAATTCCTATAAGAAATTTGCGATTAATAAGGCGATTCACGCTTCTTCAGGAGATATTATTATTACCACGGATGCGGATTGCAGGATGGGTTCCAAATGGATTTTGAGCATTGTTCAATATATGGAAAGTCAGGATAAACTAATGGTGTCCTCACCAGTTTGTTATGACGAGGAAAAGTCTTATTTCGAAAGGTTACAAACCTTGGAATTTCTTTATTTAATTGGACTTGGAGCAGCAGGTATTGGGAATGGGAATCCTACAACCTGTAATGGTGCGAATTTGGCCTATCGGAAATCCTTATTCTTTGAAATTGGAGGGTTTAAAGGGATTGATGAGTTAGCTTCTGGAGATGATGAACTATTATTGCATAAAGTAGCTGAAAAGTATGCTGACCGAATAGGATTTTGTAAATCCAGGGAAGCAATCGTGTATACCGATGCCAAGGAGAATTTAAAATCATTTCTGAGCCAAAGAAAAAGGTGGGCTTCAAAAAGTACGAAATACAAGGATAAGAAAGTTGTGGTATTAGGGGTGTGCATCTGGTTATTCAATCTTTCATTTTTCTTAAGCATTTTATTCCTATTTGTGGGAATCTATGATGCCAGCGAGTTAGTGATTACCTCGTTTATGATGAAATTTTTAGTGGAATTAGCTTTTTTATATCCCATAATGAGCTTTGTCAATCGCAAGGAATTACTGTGGAGTCTACCTTTGTTGACCATAGTCCATTCGCTATATTTTGTCTATATAGGTGTGGTTGGGAATATTGGTAAATATGACTGGAAGGGCAGAACGGTAAAATAATTACAGGTTTTCTTCTTTCACCTTTGCGCGGATCATATCTTCCGCTTTCTTTACAATTTCTTCTGCATTTAAACCAGTAGTGTCAATAGGATCCAGTACTTCCCAGGACATATGCGTAAATGGTCTTAGTGGAAACATTCCCCATTCCACCATTTTATAAGAGCCATTAATAGCAATTGGAACAACTAACGCTTCAGGATTCTTTTTCAATAAAGTTGCTATTCCCCCCACAGAGAATGTTTTCATTTTGCCTGTTTTAGTTCGAGTACCCTCAGGGAAAATAAAAGCAGACCAATTATTAGTTTTCATGTTATTCGCAAGTTTCAGAATTTCAGCAATGGATTGCTTTGGGTCCTTACGGTCAATATTGGCTGCTCCACCGTGTTTCAGGTTAAAGGAAATGGATGGAATATTAGCGGTCATTAATTCGATCTTGGAAATAAATTTACCGTGAAATCTTCTTAAGAAGTAAATCAATGGTGGAATATCGTAAGTACTCTGATGATTTGCAATAAAGACAACAGGTTTTCCAACCGGGATATTTTTGTTGTCTATGAATTGAGTCCTGTTGAATAAGGTATAGTTACAAGCAACCAAAAGACCATTCAACATATCCACGCTTTTTTTATGTGCTGCATATCCGCCCAATTTTAAGCATAGCCATTGAATAGGATGGAATATCAATAATGATAATGCAAAACAGATATAAAATATTGGGGTAAGGATAATTCCTATTAACTTTCTCATGTGTAAATTAAAATTGAGCAAATATACGAATTAGTATATTCTGAAAGTTTTTGCAGAAAATAAATAATAAAAATTCATTTTTATTTTAATAATATTAAAATTGTATTTAACTTTATTAATAAACTTATTTAATATATGAAATTTCCGATTCAATGTCCGGCCTGTGATACAGAGATGACCGTTGTAAAATTACACTGCAGCAACTGTGAAACGGAGGTAGCAGGAAAGTTTAATTTCCCCTTATTGATGCGATTGAAACCCGAGGAACAGGAGTTTATTATTGAATTCTTACTGAACTCAGGGAGTTTGAAAGAAATGGCCAATAAAATGGGTAAAAGTTATCCAACTGTAAGAAATAAGTTAGATGAATTAATAGAAAAAGTTAAATCCTATCAGTAATATAATGAGAAGTTTTAAGGAAAGTCAGAACATGGTTGCCAATTGGATGTTGCTCATTGTTTTAGTTATTATTGGATATAATCTTTATCGCGTAAGTCCGGACTATAAGACCATCTTAGAAATCACAGATTTATGGATTTTCTTGGGGTTGGTTGTTATTCTTTGGTTAATACGATTAAAAACAAGATATAATAAAGATGGAATTCAAATAGTATTTATTCCATTTATATGGAAGAAATTTATTTCATGGGAAGATATAGGCTATGCTTATGTTCGATCCTATTCGATGATGGATTTTGGAGGTTGGGGTTATAGATTTGGAAAGAAACAAGGGAAAGCTTATACAACCAAAGGCAATCAGGGGCTTCAATTAGTTCTCAAAGACGGTAGTATGCTTATGATTGGAACTCAAGAACCAGAAGAGATTCAGAAAATATTAAACCAATATAAACCTTATAAAGATGAGTTCTAAAGATTTTGTGAGTTTTATTCTAAATCCCTTTGAGGATTTAACAACCCGGAATCAATTAATAATTGGTATCGTTGGGTTTATTCTGTTATGTGTATTAAGCTATTTTTTCCATTTTATTAATGATGGGATCATTTCCCTTCACTTTAGGGAGCAACAAGCATTTTGGACCTATTTGGTTAATGGATTAATCAACACTGGCAGTTTGACCATTTTGATGTATTGTTATGGGAAATTCAACTATTCGAAGACCAGGTTTTTGGATGTTTTGATAACCGTATTAATAGCACAGTGTGTTCTGGTTTTGATGGGATTGTTATTACTGAATCCGTATTTAATGCGTGTCATGGAGGACTTACAAGTCCAGATTGAGAGTGGAAATATTAATAAACTTAAGCTATCACCATTATCCTTGGGAATAATAACACTGGCAGGCATTTTCAGCATTTTTTCGATATACTATTTTTTCCATTTATTGGTAAAAGGAATGAAAATTGCCATCAACAGTAATAAGTTGTATCACACAATTGCGATTGTTTTGCTGACATTAATTTTAAACAGCGTTTTAAGTGCTTTTAAACCTTATTTTTAAATGTTTATGAAGAATTATTTTTTGATTTTGGTTTTATTCTGTTCCTGCTCATTAGGATTTTCACAATCCTTTGAAGGGAATTGGAAAGGTAGTCTACAAGTTTCCGGAATGGAATTGCCATTGATATTTGAGTTTAAATACAATGGGGATTGGGAAGGAAGCATGCAAAGTCCTAAACAAAGCACTAACCGATTTCCATTGAGCAGTATTAAAGCTTCGGGAGATTCTATTTATGTAGAATTAAAGAATATGGGAATTAAATACAATGGAAAGATTGGTTCCGGTCGTAATGAGATCCATGGGACCTTTCAGCAAGGTGCAATGAAGACCAACTTAGTTTTACAGCGATTAACGGCGGATGAAGCTTCAAAAGCAGGAACTTATAAACGTAGTCAACGTGTTAATCCTCCATATTCCTATGATACGGTTGATGTAACATTTGAAAACTCAATTGATAAGGTAACCTTAGCCGGAACGATTACCAAGCCGAAAGAGCCAGGAAAATATCCTGCGGTAGTTTTGGTTAGTGGGAGTGGGCCTCAGGATCGTAATGAGACCTTGATGGGACATGAACCCTTCAAGGTATTATCCGATTACCTTACAAAAAATAATATTATCGTATTGCGCTATGATGATCGAGGAGTAGGAAAATCCACTGGTAATTACAGCAAAGCAACTACGGGAGATTTTGGAAAAGATGCTCTGGCAGCATTAGGATTTTTAAGAAAACAAGCTCAAGTAGATCCTAACAAAGTAGGTATTATTGGCCACAGTGAAGGGGGCTTGATCGCCAGTATCTTGGCTGGTCAGCAAACAAGTGGATTAAATTTTATTGTGACTTTGGCTGGTCCAACGATCCCGATGGATTCCTTAATGTTATTGCAGAATGCTGCGGTGATGAAGTCCCTAGGTAAGACTATTTCTGCGGATGAATTGGCCATGATAAAAAGGAATTATGAGATTATGGCTTCTGATTTACCGAGTGACCAAGCCTTTGATGCGATTCGTAATAATTTAAAATCCGTGAATGGTAGTCAGAATATGGAAGGTGCAGACCAAATTGGAGCACTGGTTACTCCATGGTTTCGACATTTTATCAAAATAGATCCTGTTCCATTTGTCCAGAAAATAAAGATTCCAGTATTTGCTGCATTTGGAGGCAAGGATATTCAGGTTCCGGCAACAGAAAATATGGAAAGTTTGAACAAGAACCTTCCAAAAAATAAAAAGGACCTCTTGAAGATTTACCCAAGTTTCAACCATTTATTCCAAAATGCTAAAACTGGAGCAGTAGGGGAATATTCAGAAATTGAAGAAACAATAAACAGTGAATTAATGAAAGATTTGGCAAGCTGGATTAAATCATTGTAAAAGCATACTTAGAATTAAACAGAAACGGCATCAATAAGAATCGATGCCGTTTTATTTTTAATGGCTATTTTGATTAATATCCAGGGTTTTGCGTCAATGCAGAGTTCACAGAAATCTCGCGATATGGGATAGGATATACCAGTTTTGGAGAATTATATGGCATGCTACCAATATTTCTCTTCGTTCTTTTTAGATCATGCAATCTATATCCTTCGAAAGCTAACTCCTTGTCTCTTTCAGCAAGAACACTAGTGATATTTACCGATGTTAGATCCTCTAATCCGGCTCTTTCGCGAATAGTATTGATATCGTTTAAAGGAGTGTCTCCAATTGCTGTTCCTAATCTTACATTACATTCTGCTCTCATCAAGTATAAATCTGTCAAACGAACCACTGGGATATTATCGAAGTAATTATACCATTTCCTTGTGAACCATCCAGATTTTGCACCATCTCCTTTGTAGATCATTTCCGTTCTACGTTTATCATTTTCATCAAAGCTTAAGTAATAAGAGTTTAAGACACTCAAGTCACCACGTCCAACATCACCACCTGTCTTATTGACATAGCTAGAATAGAATGTTGCTAAACCATCGTTTGAAGAACCAGCGTTACTTTGTTCACTTTGTTGAATTTCAAATACCCCTTCTGATGAATTTGGGGTTCTGAAAGGTTCTTCAAGGGTTGCGGTCAGTTCGAAGTCACCACTTTCGATGATGTCATTTGCTAAATCGCGGGCTTTGTCATATTTACCCTGCTGTAGGTATAATCTGGCTAGCATGGCTTTAGAAGCTGCGAGATCCGAAGGGTAGTCTGCTAATTTAGAAATGGAGGCCAAGAGGTCTTTTTCTGCTTGTGCATAGCTATCCGCTACGGAGCTTCTGGTTATTCCTTTGATAAGGTCGTCAAATTTAGTAACCGCTTTTAAGGCGATTGGAACACCTGGGCTAGAATTTGCTGCACCGGCTTCATACGGTAATCCATAGAGTCTGACCAATTCAAAGTACATGATTCCACGGATGAAAAGGGCTTTCCCTTCGATTTCCGATTTCATATCTTCATCAGTAATAATGGGTAAAGCTTCCAATACCGTATTGGCGGCATTAATAGCTTGGTATGCTGTGGTCCAGGTCCGGGTTACATCTTCATTAGTTGAAATAATATTTTGATTGGAGATGTCTCTATAGGTAGAGAAAGTACCGGTCCAATTCAAATAGCCAGGGCTAGCATATAAATCAGGAACCATCACTAGGTTAGTTCCGTATAAAGCACCTTTGGCAATGATGGTATATGCGCCAGTTAAGGCATTGTTTACATCTGATGGCGTTGAGAGCGCTTTTTCTGCTGAAATATCGTCAACAGGCTCAATATTTAACTTATTTGCGCAGGATCCTAAGGTCAATACGACTGCTACTGCGGGAATACTTATATATTTAATAAAGTTCATGATAATTCGCTTATTGGATTAAAAACCTAAATTGATTCCGAATGTGATTGTTCTTGGTTGAGGCGATGTATAGAAATCTGTCCCCAACTGGTAACTTCCAGCGAAAGTGGTGTTGATTTCCGGATCATAGCCATTGTATTTTGTGAAAGTGAACAAGTTCGTCGCGGAAACATAAATACGAGCATTTTGCATATAAGCTTTGTTAGCAATGCTATGAGGTAAGTTGTAACCAAGGATCACATTTTTCACGCGGAAGTAAGAACCATCCTGAATATAACGAGAAGAAGGACGAGTACCATTTCCTTCATCAAAACGAGGTTGAGGAATCATCGTGACATCACCTGGATTTTTCCAATAATTCATTTGATCCAGGGTTTGGTTATCAAAATAATCACCGTTAGTAGATTGGAATCCTCCGGCAGCATTATAGATATCATTTCCGTAGACAAATTGAGTCTGAATAGCTAAGTCAAAGCTTTTGTAGGAGAAGTTATTCCCAAAGCCACCATAAAACTTAGGATTCGGGTCACCAAGCCATTGGTTTTCAGCTTCAGCATAGTCATTTGTTGTTGCCGTTCTGCTATCATCCTTATAGTACAATGCATCTCCATTTTCAGTATCTACCCCAGCATAAGCTTTACCATAAAAGAATCCATAAGGCATTCCTTCTTCAATTCTACCTAAGTATCGACCACCTGGATAAATTGGTTGACCATCTACCAATTTCAAGATTTTGTTTTTGTTGAAAGAAATATTGAAAGATGTGCTCCATTTGAATTCGCCGACAAAGTTTCTAGAGTTTAATGAAATTTCCATACCTCGGTTTTGCATATCGCCGACATTTTGTAGGATAGAAGTGAAACCATTGGTAGATTCAATTGGAACATTCAATAACAGGTCTGTTGTTTTTTTGAAATAGGCATCTACTGTTCCTGATAAGCGATCATTAAAGAACCCGAAATCGAGACCAAAGTTACTGGAAGCGGTATTTTCCCAGGTTAATTTTTCATCACCTAATCTCAAAGGAACGGTTCCTGGTACTCCAGCATAGTTAGCACCAGTGTACAAAGTTCTAGATCCGAAGTTATCAATTTCAGCATTACCCGTACGGCCATAACTTGCTCTTAGTTTTAAGAAGGAAAGCGTAGGATTTCCTTTTAGGAAGTCTTCTTCAGAAATTACCCATCCAATTGAACCTGCAGGGAAAGTTCCATAACGTCTGTCTTTACCAAATCTAGACGAACCATCTGTACGTACGGTGGCTTCCAACAAGTACTTGTTTTTGAATTTGTAATTTACCCTCGCAAAATAAGACAAGAAGGAGAAGCGAGATTCCGAAGAACTAGCGTCAGATTTCAAGGCTGCCGAGATGATCTTAGTAAATTGATCCGAAGGGAATCCTTTACCTTCAGCCATGGTATACCTAAATTGGCCTTCTTGATAAGCCATACCTAGCATTGCACTGAAGTCATGGACTTCATTAAATGTCTTGTTATAGTTTAAGGTATTGTTTGTATTAAAGTTTATTGAACGGGCTTGGTAATTCCATCCATATCCACCTACATCACCACCATCTTGCGTTCTAGAACCTAGAAATATTTCTTCTTCAAGGTTTTGGAAATCCATACCATATTCCGAACGGAAGCTTAGGTTTGGAGTGATTTTCGCAGCCGCATAAGCTGTTGCAAACGTACGGTAGGTATTAGAAAGATTTTTTCCGTTTTCAAGGTCGATCAAGTTGTTATAATAAACAGTGTATTTATTTAATTCACCATTTTCATCTCTAATCGGTTGAATCGGAGGAAGTGCATTTAGTTGAAGAGGGTTTGAGAAGGCATTATCACTACTTACACGATAGTTGTCAGTTTTATTGATATTGATTGTACCACCTAAGTCTAACCATGAATTAGCAGTATGATCTAAGCCTAAGCGACCCGATGTTCTTACGAAGCGGTTCCTACGATAATACCTTTATTATCATTGTAACTACCCGATGCAATAAATCTGGTTTTAGCATCACCACCTGATGCAGTTAAGTTTATTTGTTGGATGCTACCTCTCTTTAAGCCTTCATTTACCCAGTTACTATTGTAGTTTTTATCCCAGTCATCCGTTCCAGTCCAGTCTTGCCAGAATTCAGAAAGAGTTGGGTATTGGTCGGGTCCAGTTCCAATATAGCCACCGTTGTTAAGTGCAGTACCAAGGAGTTCTTTGTACTGATCTGCATTAAGGAATTCACCTTTTTTTGTTGCATCACTAAATCCGGCAAAATATCCGAGGTCAAAATTAGTACGGCCAGCTTTACCTTTTTTGGTTGTAATAATAACTACACCATTAGAACCACGAGCACCATAAATAGCTGTAGCGGCAGCATCTTTTAAAACATCCAATGATTCGATATCTTCAGGGCTAATTGCAGCTAATGGGTTATCAGGTTCATCATAAGTTCCCATAGCAGTAGAAATAATAGGAACTCCATCAATAACATAAAGTGGTTGAGTTCCTGCAGATATGGAAGAAATACCTCGTACTCTAATTTGAAGTGCCTGGCCCAATTTACCAGAGCTGGAATTTACAAATACCCCAGGCGCTCGACCTTGGAGAGCACTTTCCACAGTTTGCAAAGGCACATCATCCAGGTCAGACATTTTTACGGTGGCAACAGAGCCGGTCATATCTTTTTTTACTTGCGTACCATAACCAACAACGACAATTTCATCCAAGTCAGCAGCAGCTGGCGATAATTGGATGTTGATTTCGGAGTTTCCCTGAATATTTACTTGTTGGGAGCTATAGCCTACAAAGGAAAAATGTAGGGCTTTAATGGCAGAGTTTACACCGATTTCATATTTACCATCCGCGTCGGATTGAGAGGCAGAATTACTGCCTACAGCACGAATTGTTACTCCTGAAATCGGTTGATTGGTTACAGCATCGGTTACTGTACCTGTAATAACTTGATTTTGTCCGAAGGCCACAATGTGGAGGAGACAAAATGTTATGAAAAATAGTACTTTTCTTTTCATAATTTGTTTAGTTTCAGTTAGATTAAATATTCAATCAAAGAGGAGTTGTTCTAGCTCCTTTAGGCTTTTTTAGTTAACTAAATATAGAAAAATTTCATTATCTATATGATTTATTTCATATATTTTTAGTGAATCTCGATAAGAGAGATGGAAAAATTTAATAATCTTTAGGAAAGGTTTAAAAAAATAAACGGCTAACCTATTTCAATAGTTTAGCCGTTTTCTTGAATAAAATTTTTATTATTTATTAAGGGGTTGTATTAGCTACCGGTAAAATTTTGCCATTGTAATATTTGTGTCCATTTTGTGCAAACTCTGCGATATATCTTCCCATCTCAAAAGCCAAAGTTCCGGCTTGAGCACCAGGGAAAGCGGCTTCAAACATTTCAGTTTGTGAAGAACCAAGAGCAAGGCAATTAACTTTGATGTTTTTATCTTTCAATTCTTCCGCCAAACATTCTGTCAAAATCGCTAATGCGCCTTTACTGGCTGAATAAGCAGATAAACCAGGAAACTTAGAAGATCCTTGAAATCCACCCATACTACTGATATTTACAATATGTCCGGACTCCTTCATCAAAGGGACGATATGTTGGATCATTTGAACATGGCCTAGGAAATTAGATTGAAACATTTGAGAAACATCCTCCAGGCTGGTTTCCATAAAGGGTTTGTTGATCAATGCTCCTGCATTATTTATCAGGATATCAACTTTGTCAAATTTAGATTGAATGAAAGGGACTAATGATTCAGGATAATTATCAAATACGATATCAAATTGCGCTGGATATAAGGTGCCACCATCATGGTTTAATGAAGATGCGATCTCATGTAATTTTCTAAGTTTATCAGCTGATCTAGCCAAAGCGATAACCTTATTCTCTTTATTTGCTGTTAAGTCTAGTACAGCTTCAAATCCTATTCCGCTGCTAGCTCCTGTAATAATAATATTTGCCATTATTCTTCCTCTTCTTTTTCGATTTCTTCTTCCACTTCTTTTGCTGAAGGTAATTTATCTGCTCCGAGACGTTGCGGTCTAAAGATGTAATAAATTCCGCTTGATGCTACTAACAAAGAAATGATATAGAAGATCAAGCTGATTGTAACAGCTATATGTGGGTCTAATTTTAAATAGGTTGCCAAGCTGAATATAACGGATTCTCTCAGTCCAATTGCTCCACCGATAGAAGGGACAATGGCTACGAGAGAGGATACCATAAATATCAATAAGAAAGGTGCGAATTTGCCGTCAAAATTCATGGCATATAGAATGCATATTGCGGTCAGGGTTTGAAAACCTTGAACACATAAGGCCTTGAAATGTGTTGTGATAAAATTCTTCAGGAATTGCTTAAAAAAGAGTCGCAAGACATAGAGATAACTGATTGTTCCAATCAATAGAGTGGCAATTGTTACGGCATTAGGAATTGCTAAACGGGGCATAAAGATAATCAGCGCACCGATTATAATACAAAGGGCCCATAAGCCTGAAAGTCGGTCAAAAAATACAGCACCCAAGACTTTTCTTCTAGAGATTTGAAAATTCTTTTTGAGGAAGAATATTTTATAACCATCGCCACCAATTCCACCTGGCAAAAAGAAGTTATACAAGAGTCCCAGCTGGTAAAGTCTAAAATTATAGCGTTCTGTCAATTGCAGACCAATAGCTTTAAAGAAGGAATTTAGGCGTGATGAAGCGACTAAGATGGATCCTATATACGCTAATAGGGCAAAGAATAAGTATAGGGGATTGCTATTTTTAAGTACTTCAGTAAGTTCCTTGAATGATATTTTTGTGGAAACCCAGTACAGTGCAGCGACAGTGATGAGTACTTTAAAAATATTTTTAATGATTTCCCAAATCTTTGATTTTTCCATTTAAATATTGCTGTAAATTATAGCATTGGATATATGCGGGAGTAGAATAAAATCAGATAGATCAGTAAGAACCCGCCACATAAGCTAAACAACCAATTAAAATCAATTCTGTTGTATTTTTCCTTTAACATCATGAACATCAAAATGATAAAGATGATAAACAAGGAAATGGGGGCAAATATAGCCCATTTGTTTGGAAAATTTAAGGAAATATTCTCTAGTAATTTAGCATCTTTGCTAAAAGCGAAAACGATTCCAACGATTAAAATGATCAATAGAAGTCTAAGAATAGCTTTGGCTACGATTTTGCTTATGGTATGATTTTTGGAAGTATTGTTCATCAATGAAAATTGAGTTTTTTGTTTACTAATATACATTTATTATACTATTTTAAAATTTGTAATATGCATAAACGTATTATTTCGTTTTTATCTTTATTAACAGCATTGTTAGTATTAGGTAGTTGTGGAGCTCCTAGAAAAGGAACTTCAGGGGGTACAGAATCAACAGGTACGACTTCTGCTGAAGGACCGTCTGCATCGCAGTGGCGTTCTGGAGTTAAGGGTACATGGATATTAAATTCCGTAACTCGCGAGAATATTCCGAGCAGCTATACGGTGAAAAATATGTTTGATGAGGCACCAGTAGATTGTTTCATTGGTTCACAATGGGATTTACCGGGTGGCAACCAACGTGGTAGCATTACATTTAATGCCGAAGGAAATCTATGTGCAAGTGGAACCGTTCGTACGATTGTTTGGTCAATTTTCAATCCTGGAAAAACAGGTGGTCAACCATCTTTCCAATTCAAGAAGATTTATGCAGGAGATAAAGCTTCCAACGTAACTAGTGGTTACCGTTTGGATTTATCGTATGCTGATGAGAACTCATTGGAAATGCGTTTACCAGTTGCTTTAAATGATGGTAAGAATGGAAATTTGGTGTTGAAATTTAGCAGAGCTGGGGAGTAATTCCATTAAAGAATTTTTGAATGCAAGCCGTGGAGAGATCCATGGCTTTTTTTTGTTTTGAATTTGAAGATTCGATAATCCTCAATAAATTGAGGATTACCGTATTTAAAATAGGATTTGCATACGGATTTTATTAATGGTTTGTTTGAAATCTATATATTTGTCCTGTTATAACATTTAGAATGAGTCAAGAAAACAATAAAGTTGCTCTAATTACCGGGATAACTGGTCAAGACGGAGCATATTTAGCGGAATTTTTATTAAAAAAAGGCTATATCGTGCATGGGTTGAAAAGAAGAAGTTCTTTATTTAATACCGACCGTATCGACCATTTATATCAAGACCCACACCAATTGGGTCGGAATTTTGTCCTTCATTATGGTGATTTGACTGATTCCACGAATTTGATTCGTATCATTCAAGAGACCAAGCCCCATGAAATCTATAATTTGGCGGCACAATCGCATGTAAAAGTAAGTTTTGATACCCCTGAATATACTGCTAATGCAGATGGATTAGGAACTTTAAGGATATTAGAAGCTGTAAGGTTATTGGGATTAACAGAGCATACCCGAATCTACCAAGCTTCTACATCAGAGTTATATGGTTTGGTACAAGCTGTTCCGCAGAGTGAAACCACTCCATTTTATCCACGTAGCCCATATGCAGTTGCTAAATTATATGGATATTGGATTACCGTGAATTATAGAGAAGCCTATGGCATGTACGCATGTAATGGTATTTTATTCAACCATGAAAGTCCTGTCCGTGGTGAAACCTTCGTAACTAGGAAGATCACAAGGGCCGCTGCGAAAATTGCATTGGGACTTCAGGATAAATTATATTTAGGAAACCTTTCTGCACAAAGAGATTGGGGCCATGCGAAGGATTATGTAGAGGCGATGTGGTTGATATTACAACAAGAGACCGCTGAAGACTTTGTGATTGCGACAGGGGTAACAACTACCGTAAGGGAGTTTGTGAGAATGTCATTTGCAGAATTAGGAATCGAAGTAGAGTTTTCTGGTAAAGGAGAGGCAGAAAAAGGAGTTATCATCGACCGAGATGATGAAAGAATAAAAGCGTTAGGTCTTGATCCTGAAAAGATTAAGCTTGGTCAAACGATTGTCAAAGTAGATCCAAGTTATTATCGACCTACAGAAGTTGATTTACTAATCGGAGATCCGAGTAAAGCGAATACAAAACTAGGTTGGAAACCCAAATACGACTTAGAAATGCTTGTTAACGAGATGGTATTGTCTGACCTGAAGTTAATGCAGCGGGAGGAATATTTAAAAAAGGGAGGCTTTGATATTCTAAATTATTTTGAATAACAGTAAGTTGGAACAATTTTTGCTTTCAAAGATTAATTAAATATTAAATATTCATTTTGAAATTGTTTAGTAATTATTACTAATCAATTATTTGGAGAAAAAACGGAATGAAAACAGACGTAAATAAGATAGAATCACAAGAAGCGCAAGTCGCCCCGGCAGTAAAACGGGATAATTCTAAGATCTACTTTTTCGTGATTGCAATAGCAGCATTACTAGCAACCAACATATATTTTTATGTGAAGTATAAGTCTTCTGGAGAGAAGCTTTATACCGTGACCTTGCAGAAAGAGAATTTACAGATTGAGATTGATCGTATCGAGGCAGAACTTGATAACATCAAATCGGAAGGTATCTCGAGCACTGCTGCCTTAGTATCAGCTGAACAGTCAGCAAGACAGAAAATTGAGGAATTGCGAAAAGGACTGGAAAACAATGAAATTTCAGGTCCTCAAATTGAGACAGCTAAATTAGAAGTTTCCCAATTGAAGGATCAGGTTTCAAAGATGAAGGATGATGTCACGGCCTTAAAAATCAAGAATCAATTGCTGGCAGAAACTAATTCCCAGCTGGATAAGCAGGTAAAGGAATCTGAAATTAAAACCAATCATCTCATTTCTGAGAGGAATGAGCTAACGGATAAGATTGCTAAAGCATCTTCAATCAAAGTTTCTAATGTGCATATCAATGGTATCGAGGAGAAGAGAAATGGTTCATTGGAGAATGAGAATAAGGCTAAACGCATTGATAGATTACAAATAGACTTTACGATTGCTGACAATCCACTTGCTAGCATGGGTAAGAAAGAAATCTATGTAAGAATCATTAATCCTAAAGGCAATTTGATTGCGAATTCTGAGGATTTATTCCTAGTTCATGGTGAGAAACTTCAGTATACTTTCAAAGAAAGTATTGAGTTCAATAACAATGGTCAGGAATATCAATTTATGTGGTCAGATCCTAATCATAAGTTCCAAAAAGGAGCCTATACGATTTTACTATATGCAGATGACGCCATTATGGGTAGATCTTCTGTGGTTTTAAAATAAAAAGGTTATTATTTTTAAACGAGGAAGGAGTTGATTTATTCAGCTCCTTTTTTTGTGGGCTTAAGTGGGACCTGAAGTTTCTATACTCAAATAAGAACACATACAAATTGATCAGCAGGGTCAAAGGATCTAGGTATCATTAATCAAGGCACCTTTGATCCTAAATCTCCATAAAATGATGTCTAAGGTAAGTTTTGCTGATCGAGAGTGAATACTTTGGGTATATCAAATATTATCTAAATTGTTTCGTAAATAAGTTCTATTTACGAAACAATTTATTTTTCTAAGTCACTCTCTTTAAACTTAGGTAGGGTAATCGTAAAGGTTGTCCCTATGCCTTCGAAGGTGACGAAGGTGATATCTCCATTCATGGATTCGACTGTTTTTTTTACAAATGCTAATCCTAGGCCAGTTCCAGAGCTCTTCGTAGTGAAGTTAGGCTGGAAGATTTTCGGGATAACGTCTGCTGGGATTCCCATACCATTGTCTTTGACGATGATTTTTATCTTGTCTTCATCAACATACTCAATTAGGATGCTGATAAGGTGTTTTTTGCGCCCTATAGAGGCTTCAATTGAGTTTTTTATCAGGTTATTGAATGTTCGCAAGAGCTGGTCTCTATCGCCTAATACATAGACATTTTCATCATCTGTATTGTTGATGATCTTAATATAGGTATTATGGTTATTGTGATAAACATTCGCTGATTTATTGATTTTTTCAATCAGATTGATCTTCGCAAGATTGGTATCCGGCAGCTTGGCAAAGTTGGAAAATTCCGTTGCAATCTTACTCAAACTATTGATCTGTTCAATAAATGAATTCGATATTCTAAAGAAACGTTCTTCAAAACGGGGGTCATTCTCGGTATAACTTCTTGTCAATTGCTGTATACCTAATTTCATTGGAGTCAATGGATTTTTGATCTCATGGGCAATTTGTTTGGCCATTTCACGCCATGCATATTCCCTCTCTGCATTCATCAACTGTTTTGCATTTTCTTCCAGCTTAACAATCATGAAATTGTATTCCTTGACCAATGCACCGATCTCATCATCACGTTCCCAATAAAGTGGCTCGTTGGGTTTATTACTAAATATAGTCTGGGATAGTTTTCTTCCGATCAGATTTAAAGGTTTGGTAATGGAATTTGCAACCATAACCGTTAAAAATCCCAGTCCTAGGATAATGATGGTATAAATATTCAATAAGGTGTTCAATAATAAATTCTGACTCTCATTTTCCTCTTCTACGGAAGTAAAATAAGGGATGTTCAGGAAGAGGATATTATTGTATTCATTATTCTTAATGGTGGCATAACTTGAATTATATTCAAAGGAGACCACATTTTCCTTGATAAATGAATCCGATTTTTTAAGGACATTCAAATTATTGAATGCTATGGGATTGATAAACTTGGAAACCAATGCCATATCATAGATTTTGGGTTGGGAAGTGAAGATCAACTTACCGTTTTTGTTATATAGGTTAATATCCGTAACGGAAGTTTCAGAAAATTCCTTTACAAAATCTTGGATCTGCGATTCTGTTAGATTATCTGATGACTGGATTTTGCTTTCAATCTTTTTCACCACATCCATAATGTAAGTCAGGCGTTGTTGGACTTTTGTTTTTTCAAGTTGGCCCGAAATACTGATAAAAGAGATGAATCCGGAGATTACAATGGCAAATATCACCACTCCAATAATCATGGTTTGGATACGAGTACTATATTGGATGCGGTTTAATAATAATTTAAAGTGGTATTTAATACTTCTGAAATTAAATGATTTCTGGGTGATGGTACTGAAGAAGTACTTGATACTATCAAAAATCAAGAAGTAAATATAAAGGCAGAGGAACAGGAATGAGAATACAGCTACCGATTGCCACAAACTCAGTTGCGGGGTACTAACCACGAGGGTTGTATTAGCATCTGGTTTATAAACCACATTGAAATAACCATTGTAATCATCCAGGTTGACATATTGTTGAACCTTGCCACCGAATGCATCATCCTTATTGGGATAGGTGAAAGAGCCATTCTGCGTAACTAAAGAGCCATCGCGATATAGGGCAAAGGAGGTTGAGTTACTTTGATATCCTCGGATAAACTCCACCTTGCTATCGGACAATATTTCAGGATATGGCATTGCTGTACCATAGGCCCTATTTTTTAAGTTCAAGAAAACTTGTACTACCTTGTCCTCAGCGGTATCAATAGGAATATCGAATTGGAGAAAATATTCATGCGTCCCTAAATCACTTCTAACTCTATAGAAATGTTCAGTTTGCTGAACCTTGGTTGATTTATTGATTACTTTTTCCCGATATTCATCAATCTTATTGTTATCGTAGTTTCCTAAAGGAATATCATTGTAATAATAAAAACCGCTATACTCAAACTTGGATAAATAGCCTGCGAAATAAGTGTTCTTGATATAATCATTAATGATATCAATTTGAGTATTCGGTAGGCTTATTGCGAATGATTGTCTCAGTCCTTCATCAGCAATTATCTTTTTTTCCAGCTCCACTAATAATGCTGTAGCATTCAAGTCGTCCTCTGCTTCCAATTGATTCACTGTTACCCGCATGTCCCTTTCAACTTTGGCTTCAAGGCTTCGGGTGTAAACCGAAGTAGTCATAAAGGCAAGGAAGATCAAGGTCAGAATAAAGGTCGACATAGCAAGATTCACCTTGAGCTTGCTATATGCCCTAAGCATAATAATACCGGCCAGGAAGATGTTAAAAAAGGTATTGTCGCCAACTAATATGGCATTCAAGATTATCGCCGATACTAAAGCGATCAATTGAATGTTGAGGAATGAAGTTGTATTAGGAAGAATGGATTTTAAGATATTAACCAGTGTATCGATAAAATACAGGAGGATGACCATATTGATACACATGATCAATATATTCAACCAGCTGTAGGAGTTAAAAGATAACAGGTTGGTTAAATCTAGAGTGACTTCTGTACTATTCGTAATCAGGGTCGATAAGTGGAAAAATAGGAGATTACTAATAAAGTATATTCCTAATATCGAAGTTAAACCAATTATGGTAGCCACATTAGGTGATAACTTTCTTAGATTGATTTTCAAATAAGGTTGAATTGCTCTAAAATAGAATACCAACCAACCTACAAGGAGGGTGGTCATAAAGAAGCCCCACAGGTTTGGTAGGAGTGGGCTATAGGCATAATACTTCGGGTCGAACAACCCAATACTGGACGAAGAAGCCAACCAGTTGGTATTGAGGTCGACATATCGGGTCAGTACCAAGGTAAAGGCAAAGAATGCGAGTGAAAACCAAGGTTTTCCGTTTTTGGCAATCATCAAACAAATGTTGTTTACCAAAATCAGAAAGCATATCGAAGCGAATATCCAACAGATAAATTGGATATCCATAAAGATATTATCATGCTTGCCTGGATTAAGTTTTACAGAGAAGAGGTAAGAACCGTTCTTACTGTAAATGTTCTTAATATTTTCAGTATCTGTATAATCTGCAATTGTAAGGTTATTGGTTGATAGCAATTCGGTGAAGAATTGATTGACCAAGTATTCATTACTGATTGAGAAATGGGTTTTTATGGGGATCAGGGCAAGAACGGAAGTGTTTGAGGTTAAAGCTTTCCGTTTGATTATAAAAGATCTATTGTCTTCCCGGACAAATACAACGTCGGATTGGATTCCGCTATCGGTTAGAGGGACATAGATGTTATTACTCCAAAATATTGGTTTATGATCTTTATAGATATAAAAGAATATCTTGTATTTATCGCCATATTTCTTTGTGACATCGAGTACCTGGGAGGGGTAGACTTCAACATTCACAAAAGCCTTCATAAGGTTAGAATCCGCATAAATGTGGTCTACTATTTCCTCATAATCATGAATGTTATTTGAAAGTGTTCTGGTATCCAATTCTAACATATCATCCTTGGTTACCATTTTATTAATCATGATGGCTGTAGCAAGGAAAGATACGGTCAGGATAAGTAAGAGTATTCTTATTTTGTTACCCATTTATCTACAGTTACTAATGGGTAAATATAAATAAAAAACTCCTCGCAAATAATTTTACGAGGAGTTTTATAGAGAAATTCGACCTTAGTGTTGGTGAACGTCTTCTTGACGGAAGAATTTGGCCGTAAAATACTCACGGTTCATTCTTGCGATGTTAGTTAATTTAATTCCTTTAGGACATTCTGCTTCACAAGCTCCTGTGTTTGTACAGTTACCAAAGCCTTCAGCGTCCATTTGGTCTACCATTGCTTGCGCACGTTCGTAGCGTTCCGTTTGACCTTGAGGTAAAAGGGCAAATTGAGAAATCTTAGCCGATACGAATAGCATAGCAGAGGCATTTTTACATGCTGCTACACAAGCACCACATCCAATACAAGTAGCTGATTCGAAAGCTTCGTCAGCAATTCTTTTCGGAATTAAGATGTTGTTGGCATCTTGAGGACCACCTGTATTGATATTGATATAACCACCAGCTTGTTGAATTCTATCGAAAGAAGTTCTATCTACAGCTAAATCTTTCAATACTGGGAATGCAGAAGCTCTCCAAGGTTCAATTACGATTGTTTGTCCATCGTGGAAAGAACGCATATGTAACTGACAAGTAGTGATACCATATTTAGGTCCGTGCGGACGTCCATTGATCACTAGGGAGCACATTCCACAAATACCTTCACGACAGTCATGATCAAAATAGATAGGGTCTTCCCCATTACGAGTTAGGTCTTCGTTTACAACGTCAAGCATTTCTAAGAAAGACATATCATCAGCGATGTCTTTAGCTTGGATAGTCACGAATTGACCTTTGTCATTTGAGTTTTTTTGACGCCAAACTTTTAGCGTTAAATTCATATGTGCACTCATGATATTAATTTTGAGTATCAAATGGCTTCACAAGAAGCCATTTGGCATTATTTATAACTTCTTTGTGTTAACTTAACGTTTTCGAATACTAAAGGCTCTTTGTGCAAGATCTCTGGTTGGTTATCACCATTGTATTGCCAAGCTGCAACATATGTGTATTCATCATCATTACGTTTTGCTTCTCCTTCTTCAGTTTGTGACTCCACTCTAAAGTGACCACCACAAGACTCATTTCTGTTCAAAGCATCGTCAACCATTAATTCTCCTAATTCTAAAAAGTCTGCAACACGACCAGCTTTTTCCAAAGACATGTTCAACTCTTCATTTTGTCCCAATACTTTCGTATCCGTCCAGAATTCTTTGCGAAGATCTTGGATTAATCCTTTAGCTTTTTGCAGTCCTTCAGCTGTACGAGCCATTCCACAGTATTCCCACATGATGTGGCCTAATTTTTTGTGGATATCATCAACAGTTTTACTTCCTTTAAGGGATAATAATTTGTTAACTCTTTCTTCAACTTCTTTACGAGTTTGCTCGAACGCAGGATTGTTTTTATCTACTGGTTTGAAGTTTCCGATTTTCGCTAAGTAATCACCTACAGTGTAAGGAATTACGAAGTAACCATCAGAAAGACCTTGCATTAATGCAGATGCACCAAGACGGTTAGCACCGTGGTCAGAGAAGTTAGCTTCTCCAAGACAGTATAAACCAGGTACAGTAGTCATCAAGTTGTAGTCAACCCATACACCACCCATTGTATAGTGAACAGCAGGGTAGATACGCATTGGTTGTTCATAAGGGTTTTCGTCCGTGATTTGGTAATACATGTCGAACAAGTTACCATATTTCGCTTCAACTACATCTTTTCCAAGACGTTGGATAGCTTCTGCGAAATCCAAGAATACAGCAACACCAGTTTTACCAACACCGCGTCCTTCGTCTACCATTTCTTTGGCGTTACGAGAAGCTACGTCACGAGGTACTAAGTTACCGAATGAAGGATATTTTCTTTCCAAGAAGTAATCACGATCATCTTCTTTGATATCTTTTGGCTTCAATTCTCCTTTACGAAGTTTTTCAGCTAATTCAATTGTCTTAGGAACCCATACACGACCATCATTACGTAAAGACTCTGACATCAAAGTCAATTTAGATTGGTGGTCACCAGTTACAGGGATACAAGTAGGGTGAATTTGCGTATAACAAGGGTTAGCGAAGTAAGCACCACGTTTGTGAGCTCTCCAAGCAGCAGTAACATTACATCCCATTGCGTTTGTAGAAAGGAAAAACACGTTTCCATATCCTCCAGTACACAATAATACAGCATGTCCTTCGTGTGCTTCGATTTCGCCAGTTACTAGGTCACGAGTAATAATCCCTCTAGCTTCGCCATCGATTTTTACTAGATCTAGCATTTCGTGACGCGTATAGGATTTTACTTTACCAGTTTCGATTTGACGGTTAAGTGCAGAGTAAGCACCTAACAATAATTGTTGTCCAGTTTGACCACGAGCGTAGAACGTACGGGATACCTGAGCACCACCGAAAGAACGGTTGTCTAAAAGACCACCATATTCACGAGCGAAAGGAACACCTTGCGCCACACATTGGTCGATAATATTAACTGAAACTTCCGCTAAACGGTAAACGTTTGCTTCACGAGCGCGGTAGTCACCACCTTTGATGGTGTCATAAAATAAACGGAACACCGAGTCACCGTCATTTTGGTAGTTTTTCGCTGCGTTGATACCCCCTTGAGCTGCGATTGAGTGCGCGCGTCTTGGAGAATCTTGGTAGCAGAAAGTTTTAACATTGTAGCCTAGTTCTGCTAATGCAGCGGCAGCAGATGCACCTGCTAACCCTGTACCAACAACGATAATAGTGAATTTACGTTTGTTGGCTGGGTTAACCAGCTTCATCTCAAATTTATGTTTTGACCATTTTTCGGCCAAAGGGCCAGAAGGTACTTTTGAATCTAACATATCCTTTATTTATTTATAAGATCTTGCTATTGCTTAATCTGTAAATAACCTATTTAACAAAATAAAAATACAATGGCATTGATGCGAATAGGATAGGGATAATAATTCCGAATACCCATACACCGATGGTTCTGATAATTCCATTGTAACGTCTGTGATTGAATCCAATGGTTTGGAATGCTGATTGGAAACCATGGATTAAGTGGAATGCTAAAGCAGCCATTCCTAAGATATACAAACCAACTAGTAAAGGATTTTTAAAAGTCACTTCTACTTGTCTGTATAAGTCTTTAGATTTTATCACTTCATAAGCACCATCCTGATATTCAGTATATCCAACGTAGTCCGAAGGCATATCATCAAGTTTAATAACTTCCTGATTACCAGTCGCTACTTCTGTACGATACTCTACATACGGCGTTGTTCCGAATTTGTATTGGAACCAGAAGTTTTGCATGTGCGTAACAATGAAAATTAATAGAACAGTACCTAAGATTCCCATGTTACGAGAATTCCACGCGCTGTTCGCTTTTCCGTCGTACTGATTGTAGCCAATT
The DNA here is from genome assembly GCF_043187465.1 of Sphingobacterium cellulitidis. Lineage (GTDB taxonomy): Bacteria > Bacteroidota > Bacteroidia > Sphingobacteriales > Sphingobacteriaceae > Sphingobacterium > Sphingobacterium cellulitidis. Next base: position 3,685,467 of record NZ_CP171136.1, on the reverse strand, counting down.
GGACGTGCTGCCTTGTTTTTCATCGTTAAGATCAAGGCGTAAACTGCATGGACAATGATTGAAAGATAAAGTAAGTAAGAGACTACTTTAATTGGGGTAAAGTGGGTCATGAAATAAGCGTACTTGTTGAACGCATACCCCGCATCATCTTTAAATAGTTGTAAGTTACCAATCAAGTGAACAATTAAGAAAGTACATAAGAACAATCCCGTCAAGCTCATGATTAGTTTCTTCCCTAGTGAAGATGTTAATACTGGCTTTGATTTACTCATTATTACTATGAATTTAATTTAAGTACGCAAATCTATCTATTTGATGACATATAAATGAGATTTATGTATAAAATAGGGCTAATTTAGAATGGTTCTAATGTGGGATAAAAAAATAGGCCTGATTTTTATCAAATCAGGCCTAAAATTTTTATTAAAGTCTCTTATAAAAAGGCGTATCCAACACCGATTGACCACATGCTAATTTTTTGAGATTGAGAGCTTTCCTTGCTGATATTATTCAAGCCATGCTCATATCTTAAGTCAATTGTGAATTTACTGATGTCAGCACCTACACCACCAATAATACCTGTTGAAGATTTTTTATAGCTATCTGCGTCAGTTACAGAGTTGAAAGTTACTTTTCCATCTTGTGCAAATGAAAATACTGGACCTGCTTGGATGCGAACTCCAACTGGACCTAAGCCAATTTTAGTACCCAAAAGGATAGGTAAGTCCAAACTTTTGAAAGTTGCTTCACCATTTCCGCCGTCTTCAGTTTCATATCCTGCTTTCTTTTGTGCATAATATAATTCTGGTTGAACGTGGAAACCAGCTACACCAACACGACCCCAAAGACCTGCTTGGAATCCAGCTTTTGTATCTGAATTCAACCATTTACCTTCTGACTTTAAGCTCGAGAAGTTTACTGCGCCTTTAATACCTAGTTTAAAGCTTGGCAATAATTGTGCTTGCGTGGCCTGAACGCAAAAGAATAAGGCAGCTAATCCAAGTAAGATTTTTTTCATATCAAAAATTTATATATTTACTAATTGCAAACACTAAATTAGGAGTTTTTATTCAATAAGCGCATATTAATATGTATAATTTCAAGATCAGTGCCACTGAATGGCCTATACTAAAACTTAAACTTAAGAGAAAATATAACCATCTTTCCGAAGAGGATTTAAAATATAGCCCTGGACAAGAGGAAGAACTATTGGAACGCTTAGCCAAAAGGTTACATCGTAATAAGGACTATGTGATTTTTACCCTTTCAAAAGAGTTGGCAGATTTGGAATCAAACAGCTTATAACTTGTAAACATGGAGAAATTGATTAGCTGGGACGAATTTGAACAAGTAGATCTGCGTGTTGGTACCATTCTAGAAGTCGCTGACTTTCCAAAAGCCAAACGACCTGCCTATCAGATTTTAGTAGATTTTGGGCCTGAGATTGGAACGCGGAAATCATCTGCACAAATAACAAAGCATTATTCCAAAGAGGAACTCCTTGGTAAACAGGTGGTCGCAGTTGTTAATTTTCCAAAGAAACAAATCGCCAATTTTATGTCCGAATGTCTTGTAACAGGGTTTGAGGATGAGAATGGAGATATTATATTAACAACTGTAGAACGTGTGGTGCCAAATGGCGCAAAATTAAAATAATGAAGGTTTATAATTTTGAAGATGATCCAAAGCAACCTCTAGCAAATATTGATGAGCAATATATGCAGGAGGCCTTAAAATTAGCAAGAAAGGCTTTTGAGGAAGATGAAATTCCGATTGGAGCTATTATAGTATCCAATGGGAAAATCATTGGCAAGGGATATAATATGACAGAGCGTTTAAATGACGTAACAGCACATGCTGAGATGCAAGCTTTTACTGCAGCGGCCAACTATCTAGGCGGAAAGTATTTGAAGGATTGTACGCTGTATGTCACCGTTGAGCCCTGTGTTATGTGTGCCGGAGCGAGTTATTGGACTCAAATCAGTAAAATAGTGTATGGGGCAAGGGATGAGAAGCGTGGTTATTCCAGTATCCATGAAAAAATCATTCATCCCAAGACCATTATACAATCAGGGGTGCTGGAAAAAGACTGTGCAGAACTGATGATGTCTTTTTTTCGTAATAAACGTTGAGTTATCCACAAATTGGAGCTGAATCCAAACAAAAACGGTCATAAATTGTTATATTCGTATATTGATAATTAATAAATAAAATATAAACGTTATGGCATTTGAATTAGAGGCGTTACCTTACCCAGCAGACGCATTAGAACCATCTATCGATAAAGAAACAATGATCATTCACCATGATCGCCATCACCAAGCATATGTAGACAATTTAAATAAAGCTATTGCCGGCACGGATGCTGAAAACCTTAGTTTAGAAGAAATTCTTAAGAACGTAAGTAAATATCCTGCAGCAGTAAGAAACAATGCGGGTGGTGTTTGGAACCATGATTTGTTCTGGAAAGTATTAGGTCCCAATGCAGGTGGTGAACCTACAGGAGATCTAGCAAACGATATCAATGCGACTTTCGGTTCATTCGCAGACTTGAAAAAGAAACTTCAAGAAGCAGGTGCTGGAAGATTCGGTTCAGGATGGTCTTGGTTAATCGTTGGTGAAGACGGTAAATTGGCAGTAGTATCAACTCCTAATCAAGATAACCCATTGATGGATGTTGCTGAAGTTAAAGGTACTCCAATCTTTGGTATTGATGTATGGGAGCATGCTTATTATTTGAAATATCAAAATAAGCGCCCAGCCTACTTAGAAGAGATCTTCAATGTAGTAAATTGGGATGATGTTGCTAAACGTTATCAAGCTGCTAAAGGTTAATCCCAATAAGATTGAAAATATTGAGCGGTGGTCAGATTCTGACCACCGCTTTTTTGTTATACTGAAATTTGGATTGATCTCCTTTTGTACGAATGAACAAAAGTTAAGTAAACGTGTTATTCAAAAATAAATTACTAGTCTGTTTTTAAGGATGTTATTGAGGAGGGGATTTCCAGTAAAATATGCTTTAATGATATTGTTTTAATTGATTTGAGGCTAATTTAGGTCAAAATAGGTAAACGTTTATTTGGTTACTTTTTTATAATTATTTTAAAATTGGACAAAATATGTTTACAATCGGTTGAGATATGTTGTAATAATCAATACAATATTGATTAACTTCGAAAGAAATAAATTAGTTGAAGTATCTGCCTTAAAACCTGTTTTAAGGAGTATTTTACTAAAAATTTATAGCTATGCTGTTTGAGTTTAGCGTATTATATGAATCAAAAAAATAATTTTTAATTATGTTAAAAGGATTTTTTAATGTTCCAACGCCAACAAATGAGCCAGTTTACTCATATGCACCTGGAACAAAAGAGAGAAGTTTGTTAAAAGAAGCTATTGCTGCTGCAAGGGCAACAGAGCTAGATATTCCAATGTACATTGGTGGAGAAGAAGTTCGTACGAACAAGAAAGTGAAAATTACACCTCCTCACGATCATAAACATGTTTTGGGATATTTCAACCAAGGTTCAAAGTCAGATATTAAAGACGCGATCAATGCTGCTTTAGCTGCTAAGAACGATTGGGAAAACCTTCCTTGGGAGCAAAGAGCTGCGATCTTCTTGAAAGCTGCAGAATTGATTTCTACGAAATATCGTTACAAGTTGAATGCTGCGACTATGTTAGGTCAATCGAAAAACCCTTATCAGGCAGAGATTGATTCAGCATGTGAAATCGCAGATTTCTTACGCTTTAATGTTAAATACATGAGCGAGATCTATCAACAACAACCTCCTATTAGCCCTAAAAATGTTTGGAATAGAGTAGAACAACGTCCATTAGAAGGATTTGTATTCGCTTTAACTCCTTTCAATTTTACAGCGATTGCGGGTAACTTACCTACAAGTGCTGCTATGATGGGTAATGTGGTTGTTTGGAAACCTGCTAATACACAGATTTATTCTGCAAATGTATTGATGGAGATTTTCAGAGAAGCTGGTGTTCCTGCAGGTGTAATCAACTTGGTATATGTATCAGGTCCAGATGCTGGTGATGTAATCTTCAAACACCCAGACTTTGCTGGTATCCACTTTACAGGTTCTACAGGTGTATTCCAAGATATCTGGAAAACTATCGGAGAAAATATTCATGTCTATAAAACATATCCTCGTATCGTAGGTGAAACAGGTGGTAAAGACTTTATCTTAGCTCACCCATCTGCTGATATCGAAGTATTGAACACAGCTTTAGTTCGTGGAGCATTTGAGTTCCAAGGACAAAAATGTTCAGCTGCTTCTCGTGCTTACATTCCTAAATCATTATGGAAAGAGTTGAAGCCAATGATGGAGCGTGATATCAAATCATTCAAGATTGGTGGAACTGAAGATTTCAGCAACTTTATCAATGCTGTAATCGATGAAAAAGCTTTCGATAAAATCACTAAATATATCGATAGAGCAAAAGAATCTAAAGATGCAGAGGTTGTAATCGGTGGTGATTATGATAAATCTAAAGGATATTTCATCAACCCTACTGTAATCGTTGCTAAAAAAGGTGATTACGAAACTTTATCAGAAGAATTGTTCGGTCCAGTATTGACAATTTATGTATATGATGATAAGAAATGGGAAGAAACCTTAAAACTAGTAGATACAACTTCAATCTATGCTTTGACAGGATCTATCATTGCTCAAGATCGTTATGCTATTGAAGAAGCTACTCATTACTTACGTAATGCAGCTGGTAACTTCTATATCAATGATAAATGTACTGGTGCAGTAGTAGGTCAACAACCTTTTGGTGGTGCTAGAGGTTCTGGTACAAATGATAAAGCAGGTTCAATGATTAACTTATTGCGTTGGGTGTCTCCAAGAACAATCAAGGAAACATTCAATCCGGATGTAGATTATCGTTATCCATTCTTATCTGAAGAATAATCTTCGGATATAATAAAAACTTAAAACGCCTTAGGAATTTCCTAAGGCGTTTTTCTTTTTATTTTTTCTTCATTGCTGAAAATTTTATTAATTTAAAGAAGCATAGAAGGTTATATTTAACTTGAAAGCTAACCAAAATTGTAAACTTTTTCATTCCTTATACCAGTATATGTTTAAAAGATTGTTTGTTTTAGAATGGAGGTCCTTTTTTAGATCAGCTAATTTAGGAAAAGGGTTATCCGTTAAGATTTTGCTGGGATTTCTAGGATTATATTGCCTGGTGTCCTTTCTTACCCTTGGGATCTCTTTGCATTTTATGGTAAAAGAATTGTACCCAAATGAAGAACCTATTTATTTTGTCAACAAATTTCTCTTGGTCTGGTTCTGCTTCAGTTTTTTTATCAGACTGATGTTTCAGAAATTACCGCTACTCAACATCAAGCCGTTATTAATTCAAAATATCCCTAGAAGCAACATTGTAAATTATACCTTATTAAAAGCTTCTTACTCTTTTTGTAATTGGTTGTTGTTGATCAGTAGTGTTCCTTTTTTGATCATTACTTCCAGGGTAACCGATTTTTCAAACACGCAACTTTTTGCATGGTTTATTGCGGCACAAGGATTTGAGTATTTTGTCAACTATTTTAATCTATATATCCAGAAAAACTTTAGCACGAACTTCAAGAAGGTCATACCTTTTTTGATCGTTGTCCTCATATTATTTGGACTAGACTATTTCAAGATTTTCTCAATTACAGATCTCTTTGGCCAACTCTTTAATAGTATTCTGGATTATCCAATCCTGTGCATTATTCCGGTTATTATTGCTGTACTGAGTTATTTTCTCCTATATTTTGATGTTAAGAAAAATCTATTTCTAGATGCTTACCTTCAGCAGGAAAAAACTGTTTACAAGGAATATGATCTATCCTGGACCAACCGCTTTGGCGCTTTAGCTCCATTCCTTCAATTGGACTTGAAGTTAATTTGGAGAGCTAAAAGAGCGCGTAAAGTGACTCTGGTTTGTTTGATCTTTCTGGCTTATGGTATTATTTTTTATCCCAACCCTCAATTTGAGAATTCCTCCATGCTAGTTTTCGTTGGGATCTTTATCAGTGGAATCTTTATCATCAATTTTGGACAATTTGTTCCTGCTTGGGATAGTAGTTATTATTCCATGTTGATGACCCAGGATATGCCGATTAAACTCTACTTAGAATCTAAGGCCTTATTAATGATGATATCAGTAGCCATATTATCGATATTGAGTACGCCATATCTATATTTTGGATGGACTATATTTTGGATTAATATTTCATGTGCTATTTATAATATTGGAATCAATATTCCCATTATTTTATACTTTGGGTCCATGAATAAGAAGAGAATAGATCTTGACAATGGGAACTATTTCAATTACCAAGGGACTGGAGCAGCCCAGTGGTTAGTGGGCTTACCCTTGTTGTTTATCCCGATTATTATTTGGGCTGTAGTCAAAACATTTGCAGGAATCCCTGCAGCCAATATTGTACTCGTTGTACTCGGCTTAGTGGGGTTTGCATTAAGAAATTTTTTTCTTAACTGGATTGCTCAAAAATACCGTGATAATAAGTATAAGATGCTGATTGGCTTTAAAGAAGTAAATAATTAATTGTTAGAATTGAAATCATAAATTACATGATCGAAATAAAAGATATTGTTAAAAGCTATAATGGAGTTCAGGTATTGAATATTCCAAATTTGCATATTGGAAAAGGGGAAAGTATAGGTTTGGTAGGAAACAATGGTGCTGGTAAAACCACCTTATTCAGCTTGATCCTTGACTTGATTCAACCTGATTCAGGGATGATAGCCTTGAATGGAATTCCTGTTCATGGCCATGATGGATGGAAGAAGTTTACCACAGCTTTTGTCGATGAAACCTTCTTGATTGGATATTTGACTCCTGAAGAATATTTTTATTTTCTAGGCGAGTTGAGAGGGATGAATAAGAATGATGTTGACTCCACCATTGAAAAATATGTAGAATTTTTTAATGAGGAGGTGTTGGACAAGAAAGTTTATGTTCGGGATTTATCTAAAGGAAATCAGAAAAAGGTAGGGATTGTTGGGGCATTGATTGGGAATCCAGAACTCATTATTTTGGACGAACCTTTCGCTAATCTAGATCCTAGCACGCAGTTTAGACTCAAAAAGCTGATCAATAAATTAAAGGACGAAAAGGATGTTACCATCTTGATTTCCAGTCATGATTTATCTCATACAGTCGAAACTGCCGATCGAATTATAGCTTTGAATAAAGGACTCATTGTTAAGGATAGCCTAAAAACAGAAGAAACCTTAAGCGAATTAAACGCATTTTTTTCAATCGAATAATAACAAAAGCGGACGGTTCTAAATGACCGCCCGCTTTTGTTATTCATATTATCCATTCTTAGAAAATCTATTGATTGTACTTCCATCATCAAGATTTAAGGAAACTAACAGATTTTTTCCAGTAGCAGTAATATCCACATAAGTTCTATTGCCAGCTTTAGGTCCTCCGCCAATAATAACATAATAATTATGGTTATTATCGGGTGGATGGAAACTGTATTTATGGGTATGTCCCGAGATAACCGCGTCAACCTTGTTATTATTCAATATTTCATGAAAACATTCAAAGTTATGTTTCGTTCCATGCCAATCGTCTGAATGATGAAAAGGGATATGTGTTACCACCAAGGTATGTTTAGCCTCTCTTCGTTCTTTTGAATTCAGAACCTTCGTTAACCAGTCTTTCTGTTCTAGTCGATAATTATCGTAATCTACCGTTCCGCCATAAACCTCATGGTCGTCAGGTTTGTCTTCACCACTATCCAATACCACCCAAAAGATAGGTCCCATTCTGAAAGCTTGATAGTACTTATTCTCAGGATAATCAAAATACTTTTTATAATCCCTTGCGAAACTACCTCTTGTTTCATGATTCCCACGTACCATGACAAATGGAGTCTTACTTGCAAACTTATTTCCAACCGACTTCAATAATTTCTCAGTTAGATCTGCTTGATTGGTTACATAGTGAAAAGAGTCTCCATTCAGAAAAACCAAATCCTTTTTGCTTAGCTGGCTTTTATCATACAGATAAGCATAACTATCCTTTTCCTCATGAATATCATTTAAAATCAGGCACTGGATACTATCCTGTTTTGGTTGAGGTACTGCTATTTGAATAGGATCCGATTGTATGGTTCCAGCGTATTCAATTTTATAAGGTTCAAATTTTGTGATTTCCTTGGCTACTACCTTATAATTTAATTTTCCATCAGGTATATCCAGCCTGAACTTGAAAAGTTCAGTATTGGCATTTCGCATTCCATCCTCAACCTGATAAATGGATTTTACTGTATTATTATTTGCATCCAAAACTTCCACCCATGCTAAACAAGGTTTATTGAATATAGCACAAACTGTAATGGCATTGGCGCTAAGGTTTTGTAAGTAGGGGGGACAAGCAAATGAAAAAGCTTCATTTTGATTAATCAGCACCTTTTCAGCATAAGCTGGGGTACTTGCGCCCAATCCGATTAATCCCAGGCCTTTTAGAAAATTTCTTCTGTTAAAACTCATGGTAACATTTGGTTAGATGTAGTTGATAGGTAAATTTATGAAAAATCATCCTTCTATTTATTAAGATTCTGGATTGTACAGCCATTTTTACATTGCTTGAATTGAAGGCACAAAAAAAACAGCAACCCTTTGGGGTTACTGTTTCAATATGTACTCCTTTTTTTGAAACCTAGAGGAGTTATTGTAAAAAATGATTCTAATTAATCTTCGTCTTTGATAGCTGCCTGATCTAAATCAACCCCACTAACTTCAGCTCTGATTTTTGTCTCTAATTCATCCATTAAATCAGGGTTATCCAATAATAAAGTTTTTACAGCATCACGACCTTGACCTAATTTAGTGTCACCATAGCTAAACCAAGAACCTGATTTTTTAATGATGTTATATTCCACCCCAAGGTCAATGATTTCCCCAACTTTAGAAATACCTTCACCGAACATGATATCAAATTCTGCAATACGGAATGGAGGTGCTACTTTGTTTTTAACAATCTTCACTTTCACACGGTTACCAGATACCTCATCAGAATCTTTGATTTGTGATGTACGACGAATATCTAAACGCACCGAAGCGTAGAATTTTAATGCATTACCACCAGTAGTTGTTTCTGGGTTACCAAACATTACACCGATTTTCTCACGTAATTGGTTGATGAAAATACAACAACAGTTTGTTTTTGCGATTGTACCTGTCAATTTACGTAGTGCTTGCGACATCAAACGAGCTTGAAGACCCATTTTAGATTCTCCCATTTCACCTTCAATCTCGCCTTTAGGAACCAATGCCGCTACTGAGTCAATCACAATAACATCAATTGCTCCTGAACGGATTAAGTTATCTGCAATTTCTAAGGCTTGTTCACCGTTGTCAGGTTGTGAAATCAATAGATTTTCAATATCAACCCCTAGTTTTTGCGCATAATATTTATCAAAAGCATGTTCAGCATCGATGATTGCTGCAATACCACCTTTTTTCTGAGCCTCAGCTACGATATGAGTAGCTAAAGTAGTTTTACCAGAAGATTCTGGACCATAGATTTCAATGATACGACCCTTTGGAACTCCACCAATACCTAATGCGATATCTAAACCTAATGAACCAGTAGAAATAGCTTCAATTGGTTCTACAGCAGAATCACCTAACTTCATGATGGTTCCCTTTCCGTAGCTCTTTTCTAATTTATCTAAAGTAAGCTGTAATGCTTTTAATTTGTCTGAGTTGCTCATATTTTTAGTATAACGTTGTCAAAAATAATTTATAATATTGAAATCTACAAATAAAATGCTAAAAAAATTAGTTATAATATTTTATTCTCTAAAAATAATAGTTTTTATGGGCTATTGAATCTAAAGTGTGAATTGAATATGTTAATCTTTTAGGATTGCTTTTGCTTTTTTGTTCTTTTCAAAGTATTTGCAGAAGTAGCTAATAGGGCAGATGTCACATTTAGGACTTCTAGCTAAGCAAATATAACGGCCATGCAGGATCAGCCAGTGATGCGCAACAGCTATCGTATCTTTTGGCAAATGTTTTACCAATTGTTTTTCTGCAGCCAAAGGCGTCGTTGCTCTACTTGTTAAACCAATGCGATCCGCAACACGAAACACATGAGTATCAACCGCCATCGCTGGATTATGAAATACAACCGATGAGATAACATTGGCGGTTTTTCGTCCAACTCCAGGTAGCTTGACTAAATCTTCCACCTTTTCAGGGATTTCACCATTAAATTCACTTAATAGCTTTTGAGCCATTCCAACCAAATGCTTCGCTTTGCTATTTGGATAACTAACGGATCGAATGTAAGTAAATACCTCGTCGGGTGAACTAGCAGCCAATGATTCCGGATCTGGATATCTTTCGAAAAGGGCAGGAGTGACCTGGTTGATCCTCTTGTCAGTACATTGAGCCGATAAAATTACTGCAATCAGTAATTCAAAGGGATTACCGTAATTCAGTTCAGTTTGTGCATCCGGATTATGGGTAGAAAAATATTCAACAAAAGCCTTGTAACGTTCTTTTATTAGCATAAACAAAGATACTAATATTCCAAGTACAGGCGAAAGGTTTAAGGCGGAAGAATGCTGGAAAAGAGACGAAGCCACTCTTTTCTAAGAATGGCTTCGTTATTATAAGTTACGTAAGGTCTTTGAATAATTGAGGATATTTTCTATTGTTCTGTCTTCTGGATCTTTAGACAACTGCTGTATGCAACTTTTGATTTTTTCCTCGAATGATAACTCAAGATTTGCGTCTTGCATGATACCTGAAATTTGACCTTCGTAATTTACTTCTTTTGTTTTAGTAGAGTTTTCGACCATAAGCATCTTGTTTTTCTAATTAAACGCAAGATACTTAGCAATATTGTGAAAAATTTAACATTTTTTTACTTTTTTTTCGAAACTAATTTATTAGCCTCTACAATTGCATTATAAGCATTCACAATTCCACCACTAACACTGATCTCATCCAGATAAACACGCTTAGTAGCACCGTCTTTTTTAACTTTTACTTTTTGGTCTACCTTAGTCACGCTCTTCATAATCACTTCTTTAACTTGTTCTGCAGTCAAAGATGGATAATAAGCACGAATCATGGCAGCCAAACCAGCAACAACTGGTGCAGCCATACTTGTACCTTGGTTCTCTTTGTATTTTGACTCAGGAATAGTTGAATTGATTTTTACACCAGGTGCAAAAACATCAACACTGCGGTAACCATAGTTTGAAAAATCTGCTAATAAATCAGCGTCTTGTTTCAAACCTGTAGCACCAACTGTAATCCAGTTTTTTGCTTCACCAACTACTGCATCCACGCTGTCAGTAAAGTATTTGGTCGGGAAATTCTTCTCAATATCATTGTCTTGTGAGTCATTTCCTGCTGCATGTACTAATAATACATCTTTAGATTCTGCATACTTAACAGCCTCATCAACAGCTTTCTTATTGTAAGCATAACCTTTACCAAAGCTCATATTAATAACTCTAGCGCCATTATCCACTGCATAACGAATACCATTTGCAACATCCTTATCGCGCTCATCACCATTAGGTACTAAACGAACTGCCATAATTTGAACATTATCAGCAACCCCATTTACACCAAGGTTATTATTACGTTTTGCACCAATTATACCAGCAACGTGCGTACCGTGCTCGGCATCCGGTCCTTTTACATCTGGATTCCCATAATTACGTTCGTTCGCATTTTCATAATCATCTCCAACAATACCTCTTGGATCAAATTCTTTGTTTAAATGAAAATCTGCTTGATCTGTGAAATATTTAACAGCATCAGAGATGTCTGTATAGAATTTTTCAAATGTTCCAGTGTCAAGTTCTTTCTTCGCAATCCGAATCGCCATTTTCTGACGATCGCCTTCTGGTTGGAAAGCATCTAAATCTGCTTTGTTGATATCCTTTGGTTCTTTACCAATTTTCTTAACCACTGCATCAACCTCTTCTTTCAGCTTTCCATAGTTTAACTTTCCGAAGGAAGCTTCTTCCATTTTGGAAGTATAGTCAGTTATCATTTTTTGATATGCCACAAACTCTCTTCTTTCTTTTTCTGAAAGTGGCGTAGTAGGTAATACAGAAATGTATTTCGGCTCATAGATGCGAATTAAACGAGTTACCTCTAAATTATCTTGATCCACATTTTTACCGTCTTTACCGCCGATAAAGTTCCAACCATGTACATCGTCGATGTAGCCATTGCCATCATCATCCTTTCCGTTTCCAGGGATTTCTTTTGGGTTGGTCCATAATACATCTTTAAGATCTTCATGTTGAATATCGACACCACCGTCCAACACGGCTACCACTACTGGACTTGCTTTTCGACCTTTTAAAAGCTCTTGTGCTTTTTCGGTACTAATCCCCATATATCCATCTTTTTGAAAATCTAGATTATACCAGTTTGCAGGTGGGGGAGTTTTATCTTGGCTAAATCCAAGGGTTGGAAGAATTCCTAACGCCAAATAGCACAGAAATTTGTTTGTTCCTATCATACTTTTATAGATTATAATTCGACAAATTTAATATTTTCAACTAGATGCTTTTGTTAATTAATCTAAAATCACAAAAATTTTATCTTATTTTGAGTCAATTATTAACCGTCATTAACTAAATTATATGAAAGATAAAATTGTAATTGGTTTAATATTGTCTATCATGATTTCTTCTTGTTCTTCAGATAACAAAACAACAAAAGAGGCTGTGAAGTGGCCTGATGCTACGGCACCTGTAGCTGAATTAATTCCCCATAATCGTATTATCCATGGTGACACTGTTTCTGACCCCTATTATTGGATGATAGATTATTTCAAAAAAGGACCTGATTCTTCAAAGGTTATATCTTATTTGGATGCAGAAAATAAGTATTACGAAGCGATGATGAAGGATACTGAACCTTTTCAAGATCTACTTTTTAAAGAAATGAAAGGCCGTATTAAAGAAGCTGATGAAAGTGTGCCTTATTTAAAGAATGGATATTATTACTACCAAAGAACAGATGAAGGAAAGCAATATTATAAGCTCTGCCGTAAAAAAGGAAGCTTGGAAGCTACTGAAGAAATTCTATTGGATGTCGATAAATTAGCTGAAGGTTTCCCTTATTATGCTCTTGGCGGAGCATCAGTCAGTCCAGATAACAAATTGTTGGCATATTCGGTTGATACCGTTTCTAGAAGAGAGTATGTGATCCATATCAAGAACTTGGAAACAGGTGAATTGTTAAAAGATAAAATCATTCGTACTTCTGGTCCGGCGGTGTGGGCATCGGACAATAAAACAATCTTCTATACCTCGAAGAATCCTGTAACCTTATTGAGTGAAAAAATAAAGCGTCATACCCTTGGTACTGCAAGTGAGTCTGATGCGGTAGTGTATGAGGAAAAAGATAATACCAATTACATTGGTGTTTCAAAGTCCAAGAATGATAAATACATATTAATTTATTCCGGTGGAACCTTAAGTTCGGAAACTAGATATATTAAAGCTGATGAACCTAATACTGATTTCAAGATATTTCAGCCGCGGATGAAAAATGTATTATATGATGTAACTCCTTTGGAAGATAAATTCCTCATAGTTACAAATGATAATGCGCAGAATTTCAAAGTGATGGAAACTCCTTTGGATAAGACTGGAAAAGAAAATTGGAAAGAATTTATTCCGCACAGAGCCGATGTCTTGGTTGAAGGAATTGATGAATTTGCAAATTATATTGCAATTGCTGAGAGAAAAAAGGGTTTAACCCAATTGGCAATCCGAAATCTAAAAGATAATTCTCAACATTATTTAGATTTTGGTGAAGCGGCTTATACCGTTTACCCTAGTACCAATGCAGAATATAATACAGATACTTTGCGCTATGGATATACCTCATTGGTAACTCCTTCTTCCACTTTTGCTTATAATATGAAGACCAAGGACAAAAATCTTCTAAAACAGCAAGAGGTTGTAGGAGGTTATGATCAGGAAAATTATGTGACTGAAAGGGTAATGGCAATGGTTACGGATGGAACAGAGGTTCCAATTTCCATCGTGTATAAAAAAGGAGTCAAGAAAGATGGTTCAGCGCCATTGCTATTGTATGCTTATGGGTCTTACGGTAGCTCTATGGATCCTAGCTTTAGCTCCTCGCGTTTATCGTTATTGGATCGTGGGTTTATTTATGCGATAGCGCATATTCGTGGTGGTGAAGAAATGGGAAGACAATGGTATGAAGATGGTAAAATGATGAAAAAGATAAATACTTTTACCGACTTTATCGATTGTGGTAAGTATCTGATTGCTCAGAATTTTACAGCCAAAGAGCATCTTTATGCAAATGGTGGTAGTGCTGGTGGTTTATTGATGGGTGCAGTGATAAATATGGCTCCTGAAATTTGGAATGGGGTTATTGCGCAAGTACCTTTTGTAGATGTTGTAAATACCATGTTGGATGAAAGCATTCCTTTGACAACCAATGAATACGATGAATGGGGAAATCCTAATAATAAGGATGCTTATGATTATATGAAATCTTATTCTCCGTATGAAAATATTGAAGCCAAAGAATATCCAAATTTATTGGTTACAACAGGTCTTCATGATAGTCAGGTGCAATATTTTGAACCAGCGAAATGGGTGGCTAAATTGAGAGCTACCAAAAAAGGAGACAATGTTATCCTTTTGAAAACAGATATGGATTATGGCCATGGTGGTGCCTCAGGAAGATTCGACTTTCTGAAGGATGTTGCCTTAAACTATGCTTTCTTATTTAAATTGGAAGGTATTACCAAATAAGAAATTTAGGTATAAAGTAAAAGGGCAATAGAATTTTCTATTGCCCTTTTACTTTATATTCGAAAAATGAATTATTTCTGTTTTAAGCTATCTGCTCTTTCTTCAGCTTCGATTTCACGTGCATCGATCTGATGTTGTTTATAGTTTTCTACAGCAATCTTGCTCGCACGTTGAGAAACTACCAAACCAAAAATAGCAACAACTGTAATCACAATAACTCCCCATATGTATTTCTTCTTATCCTGCTTCACTAGCCAATACATAAAAAGGATATACGGAATAACAAATAATGCGTAAAAAAAGATACTTGGACCAACCATGATTTTTTAATTTGATGCAAAATTACGCTTTTATTTAAATATTGTAGCAAATACCTCATGCTCAATTCAAATCTTACAAAACAATGAAAGATTTTAAACGTTTCAATAATTGGAAAGTCTGATTGAAAGGTTTTCAATGAAGTTTGGACCTATTTGTTTTATAAATAAAAAAACTACAATCATATTGCATAAAAGAAAAAAATAATTGTTTACTTTTGCGCAGTCTGATCACTAAGTATATAAAGACAAAAAAGAGATGTATTGTAACAAGTTATATATGAATTCTATGGTTCAAGCTTGCATAAAGCTTGGCATCAGAACATATTGTGCAATGCGCCGATTTAATTGTCCAGTTCTTCGATTCCGACGACCTATTCTGCCTCGAGCTTGATAACGAGGCAGGCAAACTTCCCATTTTGTCATTCATCCAGCTCGGTGAGTGATATTCAATTTAGATTAGTTAGTTCAAATACTTTGGTATTTATTTTTTAGGTCGACATTATTAAATGACAATCTCAGATTTTTTAATTATTCCAGCAACGGCAAACCATGTGAAGTATGCCGAAGAGGTTTGTAATGAAATGTTCGAGTCTGCAAAGGCTCGTGGAACGGGTATCGCACGTAGAAAACCAGAATATGTGGCGCGTAAGATGGAAGAGGGAAAGGCTGTAATCGCTTTACATAAGGACGGTACTTGGGCTGGATTCTGTTATATCGAAACCTGGAGCCATGGCGATTATGTTGCTAACTCTGGCTTGATCGTGAGCCCAACTTACCGTAAAGTTGGTTTAGCTAAAGCTATTAAGAAAAGAGTTTTCGAATTGTCGAGAGAGAAATATCCAAATGCCAAAATATTTGGCCTTACTACCGGATTAGCTGTCATGAAAATTAATTCAGACCTGGGTTATGAACCTGTAACCTATTCTGAATTGACCCAAGATGAAGAATTCTGGAAAGGTTGTCAATCTTGTGTTAACTTTGACATCTTAGTCTCCAAAGATCGTAAAAACTGTATGTGTACAGCTATGCTTTGGGATCCAGTAGAAAAAGAAAAGGAATTGAAAGAAAAAATCCTGCGTAAAGCCGAAGCTAAAGAACGCCTGGATAGAATCTCCAAAAAACAATCCCTGCTTAAAAGAATTGAAGCTAAGCTTTGGAGATCAACTAAAAAAATGGTCGCTGCGGTAATTCCTGTCGGGATTAAACCAGTGAAAGGTTTTTAATTTATTATTTTTGTTGTCATCAGCATATTAATCGTTATAAAATGAAAAAAGTAGTTTTAGCATTCAGTGGAGGTTTAGATACATCATTCTGTTGTATTTATCTTTCACGTGATTTAGGATTAGAAGTACATTCCGTAATTGTAAATACAGGTGGTTTTTCCGAAGAAGAATTAAAAAATATCGAAAAAAGAGCCTATGAATTAGGCGTTAAATCGCATACTACGATTGATGAAACTGAAGACTATTACCAAGATACTATCAAATACTTAATCTTTGGTAATGTATTGAAAAATGCAACCTATCCACTTTCAGTTTCTGCTGAACGTGTTTGTCAAGCTACTGCTATCGCAAACTACGCAAAGAAAATAGGTGCTGAATGTGTAGCACATGGTTCAACTGGTGCTGGAAATGATCAAGTTCGTTTCGATATGATCTTCCAAACCTTGATTCCTGGTGTAGAAATTATTACTCCAATCCGCGATTTACAACTATCTCGTGAAGCGGAAATCGATTACTTAAATTCACACGGAGTAGAGTATTCAGCAGATAAAGCAAAATATTCAATCAATAAAGGTTTATGGGGTACTTCCGTAGGTGGTGCTGAAACATTAACCTCCAATGAATACTTACCTGAATCAGCTTGGCCAACTCCTGTTACCTCGACTGAACCTCGTAAAATCACTGTTGATTTTGAACAAGGTCAGCCAGTAGCATTGGATGGTGTTAAAATGGATCCGGTGAAAGTGATTCAAGAACTTCAAGCTATTGCTCAACCTTATGGAATCGGGCGCGATATCCATGTAGGAGATACCATTATTGGTATTAAAGGTCGTGTTGGTTTTGAAGCTGCTGGTCCTGTGATTCTAATCAAAGCACACCATGCATTGGAAAAACATACCTTAACCAAATGGCAACTTTCTTGGAAAGATCAATTGGCAGCTTTCTATGGTAACTATATGCACGAAGGTCAAATGCATGACCCTGTTATGCGTGACATGGAAGCTTTCTTACAAAGCTCTCAAGAGACAGTTTCTGGACGCGTTTTCATTGAACTACACCCTTACCGCTTTACGATCCTAGGTATTGAATCAGAACATGATTTGATGTCCAATAAGTTCGGATCTTACGGTGAAATGAACAAAGGCTATACTGGTGATGATGTAAAAGGTTTCTCAAAAATATTCGGTAACCAAACCATCATTTGGCACAAAGTAAATAACAAAGGCTAATCGCCCTTTACATATTTAAAAATCTTTTTGCAAACCAAGGTAGCATCACTAGGCTCCTTGGTTTTTTGTTTAATATTGACTGATTATATCATAATGGAAAAAATTAAAGTTGGAATTATTGGTTCGGCAGGTTATACCGGAGGTGAATTGCTTCGGATTTTAATCTATCATCCAAACGTGGATATTATTTTCGCTAATAGCGCCTCTAATGCAGGTAACAAACTCTCAGATGTACATAATGATTTATTCGGAGATACTGATTTAACTTTCTCCTCTGATTTTCATTCTAATATCGATGTTTTGTTTTTATGTGTCGGACATGGCGATGCACGCAAGTTTTTGGATGCAAACCCAATTGATTCTGCTGTCAAGATTATCGATTTGTCCCAAGACTATCGCTTAAAAGCTAATACAGAATATCAAGGTAAGAATTTTGTCTACGGACTGCCAGAATTGAATAAATCTGAAATAGTTTCTGCTCAATATATCGCCAATCCAGGATGCTTTGCAACCAATATTCAATTGGCTTTATTGCCACTGGCTAGTAAAGGATTGTTGCCAAATCAAATTCATGTAAATGCAACTACAGGTTCTACTGGAGCAGGTCAAAAACCGTCTGCAACCTCGCATTTTTCTTGGAGAAGTAATAACTTGTCAGCATATAAATCATTCGAGCATCAACACCTTCAAGAGATCTCTGAATCCTTGAATCAATTGCAGTCGGATTTTCTTCCAGCTGGCAATGGCTCATTGCTTGAAAGAGCAGCACAGAAGATTAATTTTATCCCGCAAAGAGGAGCATTTCCAAGAGGAATATTCTCCGCTATCTACGTGGATTCTGATCTGACAGAGGAGGAAGCTTATGAGCTTTACGAGTCTTATTATGCCGGACATCCTTTTACCCATGTGTCGAAAGCTAATATTGATATCAAACAAATCGTTAATACCAATAAAAGTATCATCCATCTGGAAAAACATGGCGATAAATTACTTATTCTAAATATTACAGACAACTTACTAAAAGGAGCTTCCGGACAAGCAGTTCAAAATATGAATCTAATGTTTGGACTCGACGAAAAAGCAGGTTTAAACCTGAAATCCGTAGGCTTCTAGTGGGGGAGATATGAGATGTAAGATGTGAGATATGAGAGTATAGATTTGAGATATGAGATTTGAGAAGTTAGATAGTAAACATCAGACCTAACAAGTCGAATTTTTTGAGAAATCTATATTCCGTTTCAATGTCTTTCTAATATCGCAAATCTCACATCTCAATACTCAAATCTATCATACAAAAAAGGGGATAAATTAAGATTTATCCCCTTTTTTGTATGATAAGGTATCTTCAACCCCTATTTTTCAAGTAAGTTGATTTTTCTTTCTACTGAAACATTATCTCCAGTTACTGCATTACCGTCTTTATCAACTAAAGTTAATTTAACAGTTGCTTCACCTAGAGGTAAGTTAAGGATTTCATAAGGAACCCATTGATCCAAAGTGAAATCTTGACCGTTGATGTTTGCTTTTACTTTGTAGCTGTCAGCACCTAATGTTGCATTCGAAACAAAGAAGTCTAACAATAAAGATTTGGTTTCTTCACCTTTATAGTCACCTTTTGGTCTGCTATAGAAAATTGATGGTTCAGTTGGACCAGGAAGTTCCGTGATCTTACCATCAGCTTCAACTTTAAATTTAACCAATTTAGAAGCATCTGCAGTTTTCAATGACTCATGGAATGAACGAGACAAGAAAGACATTAAATAATGCTCAGAATTTACAGGAACTGTAAATGTATGTTCTGGTTTATATAAAGCTACATAAGGTGTGTTATCCAAAATAAAGTGGATATGTTGACCATCATGTGAATTAGCCATGTGGTGAGTATGCTCTGTTTGTTCTGTCAATTTGAAGTTTTGAACATCATATTTAACTGTGATCTTCGCAGAGTCTGTTCCTAATTTTTCAGAAGTCAATGAAGAAATTTTCAAGGTAGCACCTGGAAAATCTTTCGCATGTTGAAGTGGGTTTACTGCAATTGAACCTACTGAATCCGCTAATGCTGTTGAGTCTTTAACTTCTCCTTCTTGATTTTTTGTAGGAGTATTACAGGATGCAAGTACCGCTGTTGCAGCTAATACTGCCAATGCTGATTTGATTGTTCTCATCTCTTAATTAATATTTAGTCGAATTTGTTATAATATTTAAACAAATATAAAGGTAAATTGTTTAGCTTTTATTGAAAAACAATCTGTAACGCTTCTTTTATAGCAACTAAAGTTTTTTTAATGTCATCTTCTGTATGTGCCGCAGAAATAAAGCCTACCTCGTATCCTGAAGGTCCAAAATAAATCCCTCTATTCAATAATTCTCTGTGCATGACTTTATATTTTTCCATTGAGGCTGGATCGATTTCATCCGCTCTTTGGATTTTTTCCTTATCTGTAAATGCGAACCAGAAAATGGAACCTATCGTGGTTATGCTTACTTCAAATCCATTCTCTTCAATGAATGAACGTAACTCATTCACAAATGCTTGAGTTGTTTTTTCTAATTTCTCATAGAACCCTGGTTGAGCTAGAATTTGTAAGGCTGCAATACCAGCTGCCATAGCAACGGGGTTTCCTGATAAAGTTCCAGCTTGATAAACAGAACCATCTGGAGAGATACATCCCATTAATTCTTTAGAAGCTCCATATGCACCAACTGGCATTCCGCCACCGATAATTTTTCCATAAGTCAAAATATCCGGTTGAATGTCATAATACTTGGATGCTCCTTCAAAGCCTAAACGGAAACCGGTGATCACTTCATCCATAATCAATAAAGTTCCGTTCTCCTTGGTAATATCTCTTAGGAAATGAATATAATCCTTATCTTGAATTAATAACCCGTTATTGGCAGGTACTCCTTCAATAATTACAGCTGCAATTTGATCTTTAAAGTCTGCAAATACTTTCTTTAAAGCTTCCTTATCATTTAATGCAATTACAATGGTTTCATCAGCAAATGCCTTTGGAACCCCTGCAGATGAGGTCTCACCAAAGGTTACTAATCCTGATCCTGCCTTCACCAATAGGGAGTCGGAGTGACCATGGTAACAACCTTCAAATTTTACGATTTTATCTCTTTTGGTATATCCTCGCGCTAAACGAATCGCAGACATCACCGCCTCTGTTCCTGAACTTACAAAACGAATTTTCTCAATCTTTTTATTATTGCTCAAGATCAATTCTGCAAGATCATTTTCCAGGGCAGTAGGGGCTCCAAAACTTAAGCCTTTACCTAATTGCTCTTGAACGGCTTCACGAATCTCCGGAGTGTTATGCCCTAGGATCAATGGACCCCATGAACAACAGTAATCAATAAATTCATTCCCATCAGCATCCCATAAATGAGCCTTATCACCACGCTCGATAAACAATGGCGTTCCATAAACAGATTTGAATGCGCGTACAGGAGAGTTTACACCGCCAGGAAAATATTCCTTAGCCTTTTCAAATAACTTGCCCGACTTCTCCCGAGAAATATCTGAAGTAGATGTTGTCATAATCATTTCTTTTTGTCTATTACAAAAGTAGTATTTACTGGGTAGTATTTAGTATTTAGTATAGAGTATTTAGACCTATGACGGAAAAATGATAGTTGAAGAAACTTTAGTAATGTCTAATAATCTAAATAGTATTTAGTATTTAGTATTTAGTATTTAGTATTTAGTATTTAGTATAGAGTATTTAGACCTATGACGGAAAAATGATAGTTGAAGAAACTATATAATAGCCTAATAATCTAAATAGTATTTGGTATTTAGTATTTAGTATAGAGTATTTAGACCTATGACGGAAAAATGATAGTTGAAGAAACTATATAATAGCCTAATAATCAACTATAGGAAAGCCAATTAGGAAACTATAGTAAAGTCTAATAGGAAACTATAGAAAAGTCTAACTACTAAATACTAACTACTAAATACTAAAAAAAAAGAGCGGTCTTTCTTTTAAAAAGCCCGCTCTTTTTTTTGTGTGGAAAGAATTATTTTCCTTCTTCTAATACTTTAGTTACAAGTTCTGCAGCTTCTTTCAATAAGATTGCAGAGTACACTTGCAAGCCTGAATTATCGATTAATTCTTTAGCTTCTTTAGCATTTGTACCTTGTAAACGAACGATAATTGGAACTGGAATATTTCCGATTTCGTTATATGCATCGATAACACCTTGAGCAACACGGTCACAACGAACGATACCACCAAAGATGTTAATCAAAATAGCTTTTACGTTAGGGTCTTTTAAGATAATATTGAAACCAGCTTTTACTGTTTCAGCATTTGCAGTACCACCAACATCTAAGAAGTTTGCAGGCTCACCACCAGCGATTTTAATGATGTCCATAGTAGCCATCGCTAAACCAGCACCGTTTACCATACATCCTACGTTTCCATCAAGTTTAACGTAGTTTAAGTTGAATTCTCCAGCTTCTACTTCTGTAGGATCCTCTTCGGTAATATCACGTAATGCAGCAATTTCTGGATGACGGTATAATGCGTTCTCATCCAAGTTTACTTTCGCATCTACTGCAAGAATTTTATCGTCTGAAGTTTTTAATACAGGGTTGATCTCAAACATGGAAGCATCAATTGAATCGTATGCTTTGTATAAGGCAGCAACAAACTTAACCATATCCTTGTGCGCAGCACCTGATAAACCTAAGTTGAATGCAATCTTACGTGCTTGGAATCCTTGAAGTCCTACTTTAGGATCAATCTCTTCCTTGAAAATTAAATGTGGAGTTTTCTCAGCAACTTCCTCGATGTCCATACCACCTTCTGTAGAGTACATAATGATGTTACGACCTGTTGCACGGTCTAATAAAACAGACATGTAGAATTCTTTAGTCTCACTGTCTCCAGGATAGTAAACATCCTGCGCAATTAAAACCTTGTTAACTTTTTTACCTTCTGGACCAGTCTGTGGAGTCACTAACTGCATGCCAATGATGTCTGTTGCACGTTGCAATACCTCATCTTGGTTTTTAGCTAATTTAACACCACCACCTTTACCACGGCCACCCGCATGGATCTGTGCTTTTACCACAACCCAATCCGAGTTGAATTCTTCTTTCATTCTCTTTGCAGCCTCAACAGCTTGCTCTGGGGTTTCAGCAACAATACCTTCTTGTACTCTTACACCGAAACTCTTAAGTATTTCTTTTCCTTGATATTCGTGAATGTTCATTGATAAAAAAATTTGCTGTAAAAATAGCGTATTTATTCGGAAGGGACAAGTTATTATTACGATTAAATTGTCATCTCTTTTTTGATTCCCCGATATTATCTGCCCTTTGCAACCACATGTTTTTGTTTTTTATTATTTTCGCATTATGATCTTAAAGGCAAATAATATTTTTAAGTCCTATGGCGACCTCAAAATCCTAAAAGGCGTTAGCATTTCTGTCCGTAAAGGCGAAATCGTATCCATCGTAGGAGCCTCCGGCGCCGGAAAAAGTACCTTACTCCATATTATTGGAACCCTCGATAAACCCGATCAAGGAACCGTCCTGATCGAAGGAGAAGATGTATTTGCCCTCAATGAAAAAAAACTAAGTGATTTTAGAAACCAACATATCGGTTTTGTGTTTCAATTCCACCATCTGCTACCTGAATTTACGGCTCTGGAAAATGTGTCCATCCCAGGATTCATCGCTGGTCAGGATAAAAAAAATGTCGAAAAAAGAGCCATGGAACTCCTCGATATTTTAGGAGTAGCACATCGCGCAAATCATAAGCCAGCAGCCATGTCTGGTGGTGAGCAACAAAGAGTGTCAGTCGCAAGAGCACTTATTAATAATCCTACACTGATTTTAGCTGATGAACCTTCGGGAAACCTAGACTCTGAAAATGCTACAGCACTACACCAGCTGTTCTTTGACCTGCGAGATAAGATGCAGCAAACCTTTATCATTGTAACCCATAACGAAGAATTAGCAAGAATTTCCGACCGTACCATTCATATGCGCGACGGACTAATCTATTAATATGCAAAAGCTCTTAATCACTTTTGGAACCAGACCTTTGGCACAAAGGCTGTCCAAAATATTGAATACCCAGTTTGAAATTATTTTCGCAACCTCTGAAGAGGTGCCAAGTTTCCTTTCAGCAAATTACAATACCATCCCAACAGCAGCAAATCCAACTTTTGCCCACGAACTATTGAAATTATGCCTTGATAAGCAAATTGACTTTCTATTGCCTCTTGGCCTTGCAGAAATCAATGCTTTAACCGAAGCTAAAATCCTCTTGGAAGAGTATGGCACAAAATTATTAAGCCCTAGCAAGGAAGAACTAGAAGAATTATTTGTTCTGGAAAATCCACCTTCGAATATCGATTTAATTCTATGTGAAAAAGGCGTAAACCTTATCTCTGACTCTAAATTGGAGATAGAAATGACCGGTCTTTTCGCTGTTTCTGATGAAGGTGATGATTTAGCCCTTTGTACAATTAAATAATGATGGATTTCGCAAATATTCCCACTGATAAAAAACTCTATTTATTTGAAGTAGATGATGTCCTTTTTCCTAAAAAGGACTATTTATTACAGATTTATTATCTGTTTTCTCAATTCGTGGAATTTACCGAAGGTAGACCAATTGCTACTGAAATGGTGAATTTTATGAAGGAAACCTATATGGAAAGCGCTGAGGAAAATCTTTACAATCTGACAGCCAAGAAATTCAATTTTAAAAATGATTATAAGGAGAATTTTGAAAGATTGATGGTCAATGGACACCTACCATTAAAGCTGTTTCTTTTTAATAAAACCAAGCTATTATTTGCTTCTATTCTCGAAAAAGGAGGTCAGATAGGAATTTTGACCAAAGGGAACCCCGCATTGCAATTAAATAAAGTCAAACACATTGATTGGCAAGGTTTTGACAGAAATGTAAAAATTTATTTTATCGATGAGTTAAATTTCCGAAATATTGATCCATTTACCTATATTGCTTCTGAAAATCAAGTCCAAAAAAGTGACTTATTTTTCATTGAAGACAATATAGCTAAATTATGAAAAGAAAATTTTTACTCCCATTCTTATTGTTTTCGTTGCTCCTAGGAGCAAGCTGTAAGAAAGATTCCGTTAATCCCGATACGGATAAAGAAAGTTTACTTAAAGATTCAACGTATTATTATTCCCTGGCAGTTTCTCTCTGGGAAGATAAAATCCCTCAACCCAAGGCTAGCGCCGATGGAAATCTAGATTTACGATCCTTCACCAAATCCTATTCCAATGCCGAGGCGGTTTTAGAAGCCATAAAAAAGTACACTGTAGTGGACCGGTACAGCTTTATTGATAGGGAAGGGGTCGTGAGTGAAGAAATTCAAGAGGGAGTACACAAGGAAACTGGTTTGACGCCAATATTCATTAGCACTGTCGATCCGAATAAAAACAGAGTTACCAATCTTTATGTAAAGATTGTTCAGAAAAATTCGCCAGCAGAAAAAGCTGGATTAAAACGGGGAATGCAGATCATTAGTGTTAATGGCGATACTAAATTCAATTACGACACCGATCAGAAAAAAGCAATCGCTATATACTATAAGCTAATTGAAGGAAAAGAACCGATGAACCTGGTCGTTAAACCCGTAGGTGAATCTCAAACCAAGACAATTACATTAAATGGTGCAGCCTATAGTATCGACCCAATTTTGATCAATAAGGTATTCACAATCAATAATAAAAAAATAGGCTACTTTTTCTATACTTCCTTTGTGAATGTATATGGCAAGTCTGGGCCAAATGAATACTATGAAGCAATGGTCAATGCTTTCAAAGAATTTGAAACGGCGAATATTGATGAATTGATCATTGATTTAAGATATAATAGCGGTGGTTCTACCGCATCTGCCGAATTATTGGCAAACCTTATTGTTCCGACTGCAGGGGCTAAGGGCAAAATGTATGACTATAAGGTCAATAAATACTTCGAACAAGAAGGCTACACCGATAATAATAATCCTAAAGCTCCATTTAAATCCGTTTTTTACAACAAAAAGAATACTTTAAATATACCTAGGGTTTATTTCTTGGGAACTCCTGGTACGGCTTCTGCCAGTGAATTGGTCATGAATGTTCTAAAACCTTATATGGATGTTGAAATTATCACCATCAATGGTAAAGGTACTTACGGCAAACCAGTAGGATTTTTTGGATTACCTGTTGTCAATGGCTTTGCTGATTTATATATAACCTCTTTTCAGACCATCAATAAAGATGGTTATGGGGACTATTTCAACGGTTTAACGGGACGAATTACCAATGCCTCCGATGGGTTCTTTTCTGAACTTGGAAATACGGATGAAGCATTCTTGAACACTGCTATCAATGATATCATGAAACCGAACGACTGGGCGAAAGCCAGCAGCCGTAAAACAAAAGATGGATTGAACCGCTTGGAACAGATGAATGTACCTGAGAAAAAAGGCTATCGTAATAACATGTATAAGTTCTTGGATCAGAATTTTAATACATTGCCACAGTTGGATTAATCTTTTTACAGAAATCACTGTCAATAAATGGAATCACTTTTGCATGTGGTGATTTTACTTAATTATGCTAATGAGAAATACTTTAATTGGAAAACTACTGATCTTATTGACCTTAGTTTCCTTGTTCGGATGTAAAAAGGATACTACCAAAATAACTCCTCCACCAAGACCTGGAGGGGATACTCGAACCGTTGCCCAACAAGTTCTTGATAGTGTATATTCAAAATATAAGTATTTATCTTATTGGGAATCTTCTATTGAAGTAGCAAATCCTATTTCCAAATTAACAGATAGGTTTAAGGATTCTGATGACCTCTTATCTTATTTGATGAACCAGACTCCGCGTAAAACTGATTATAAATTCCATCCGGATTATGATGGACCTATGGATCGTTTTTCATGGTTGGAGGATATCAGCTCGGATGCTAAAGCATTCGCAAAAGCTGATCTAGCAGATGGCTATGGCTTGTATATGGCTTTTGATGGTAACCGTGGTGATAGTTTGTTTGTTTATTTTGTTGAAGGTGGTTCGCCAGGCCAGGTTGCTGGAATTAACAGAGGGGATAAAGTAATCGAAATGGAAGGTGATAAAAAGATGGTCTATAGCAATAAAACCAGAATTGACCAATACATTGAAGGACAAACCTTAAGTATTACTGTTGAAAATCCAAGGAAGGTGAAATCCTCTTACAATTTAAAATATACCTCCTATGATATCCAACCATTTCAAATCGGTCGTGTATTTACAGAAAATGGTAAAAAAGCTGGTTATATTGCTCTTTCTTCCTTTGAAGAACTTACTAATAGGGGGATAGACTCTAAAATGAAAAAAGGCATTGACTCAACTTTCGCCGCTTTTGGTAGAGATAATATTAGCAACTTAATCGTTGACTTAAGGTATAATGGTGGTGGATATGTCAGTTCTGCCATTTATCTCCTGAATAAAATCATTAATTCTACGGGAAATGGGAAGGTGATGTTCAAATATGATTTGAATAAAAACCTGAAAAAAGAACGCGATCAAGGTAGCAATGATTTTATCGATGAAGTTTTTGTAAAAAGTAATACTACTGAAATTAAAAACGTGGTTTTCTTGGTCAGTGATTATACCGCATCGGCAAGTGAAATCGTGATTGCCGCACTTAAACCGTATATGAACGTGAAAATCGTTGGATACGATGCAGCAACTTATGGTAAACCAGTAGGCTTCTTTAGAGAGGATATCTTGGATGATGTGGGGCTTTGGGCTGCTTCCTTTAAAATTATAAATGCAGCAAACTATACGGATTATTGGGATGGTATCCCAGCAGATTATCCTTTTATTGATGATAATTTTTACAAACAATTTGGTGATGCATCCGAAGACATGACCAGAAAGGGTTTGGATATCCTGTTAGGGTCAAATGCTAAAGCCTCGAGTAGAATGTCAGTAAGCCGTAGCTCCACAACTAGAACTACTAGAGAACTGAATAAAATCCCTCGTCGGAATATGCTAAAGGACTAATTTATCATTATTAAATTATTAACTTTGAAGTATGGCAGGAAATAAACCAACTACTATCAAAGAAATTGCAAGGAAATTAAAAATTTCTCCTTCTACTGTTTCGCGTGCATTGAATGACCATCCTAGTATCGGATTGGTAACAACTATGCGTGTTAAAAAGATGGCAGAAGAAATGGAATATGAACCTAATCAAACTGCAATATTCTTTAAACAACGTAAAACTTTTACGATTGGAGTGATTCTGCCGAAACTTTCTGAACCATTTTTCTCTGAAGCTATCAGTGCTATCGAAAACGTGGCCGAGGATAAGAAATATACAGTGCTCCTTGGACAGTCCCTAGATGATGAAAATCGCGAGTTAAATATTATCCAAACCTTTAAAAAACATCGTGTGGATGGTATTTTGATCTCCATGAGTAAAAATACTGGTGATACTGATTTCTTCGAATTACTGGCAAAAACTGAGATTCCTATTGTCTTCTTTGACTGTGTTCCTGATCTACCCCATGTCCATAAAGTATATAGCGACCTAGCCTCTGGGATGATTGAAGCTATGGCAGCTTTTGTGGACCGTGGACATCGAAATATTGCTTTGATTAATGGTCCTGAAGGCTTATTGGCTTCGAAAGAAAGGGCAGAAGCATTCCAAAGTGCTTTAGATAAATATGGTATTCCTGCAGATGCTAGTTCTATTGTCAATACAGACCTGACGGAACAAGGTAATGAAGAAGCAATGGAAAAGATTTGCTCACTTCCTAACCGCCCTTCTGCAGTTGTTTCCTTTAATGACTTTGTTACATTAGACCTTATCCGCTATGCTAAACAACGAGGAATTGTCTTGAATCAAGATATGTTCTTTATTAGCTATGCGAATTATCCGCTTTGGAAATACATGGATAATCCACCAATGGGAAGTATCGAACAATATCCTGATAAACAAGCTCAGAAAGCCGCTGAGATATTGTTCGATTGTATAGATAAGAAAGAATATACCGAAACACCTCAAGATGTGGTATTCCCTTCTAAATTAGTGCTCAAATAATAAATTAATTGATCTGTAGGCTGTAGGTAATTTCTATACCGCCATTCGCAAGCATATCATGTACTGAACAGTATTTCTTTACTGCTAATTCGGCTGCTTTTTGGGCTTTGGCCTCGTCAATGTTGCCCTTTAGTTTAAAGGAAATGTGAATCTTGGTAAAGATATTGGGCACTTCCTCACGACGCTCCCCTTCAACTTCTACATCCATATCCTGAAGATCCTGACGTTGTTTCTGTAAAATTGTAGTCAAATCAAATGCACTGCAAGAACCTAAGGCCATTAAAACCAATTCCATAGGTCTTACCCCTTTCCCTTCTCCTCCAATTGACTCTGGTCCATCCACATTTACTTTTACTGAACTCAATTCGCTTGATCCTTCGAAATGTACTGCTTGATTCTGTCTTTTAATATGTACTTTCATGTTATTTGATTTATAGGTTAAAGTTAACTAAAATACATGCAATATGTCCGTCATACCATGGTAGAAAATATAATCCATAAAAAAAGCCCTCAACTTGAGGGCTTTTTTATATGATTAATTCGGGTATTTGACACCTCGATATTTACTGATATCTACTTTAGTCACATTTGCATCATACTTGGAGTTGATGGCATCTATAAATAGGTTTGCAACAATCGCATTTCCCATCGGAGTCAAGTGAACCCCATCTAATGAAAATGCATTCCCAGTGATAAAAGCTGCTGAAATATGAACACCATTATAGTTATAGCCGGCTTTAACTTTATTCAAGAATGAATAAACATCCGCCACGGCTAATTGCTTCGCTTCTGCAATTGATTTAATCCGCTCGTTAAATGCTTTTACTCTTCCAGAGACTTCAGCAATCTCGGCCTTATCCAAAACAAACTGATCATCAATTGGATTCAATGGATGAACTCCGTAAGGAATTTGCTGAGCATTAGGTTTTCCCAATAAAGAAGTAGGGAAAGTCAAGATAAATAAATCTGCATCGGTAGCTACTCTAGGTCCAGTTTTGGTTGCTATGTAAACATTTTTTGCCTGTCCTTGTGTTTCTGCTTCAACTGCTGCATTTAATCTCGCTGTTGTAACTGTATTAAAGAATGGAATAGTCGTCACATCTGGAATTGTTGCTACAACTCCTTTGGAACCACCTTTTGTTAATTCATTAATGAATGTATTATAGGTGAATTCAAATGTTGGAATATCCAATAATTTCTTAGTCGGATCTTCAGACGGAGCCGCACCATTTGTTGCATAGCCCAATACGTCATTGTTTCCTAACCAAAAAGTGAAAAAGGTATGCTCATGAGAAACAGCGTATTCGATATATTTCAACTTAGCCGGCGTACCTTCTGGTAATAACCTTTCGAAATATGGGTTTCCATAAACTGTCCCAACATTTTCAGCAAAAGCCATATCTAAACGCATGCCCGGAACTCCTAAGTTTTGAATAGGATCTGTATGTTTAGTGTATAATGGCTTGCCTAGTGGATTTGCTCCTCTAATAGCTAAATTTGTAGTTACTGGCTCCATTACTGGGTTGCCATCAATTAAGGATTTTAATTGAATATAGCCCGATCCATTCGCTTGTGCCTCTGTAAAGAATGGGGAAGTGAATTCACCACCGCCTACAGCTTTTAATTGCTCCGCGATTAAATTTGGAAATGCTACTTTTTGACCTTCTAAATATAGACCATTGTCCGCGTACCCTGAGGTTAACGAATTACCTACAGCAATAAACTTGGAGAAATCCGCGGATCCCTTACTGGTCTCCATTTCATCCAAGGAAGGTGCACATGAACTTGCAAATCCTAAGATGGCAAGTCCGATATATAGTTTGAAATTCTTTTTCATTGTTTTCATAATTTAAAGCCTACCAATAATAAGAAACTGAAATTCCAGGAGCATGAATGTTGGTCTCATAGGTTCCTCTTAATTGTGTTTCTGCATTTGTGGTTGTTCTCTTTAATATTTTTTGGAAAACATATGCAGCTGACATCTGCCAGTTTGGTGAGAATTTATAAGTTAATCCTCCTGCTGCCATCACACGGTTATTATCTGGTGTCTCTGGATAAACATATTTACCTTGTACCGGTGTGTAAACATAACCCGCTCCTAAACGTAAATCTAATTTATCATTTACCTCATAGTTCAAACCTGCTTTTCCTGAAAATGCATTTTGGTATCTCTTCTCTGAACGGGTGTCTTGTAACACTGGAGTATTGTTTTCGTAATCAAATACCAATTCTTTGTAAATACTGTAATTGATAATGGATCCGTCAATTGCTGCATCAATTTTCTCAGATAATGGGAAAGTGATGCCCAAGTTGAAGGATGCTGGTAATGGTAATTCAGCATCAAACTTTCCGTTAGGGAAATTCGCCGCCAAGGAACCAGGAACCTCAAATGTAGCATCTCCATCTTTTAACTTCGTAATAACTTTTGAACGGTAATTTAATGATAATGCAAATGTTTCATCAAGTCTGTAATGAACACCTAGGTTATATCCCATCCCTGTTCCAGTACCTTTCAAGGTAGCTTGTCCAGTACTTCCGTCTGGATAAAATACAGGAAGTGCTCTGCCTAAATCTACTAAACCAATGTTGTAAACAAATCCACCACCAACACTAAATTGATCAGTCAATTTAAAACTTACTGTCGGTTGGATATAGATAGCACGCATGGATAGGTGAGTTAAAGAGAATTTTCCAGGCCAATCTGTGCCCCAGTCTACACCACCACCAAATGGAGTGTAAACACCGATACCCGCTTTCCACCAAGCCCCTTTAGGACCAAATGTCGCGTATGCTCCGAAGGGAGGTGATACTTGGAATTTTGTATGATGAACATCTGGACTGCCCGCTTCTCGAAAGGCAGATCTGTACATGATGGCGCTACCACCTATCTGTACCCCATTATTCTCCATCTTTACTAATGCTCCAGGGTTATAAACAATGGAGGATTCATCAATAAATAAGGCCGATCCGGCACCGGCCATACCCACAGCTTTTTGACTTTGGGTATTAACTTGAGAACCCTGTGCAAACAGCAGGGTAGGGGAAGCTAATAACAAACTGAGTAATAATCGTTTCATAGTAATTATTGATTAGCGTTTTTCAAATTTAATTTGATATGCTAACATAGTAAAATTCTGTTAATAATTATAAATTTATTGATAATTAATTATAAAATAATTGTCAAGATTGGATAAAAGAGCAGCAATCGTTTTTATTCAAAACATAAATAAGGTATATTAGTTTTCAATATAAACAGATAAAAATTTTATTTATGGCTCAAGTATCATTTAAAGGGAATGCAGTGCATACCAGTGGAGATCTACCTAGAGTAGGTGATGTAGCTCCTGATTTTACACTTACAGCTGGGGATTTATCCCAAAAATCATTGAAAGATTTTCAAGGTAAGAAAGTTATCCTTAATATATTTCCAAGTATTGATACCGGAACTTGTGCAATGTCAGTACGTCAATTTAATGAAAAAGCTTCCGGACTAGATAATACGGTCGTTTTGTGTATTTCTAAAGATCTTCCCTTTGCTCAAAGTCGTTTTTGTGCTGCAGAAGGTCTTGATAATGTCGTAACACTTTCGGATTTTAAAGATGATAACTTCAATAATGCTTACCACGTGAAATTTACAGATGGACCGCTTCAAGGTTTATTGAGCCGTTCGGTTGTGGTGTTGGATGAAGATGGAAAAGTGAAATATACCGAACAAGTTGCTGAAACAACGGAAGAACCTAATTACGAAGCTGCTTTAGCTGCGGTATAAGCTGGAAAAAGATATTAAATCAATAAAAAAATGGGCTTAAAAAGCCCATTTTTTTATTCCTTATTTCGAAGCTTCTAAAGCTTGTAAGATATCTTCAATGATATCTTTTTGATCCTCAATTCCAATTGATAATCTGACAGTACCTGGCCGGATTCCCAGTTTTTCTCTTTCTTCCTCCGTTAATTTTGAATGTGTGGTCGATGCCGGATGCGTAGCGATACTTCTTGAATCTCCTAAATTGGAAGTATAAAGAATCATCTTTAATGCGTCCAGAAATTGAAAAGCTCTTTCTTTTCCACCTTTTACTTCGATAGTCACAATTCCTCCACCTGCTTTCATTTGTTTTTTGGCAAGTTCATATTGCGGATGAGAAGGTAAGAATGGGTATTTCACATCCAATACTTCCTCGTTTTTCTCCAACTCTTCAGCTAATGCCAAGGCATTTGAACAGTGTCTGTCCATCCGTAATCCCAAGGTCTCAATACTCTTCGAAAGAATCCAAGCGTTAAATGCAGACATTGCAGGTCCAGTATGACGAATTAAAAACATCATCTTATCAATTAACTCCTGTTTTCCTACAACTACACCTCCAAGGACACGACCTTGACCATCCATATATTTCGTCGCAGAATGGATGGATAAATCAAATCCATAAGGAAGAGGTTTTTGTAAATATGGGGTGGCAAAACAATTGTCAATGGCAAAAATAATATTCGGATATTTCTTCTTTAATCCGCCCAGCCATTCCAGATCTACTAATTCCAAACCTGGGTTGGATGGCGATTCCAAGAATATAAATTTGGTGTTCGGCTGAATAGCTTTTTCCCATTCCTCTGGGTTTATCGCATCTACATATGTTGTCGTCACTCCCCAACGTGGGAATAATTGGGTAAACAATTGATGCGTTGAACCAAATATGGCTCTGGATGATACAATATGATCTCCTTGTTCAATAAATCCGGCGAAGGTCGCAAAAATTGCCCCCATTCCTGATGCAAATGCTAATCCGGCTTCCGCCTCCTCCATCAAACAAACCTTATTGATAAATTCCGTTGTATTCGGATTTGCATACCTCGAATAGACCATCGCCTCTTCTTCATCTGCAAATACCGCTCGGCCTTGCTCAGCACTGTCAAAAATAAAACTAGAAGTTAAATATAATGGTACAGAGTGCTCCCTTAAAGAAGAACGTTTGGCCTGCTCGCGTATGATTTTGGATTGTTCGTTGTTCATGATGAACAAATTTATTCACTTTTCAATAAAAAGCACTAATTCAATAAGATAATTTTAAGCTTATTTTGAAAATATATTTATGCAAACCTTTGATTTGACTCTTTTATTACATCTTTAGCTTTTTACCCGACCCTTCTCGGTGTAGCTGAATAGACAGCGCTTTCTTGCTACATAACAATTTTACGAAATCGATTGATTCGCCTTAAATTGAATATTTTTAAGGGTTTTTCCCCCTAATCATCAATTTCATTCCTGAATATTTATGCTTTTCTGTATCTTAAGAATTTATTAATACTCTTTATGAAAAGATCTAAACTACTAAGCATGGCATTATTATGCCCTCTGTTGTCATTTGCTCAATCTGAGCCAAAACCATTTGGCGCATTACCCAGCGAAAGACAATTGAAATGGCATGAAATGGAAATGTATACCTTGATTCATTTTACACCTACTACCTTTCAAAATAAAGAATGGGGATTCGGAGATGCTGACCCCAAAATATTTAACCCCACAAAATTCGATGCCAACCAGATTGCTAAAGCGGCAGCGGCAGGTGGATTCAAAGGATTGATCTCTGTCGCTAAACATCATGATGGATTTTGCCTTTGGCCCACTAAGACCACGGATTATAGCGTGAAAAGCTCACCTTGGCGTGATGGAAAAGGAGATATGGTAAAAGAATTTATGCAGGCTTCCCATGATAATGGGCTTGAATTTGGGGTTTACCTTTCTGCATGGGATAGAAATGATACACGCTATGGTTCTAAAGCTTATGCAGATGCCTATCGTGAGCAATTGACCGAACTGATGTCCAACTATGGTCCTTTATTTACATCCTGGCATGATGGAGCAAATGGTGGAGATGGTTATTATGGGGGTAAGAATGAAAAACGAACCATTGACCGTACAACCTATTATGAATGGACCGAAAAAACTTGGCCAATCGTACGGAAATTGCAGCCAATGGCGATGATTTTTTCTGATGTTGGTCCCGATATGCGTTGGGTTGGCAATGAGCATGGCTTCGCAGCTGAAACGAGCTGGGCAACCCTGACTCCGAAAAGTAAAACCCCAGGTAAACCAGCAGTACCGGGGGAGGTCGATGATTCAAATCTCCCAGGTGGTGATCGCAATGGTGAATTCTGGATTCCTGCTGAGTGTGATGTTCCGCAAAGACCCGGATGGTTTTATCATGAAGACCAAAATGCAAAAGTTAAAACTCCAAATGAGCTATTTGAAATTTATATGAAGTCTGTAGGTCGTGGTGGAAATATGAACCTTGGACTTGCACCTATGCCGAATGGATTACTCCATGATAATGATGTTAAATCATTGGCCGCTTTTGGTGAAAAAATTAAAGCTACTTTTTCCGATAATTTAGCCGCGGGTGCAAAAGCTAAAGCAACTAACGTTCGGGCTAATAGTGCTAAATTCTCTGAAAATAACCTTTTCGACGCAGACCGCTATTCTTATTATGCGTCTGACGATAATGTCTTGAATCCAGCAATTGAAATCAATCTTGCTCATGATCAGGAATTTGACCTTATCAGATTACGCGAAAATATCAAATTGGGGCAAAGAATTGATAGTGTGCAGGTTGAAGTTTGGTCTGATGGAAATTGGAAACCATTGGCAAAAGCTACCAGTATTGGAGCAAATCGCTTGATTAAACTGGATAAACCTATTCGTGCTAGTAAATTAAAAGTAAAACTATTTGCTCCAGTAGCTCCCACACTAAGCGATTTTGCTTTATTCAAGGAAGCAAAATCTGATTTTAAATTTAACAGTGCTGATCGCAACAAAATTGCCAAAGATCAAATTATAATAACTAGTGCTGATAAAAATGTTAAAAAAGCTTCAGATAATGACGATAATACAATCTGGGAAACCATCTTGAGTAATCAAAAATTTGTCGAAATCAGATTGCCTAAAACTGAAAGTGTCGTAGGATTGGGATACATGCCACGACAAGATCGCCAGCTTAAAGGAGTTCCAACCAAATATGAAATCCAGGTTAGTAAAGATGGAAAGGAATGGAAGACCGTAGCAATGGGAGAGTTCTCTAATATTAAAGCGAATGCCACAGAACAAAATATCAATTTTGATATCGCCCATGATGCGCACTATATAAGGTTTATTCCAAAGGAAATTCTAAGTAATGATAAAGAGTTTTCAGTTGCTGAGTTTGATGTTTATTTAAAATAGATGAAGAAGTTAATCGTAATTATGGTTGGCCTGTGTACTGCAGGAAACCTCCTGGCGCAGGATTTAAAATTGTGGTACAAAAACCCAGCAAAGATTTGGGAAGAAACTTTACCCCTTGGCAATGGCTTGATTGGGATGATGCCAGATGGAAAGATCAATGATGAATCTATTGTTCTGAATGAGATTTCAATGTGGTCTGGATCACCTCAGGATGCAAATAATTATCAAGCATTTAATTCAGTCGGAGATATTCAAAAATTATTATTTGAAGGCAAAAATGATCTTGCTGAAGCTCTTGTCAATAAAAATTTCGTTTGTGTGGGTGCAGGGTCTGGTCAGGGAAATGGCGCTGAAGCTCCTTATGGATGTTTCCAGAACTTTGGCTATCTGAACTTTTTGTTTTTCCACAAAGGTGAGACAACGGATTATAAACGCTGGTTGGATATTGGAGAAGCAAAGGCTGTAACCAGTTTCAAAAACTCCGGTATCAACTTCAAAAGAGAGTATTTTACTTCTTTTGATAAGAATGTAGGGGTCGTTCGCTTATCTGCCGATAAAAAGAAATCCATTGAATTTGCAATGCATTTCTATAGAGATCAAAATATTGAGAATTATAAAGTCAATGGAAATGAAATTACCATAAATGGTAGTCTTCCTGATGGAAAAGGTGGTCGTGGAATAAAATTCGCGGCTAAGTTCAAGGTCATTGCCAAAGGTGGAACATTAAAGGATTATGATAATCAAATCATCGTGAAAGGTGCAGATGAAGCCTTGGTTCTATTCTCTGCCTCCACAAGTTACTATGATCATAACCCTGAAGAATATGTAAATTCTGAAATTTCAAAGGTCGAAAGAAGTAGTTATGCTAAGTTGTGGAAAGCTCATGCCGCTAAATATGAGCCTGTATTTAACCGAGTATCTTTGCAAATTGCTGACCAAGAATCTAAAGCATCCGTACCTACGGATGAGCGATTAAAAGCTTTTTTTAATGACCCAAGTCAAGATAATGGTTTGGCATCATTATATTATCAATTTGGTCGATACCTGACTATTTCAAGCAGTTCTCCAAATACTCCTAAGGCCCTACCGCCTAATTTACAAGGTTTATGGGCACATCAGATCCAAACTCCTTGGAATGGCGATTATCATTTAAATATCAATGCGCAAATGAATCATTGGGGGGTGGAAGTGAGTAACCTTTCGGAATATCATAACCCATTTATTGAAATGATTAAGAATATTGCGAAGGAAGGGACAAAAACAGCAAAAGCATATTATAATGCGCCAGGTTGGGTAGTTTATATGATGACTAATATTTGGGGATACTCTGCTCCAGGGGAGCATGCTTCTTGGGGATCAAGTACAGCCTCTGGTTGGTTATGTAACCATCTTTGGGAACATTATCAATTTACAAAAGATGAGGCCTATTTAAAGGAAATCTATCCCGTATTAAAAGAGGCTGCTGTATTCTACAAGGCTACCATGGTGAAAGATCCTAAAACTGGATGGTTGGTGACCTCTCCATCGGTTTCTCCTGAAAATGGTTTTAAACTTCCTAATGGAAAGAGAGCTGCCGTGGTAATGGGGCCTACAATTGATAATCAAATTGTTAGAGAACTGTATGAATCTGTAATCAAGAGTAATGAAATATTAAACCTCAATGATGAGTTTGCTGTTAAGCTTCAATCTGATATCAAACAATTAGCTCCAGCGGTAGTTGTAAGCAAATCTGGACGCGTGATGGAATGGTTAGAGGATTATGAAGAAACTGAACCTAAACATCGCCATGTATCACATTTATATGGCTTGTACCCGGCGAATTTTATTTCACCAATTACAAGTCCTGAATGGGCAGATGCCGCAAAGAAAACATTAGAAGTACGTGGTGATGAAGGAACGGGTTGGTCTAGGGCTTGGAAGATTCTTTTCTGGGCAAGGCTTCATGATGGAGACCATTCCTTAGAAATATTAAGACAGCTTTTGCAACCTGCATTCGGGAATAGTACAACCTATCAAGGTGCTGGGGCTGGGACTTACCCTAACCTGTTCTGTGCTCATCCTCCATTTCAAATTGATGGCAATTTTGGAGGGTCAGCTGGTATTGCTGAAATGTTAATCCAAAGCCATGATGGCTACATTCTCCTATTACCTGCCTTACCGTCAGCATGGAAAGATGGGAAAGTGACTGGGTTAAAAGCCCGCGGTAACTTCACTGTTGATTTTGAATGGAAGGATGGAAAAGTTACAAATCTCAAAATTAAAGGGAAAAAGGGAACTGAGGTGCCAGTGATTAAAAATGGTGAAAAAATTAACTTTAAAGTTTCATAAAAAGTTTTTTTCGATCGTTAAAGCAATTGTGGCAAGTTAGCATTTTGGCTATTCAATAGGAGAGGGGATTATTAATTTTTTAATGATCCCCTTTTTCTTTTCTGTTAATCTTTAAAAATTAAATTGAAGGAAAAATAATTTTATTCACTTTAATTTTTAACTATTATGAGTTTATTTATTTGCCGATCAAAAATTCTGTTCATTTTTATGCTAGTTGCTGCATTTTGCTTCTCTTGTAAAAAAAAAGAAGTAGCGATGCCATTTGAAGAAGGTCCTTTGAAAAAAGTGACTTTTAATTTTACTAATTTTCAATCTGAAATCAAGCCCTTTCATTCTTCCATAAAAACCAGATCAGGAAATGCATCTGATGAACAGAAGGTGCATCCTGAACAACCTGAGTTACTCGTATTATATGACTTCAATAAGAAGGACTTGTATGCTAAAATATCCCGATATTTTGCATACTTAAATATTATTGCAATAATAAAATCATCTGATGTTGTGAAATTTATTAATAATCCATTTTCTCGACAGAAAGATGATCACATTCTGGAAATTAAAGGCCAAACCTATTTTGGGATTGCGTTTAATCCTACAGACGAGATCCATATGGAGCGGATTGAAATGGATATTAGCACCAAAAGCCCTCATAAATCCTTCTCTATATATATAGAAAAAGACGATGCTATCATGAGAGAATCAATTCAAAAATTTAAACAAAAAACTGATGATTCAAATAATAGTAGATTTGAGACTATTACTTATAATTTCCCAAATTCAGCTCAAGGGTATAATATGTTAAGATTATACGTGGATACACGCGAACAAATTGGAAAAGGAGAGAAATTTGTGGAGGGTGTAGAAATTAAAGTTGACAATATTAGGTTTTATGGTAAGCCCAAAAAGAAAGCAGAAATTAAATCCAAGTTAAATCAAATGCCTTATTTCATATTTGATAAGAAAAAAGGAGATTTAGTGAATAAAGGAACCTTTAATCCAAAAACTGATAATGAACAATTGATGGTTGAACTTCCGTTAGGTAATTACTATAATATTATGCTTTATCATGAGTCTAATGAACCTTTAGTACTTCCAGAAACCATCAAGAATAAAGATGACTTTTATACTGCTACTTCATTTTCGGATAAATTTGCTCGTTCCTTCGGTGTCGTGGATTCCTTTGAGCTGAAGGAAAATATGTCCAAACCAATTACTCTGAAACGCTTATATAGTTTAGTAACCTTCAATTTTAGAGATATAAGAGATCTATCAGACGTTAATAAAATTAAAATAAAACCAATTTCTCCGAATTATTTTTGGAAACCTTTTAACCCTAAGTTAGAAGGTAAGTTCCCTATTGGTAATTCAAATGAAATAGAATTTGAACAAGATTTTAATGTTGATAAAGAGGTGGTATTTAGTCATTTCTTAGGACATACCGATGTGGAATTGCCTGTAAACTACGAAGTCGAGGTGTGGAGCAAAACAAGAATTCTTCGAAAATTTAAGTTATTCTCCAAAGTTAAAAATAATATCAAGTTAAATTTTGTCGGAAACCTGTATCCAAGTGGTTTTTCCAATCGAATATTTGAAGTTATCATTGATGAAAATTGGGCTGGAACAAAAACAATACTGTTTAATTAACTAAATCCTAGTGGTTAAAAAATTAAACTTAACGAGACCTTTTTAATTTCTTAATAATAGTGTCTTATTATTGTTATATGGCTTATTTGCTAGCGCTAACTGTTATTCAGGTACTGATTATCCTTCTTTATCTTCAGATAAGAACTATCCGAGATGAACGAGGCGAAATACTTCGTATCCTCACCTGTACTTCAATCGTAGTATTATTAGTTAAATATTGGGTGTCCCCATTTGAAGTGCATGTTAATAAGTTGTTTACCGCCACTAGCAGCCTTTGCCTTGTATCATTGTCCTCATTGTATTTAAGAAATATTGTCTTAGAAGTTCGGACCTCAGGATATTTGATTTTGTTGGCATTTTTTCCCTTTCTCCTGTTCTATGTCTTTTATGTATTGCTCAATATTTATTCCGCGCAAATTCAAGAAGGAATGATTTATGATTACCTAGACTTCTTTAATCAAAGGTCTAGAACAATCCTATTTAGCATTACTTTAGTGTATGATGTCTATCTTTTATGGCCACTGCGAAAAAAAATATCCCATCTCTGCAATTCGATTGATGGTCAGTTGGCAGTCTTTCTATGGGCTTCTAAAGTAATTCTTTTTGGTTTTATCCTTTTTCGAGGATTAATAGTTGAAAGAGGACTCTTATTGGAATTTCCAGATGGAATTTTTACCTTCTTTGTCCTTTTTATCGTAGTATATTTCAGATATTTTAATTCTATCCATTTGTGTCTTTCCTATTTATTCAGAACAAATGCAGTGATTAGAATTCATGAAACTGAGTATAATCAAAAGAAAAGTGAAGATCTGATGTTTTATGTGACAGCAATTGACCAATTGCTGGACCAAGAAAAATTATTTAAAAACCCGGAATTAAAACTGGAGGACCTTCGCAAATTTCTAAGCCTGACAGACAAAGACCTGAAAGAAATAAATCGAAAATTTTGGAATTACAATTTCGAAGAATATCTCAACACTAAACGATTCCATTATTTTATTGATCATCTAAATATTGAAAATGAAGAACCAGCTCAAATTAATAAATTAATCTATGAATCTGGATTTAGAAATGAATGTGAATTTAATAGAGCATTCTACAAGGAAATGGGATGTACGCTCTGGAAGTATATGGAGAATAAATCAATATCCATCCTTCATTCAAGATTTAGCTAGATAAAACAAATACCCAAGAGGATTTCGCAGAAACTAACCCTTTTCATATCAATAAAAAAACCTGCCTTTTCGAAGGCAGGTTTAATTTTTTATGGATTATAATCCTAGATGAGCTGTTTTAATAATTTACTCATACTTACTAAGTCTCCAATAATATTCTCTAATTCATCAATTTTAACACGCTCTTGTTGCATGCTGTCACGATGACGAATAGTTACCATATTATCTTCCAAGGTTTGATGATCTACAGTGATACAGAATGGTGTACCGATAGCATCTTGACGACGATAGCGTTTACCGATTGAATCCTTCTCATCATATTGGATATTATAGTCCAATTTCAATTTCGACATGATTTCTCTAGCCTTCTCTGGTAAACCATCTTTTTTGGTTAAAGGGAGGATAGCTGCTTTCACTGGTGCAATGGCAGGGTGGAATTTTAATACCACACGAGAATCTTGTTTTTCCTCAGTGGATAGATCTTCCTGAACCAGGCTGTTCGCCAATACTGTCAGGAATAAACGATCTAGACCAATGGATGTCTCAATGACATATGGAATATAACTTTGATTAATTTCTGGATCAAAATATTGCATTTTCTTTCCAGAGAATTGTTGATGTTGTTTTAAGTCAAAATCAGTACGGGAGTGGATCCCTTCTACCTCTTTGAATCCAAATGGGAATTGGTACTCAATATCAACTGCCGCATTCGCATAATGAGCCAATTTAACATGGTCATGATAGCGATACTTGTTTTGATCTGCACCAAGTGCTAAGTGCCATTTTAAACGGTTCTCTTTCCATTTTTGGTACCACTCTTGGTCTGAACCTGGACGAACAAAAAATTGCATTTCCATTTGTTCAAACTCACGCATACGCATGATAAATTGGCGAGCAATAACCTCGTTACGGAAAGCTTTACCAATTTGAGCAATTCCAAAAGGAATTTTCATTCTTCCTGTTTTCTGAACATTAAGGAAGTTTACAAAAATACCTTGTGCAGTCTCTGGACGTAAATATACCTGCTCAGCTCCATCAGCCATCGCACCCATTTGCGTAGCAAACATTAAGTTGAACTGACGTACATCCGTCCAATTTTTTGTGCCTGAAATCGGACAAACAATATTGTGCTCTTCGATAATAACTTTTAAACGCACTAAATCATCCGCATTTAAGGCATCATCTAAATCTTTTTGTAGTTGTGCAGCTTTATCGGTCTTGCCGTCCTTCTCATAACGATCGATTTTATCTTCAATCAATTGATCCGCACGGTAACGCTTTTTAGAATCTTTATTGTCAATCATCGGGTCATTAAACCCATCCACGTGACCGGATGCTTTCCAGGTCGTAGGATGCATGAAAATTGCAGCATCAATGCCCACAATATTCTCATTTAACTGTACCATGGATTTCCACCAATAGGTCTTCAGGTTGTTCTTTAACTCCGAACCTAATTGACCATAATCATAAACGGCACTTAATCCGTCATAGATTTCACTTGAAGGAAAAACAAATCCATATTCCTTCGCATGCGAAATAATATTCTTGAAAAAATCGTCTGTTTGCTTGCTCATAAGGGGCAAATATAATGTATTCGTTTGATTTATTATGCCAATAAATCTCTTATTTGTTGACTCGCGTTTTTATTGTCAACTTTTTTAATAATATGTTGAATTGTACCTTTTTCGTCAATGATGAAGGTCGTTCGAGCAGTTCCCATATATTTCTTCCCATACATGTTTTTTTCTACCCAAACTCCGTAGGATTCCACTATCTTTTTGTCCTCATCCGAAACCAGGTTAAACGGCAACTCAAACTTTGAAATAAACTTCTGATGGGATTGCTCACTATCAATACTCACCCCTATAACCTCAAACCCATCCTTCAATAAACTTTGGTAATTATCACGGAAATTACACGCCTCCGTCGTACATCCAGGGGTATTGTCTTTCGGATAAAAATATAAAATCACTTTTTTCCCTTTGAAATCTGATAAACTTAACTCTTCTCCGTTTTGATTCTTCGCCTTGAAATTAGGAGCTTTATCCCCAACTTTTAATTCTGCCATAATCTTCCTTTTTATCTAATAAATGTTGCCTGGTAAACCTTTTCATTATCCTTCCAATCCTTTACAACAAACTTAAAAGTATGTTGCCCTTTGCTCAGGGATGGGTCAAAACGATGCCAGACATGTCTGTTCTTGGAGTCATACTCCATCAAAACCCACTTGTCATCAATATAGGCATTAAAGGATTGAATACCTGAGAAATTGTCCGAAATCGTAAAATCAATTTTCGATTGGCCACTTACGTTTTTCCCATTACTGAAATTCCTCGCTACAATGGTTGGGGCAATCGTATCCACCGTCACATAAAAAGAACCAAATATTTTAGTGTTCACCGAAACCCATCCGTTCTCAAATTTACCACCCACAGAACCGCCTTCAACAGAGGCTATGATAGCCTTGCTTTCTAGATTTTTTGGCAATGAAGTCGGTTTAATGCTTAGTTTATAAGTCGAAAATAATGGTGTTAAATTATTCTGAACATGATGAACTGCTGAATAACTATTTGGTCGCTCCGCACTATTGGAGTAAACAAAATCTAGATCTGTATATAATGCTCCCTTTGGAATCTCCACCTTTACTGCATCTGTTGTAAAGGCATTATCCTTAGTGTAAGGAAATAGCTCTCCTTTATTAGGGTTTTTCTTTGCCACATAGGCTGGGTTATTTCGCACCCTGAAATCAAGTTCACTACAATTTCCATGAACATCCTTAACGACATATTTAACATCGTGAACAGCATCATCCTTCAGTTCTATTGTTCCATCTTTATCGAGGTATTTAAAGATCTCAATCGGATTCCCTGGATCCTTAAAGCTCTTTTGAACCTTTACCTTGGTTCTTTTGAATTGAGGAAAGTCTAAATAGGAATGTATGGCGCTGGAAGTATTGAAATCCAGTTCCTCGAATAATACGGTGGATACTGCTTTTCCATCCAGGAATAATTCAATGGAATACACTCCATTTTGAAAACCTCCAGCACGGTGCCTGTCAATCGTATTGATTCCTAAACCGAATTTTCCATTCACAGAAATTGGAGCAGCAGATGCTAATGTATAACGCCCTGAACCCAATGCTTTCAGTTGTTGATATCTGCGACCGGTGTTTTCATTGAATAAAGGGTCTGCTAAGTCATAGACCATAATTCCATTGATGGTTGGGGCGAAGTTATCCGTAAAACGTAAGCCAAATAATTGCGGATTCAAAGGATGTTGTGATTTTGTATCCCGGATTTCCAAGTGCAGATGCGGTCCTGCTGAACCACCCGTATTCCCGGCATTCCCAATAAACTGACCTTTAGATAATTTTACTTGGCCAGGCTTTAGCTCCATATCCACATCAAAACGTTGTTGTTTATATTGTTCTGCGCGGATAATATTGGTCAGAGCATCATTAAAACTGTCCATGTGTAAATATACCGTAGTAAAGCCGTTGGGATGTGCAATATAAACGGAGTTTCCTCCGCCACCAATTTGCACCCGTACACGTGAAACATATCCTTCTGCTGCTGCATGTAAAGGGA
This sequence comes from Sphingobacterium cellulitidis, assembly GCF_043187465.1. Lineage (GTDB taxonomy): Bacteria > Bacteroidota > Bacteroidia > Sphingobacteriales > Sphingobacteriaceae > Sphingobacterium > Sphingobacterium cellulitidis. The sequence continues at coordinate 3,640,831 of NZ_CP171136.1, read as the reverse complement.
GCCCAATGCGTTGCTGGGTCCTATAATCATCCCCTGCATGGAAATGGGTAGACCTTAATTCTCCAAATGTTCCCGAGGCATCAGGAGCGATATTCAAAGGGTTCCGGAAATACCCTTGGGGGTAAGTCCTGGATTTAATAATATTTTTGCTTTGCGCAGAAAGATTTCCCGCAATAGATACTGCTAATAAAAGGGATAGCGTTAGTTTCTTCATATTATTTTATTTGGCATGTGAACATGCTTTTGTCCTCCAAAAATCCTTCCAATTTGTCCCCAATTTGTATCGGACCAACTCCAGCTGGAGTACCTGTGTAGATCAAATCTCCTTTCCTTAGCGTTATATATTTGGATACAAATGTGATTAAGCTGTCAAAGTCGAAAATCATATCTGCACTATTTCCTTGCTGTACCGTTTCTTCATTTTTTAACAACGAAAAGTTTATGTTCTCCAAGTTCTCCATGTTTTCCTTTGGAATGAATTCACCAACAACCGCAGAATGATCAAAAGCTTTGGCAAGTTCCCAAGGTAAGCCCTTAGACTTTAACTCCGTCTGTAAGTCTCGAGCAGTAAAATCAATGCCTAGGCCAATCGCATCATAATATTTATGCGCAAACTTTTTTGATACATGCTTGCCTTCATTACAAACCCTGAGGACCAATTCAACCTCAAAATGAACATCCTTACTAAATTCAGGATAATAGAAATCCTTGTTGTCTTTTAAAACTGCAGTATCTGGTTTAAGAAAGATAACTGGTTTTTCTGGAACCGGATTGTTTAACTCTTTGGCGTGGTCAATATAGTTTCTGCCGACTGCAATTATTTTCATATAATTCTGAAGTTTTATGGTAGTTTAATTCTTGCTTCTATAATTTCTAATCACCCTTTCAACTCATTTAAGGATCAATCATACTAACATTGATCCGAATGCTGAATAAGGGCAAAGCAAACTTAAGAAAAGCCAAAAGGTCTAGCAAATTATGCTGAATAATCCACAATGAATTTACATTGACCTTTAGAATGGGTATCCGTTTTGATTCAATAGTACTTATCCCTTAATATGGGCCTAATTAATAATTCATTCACACTTTACCCGGAGCATCGTCGGACCTTGTTCGAAATTTTACGACCAAGATCCGACTGATGTCCGGAGGAGGTCCGAAGAAGGTGCGGCAAAAAGCATAATTTGATCTAAAGTATTTTTGAATGAATATGGAGAAAGCTCCTGTAAATGCGATTGAGAAAAATTCTCTTTCAGGATAACTTTATTGTTAAGCCAATGCTATTTAACATTGGCTTAATGTTAATTGGTTAAATTTGTAGCATGAAAAATATAAATGCAGTTCTATTCGATTTGGATGGAACATTAATTGATTCCGAATTTTTTTATTTCAGTACTTGGGCTCCAATTTTGGAGAATGATTATGGTTTGAAAATTGACTTTGATGAGTGGATCAGCAATTTTGCAGGTCATACCTTGAACCATAATGTTCAAATGCTGAACCAAGAATATAAATTGAATGTGGATGAGGAGGATATGTGGTTCGCCACACGAGCAGGTTATAGCAAGGCGAATATGTCCAATATTCGGTTGATGCCGCATGCTAAAGAAATTTTAGAAGCAGTTCATGCTTCTGGAAAAAAGATAGGTTTAGTGACTTCGAGTTATCAGACCACCGTAGACATTGTCTTGGGTGAACATCAACTATTGGATTACTTTGAGTTTTTTGTAACCCGAGAACAAGTTGAAAATCCTAAGCCCAATGCTGAGCCTTACCTATTGGCAGTCAATAAATTATCTATTCCTAAGGAAGAGATTGTAGTAGTTGAGGATACGAGTACAGGCTGTACGGCGGCAAAAAATGCAGGTTTATACTGTATTACAGTCACTCAACAAGAGGTTGAGAAAAGTCGTTTGAAACATGCTGATGAGTTATTAAACGATTTAGCAGAAGTAAAAAAATCGTTGCTTTCCTTAAATTAAGCGGTTTTCTATCCCTTTAATTTGTAATTTAGGAATCTAGATTATGAATCTTATGGACAGACGGACCGCATTAAAGCAAATGTTTATCGTTGCAGGAGGTATGATGATTGCTACTTCCTGTGATTTTAGTTCGAAATCTCCTTCCATTCAGTTGAATAATGTGAAGCTCGATTTAGAGGATGAACAATTGTTAGCTGAATTGGTAGAGGCTATTATTCCAAAAACTGATAGCCCTGGAGCCAAAGAATTGAACCTTCATCTTTTTGTGATGAAAATGCTGGACGATTGCACGAGTCCGGAAAATCAAAAGAAATTTATAGATGGCTTAGCAGCAGCGGCCAAAATAAAAGGTAAACCGCTGGAAGAACAGCAGGCTTACCTTTTGGCATTGCCTGAAGGTGATGTTTTCTTCTCTGTTCTTAAAGGAAGGACTATTCAAGGGTATAAAAACTCGGAATATGTGATGAAAAATAAATTGGTTTACGAATTGGTTCCTGGAAGATACAACGGAGCTTTAAAAATGAATGCATAATCAATGGCAAACTTAAATATTGATTCAGAAAAAAATCGTAGTTACGATGCCATTGTGATTGGCTCAGGTATTTCAGGTGGCTGGTCCGCTAAGGAATTATGTGAAAAAGGATTAAAAGCATTGGTTCTCGAGCGCGGTCGCGATGTTCAACATGTTAAAGATTATCCTACAACCAATCTTTATCCTTGGGAATTTGAGCATCGTGGCGAAATGCCATATGCTGTTAAACAGGATAATCCAATTGTAAACAGATGCTATGCTTTTCATGAAGATGCAGCGCATTTCTTTGTAAAGGATAAGGAACATCCTTATGTTCAGGAAAAACCATTTGACTGGATTCGAGGCTATCAGGTTGGCGGGAAGTCATTGCTATGGGCGCGACAAACGCAACGTTGGTCGGATTTTGATTTCGATGGCCCTGCAAGGGATGGTTTTGCCGTGGATTGGCCAATTAGATATCAAGATCTGAAACCTTGGTATGACCATGTTGAGCGATTCGCAGGGATTGCTGGTGATAAAGATGGTTTGGCGGAGCTTCCAGATGGCGAGTTTTTGCCTGGTTACCCTTTAAACGTAGTTGAAAAATACTTCAAGCAACAAGTAGAAGGTAAATATCCAGGTAGGAAAGTAATTTCTGCTCGTTGTGCGCACCTTTCTAAGCCAAATCAAATTCATTTGGATCAAGGCCGGGTGCAATGTCAAAATCGTACCTTATGCCAAAGAGGCTGTCCTTTTGGAGGATATTTCAGTTCAAATGCCTCAACTTTACCTTGGGCTGCCAAAACTGGAAACTTGACGGTAAGACCAAATTCAGTGGTGCATTCTATTCTGTACGATGAAAATAAAGGAAAGGCCATAGGAGTGAAGGTTATTGATCGCGAAACCAAAGAGGAGATGGATTTTTATGCCAAAGTCATCTTTGTAAATGCTGCTGCCTTGAACTCGACCTTGTTATTGTTGAACTCTAAATCCAATAGATTCCAGAATGGTTTAGGAAATGATTCGGGAACATTGGGTAAATATGTGGCTTTTCATAATTACAGTGCTAGAATCAGTGGAGAATACGAAGGGATGCTGGAATATAAAACGGATGGTCGAAACCCAGCAGGTGGTGGTTATATTCCAAGATTCCGCAATCTTCATAAGCAAGAAATGGATTTCTTAAGAGGCTATGCTGCAGGCTTTGGAGCATATCGTTCTTCTTGGTCGGATGAATCGGGTATGGGCACGGATCTAAAAAATTCAATTTTAACCCCGAAATATGGGAATTGGGGAGTCGGTTCCCACATGATGGGTGAAACCATTCCGAAGGAATCAAATTATGTGGCTTTAGATACCCAACAAAAAGACGAATGGGGAATTCCATTGCTGAAAATATCAGTTGATTACGACGATAACGATGCAAAAATGAAGAAGGATTATCTGGATACCATGGAGGAGATGTTTACAGCAGCTGGTTTTAAAAATATCCAGCGGAATGAAAGTTCACAAGCTCCTGGATTGGATATCCATGAAATGGGTGGTGCCCGAATGGGGAAAGATCCGAAAACTTCTGTCCTTAATAGTTGGAATCAGATTCATGCCTGTCCGAATGTGTATGTCACGGATGGCGCATGTATGACTTCGACATCCACACAAAATCCTTCCTTGACCTATATGGCATTCTCCGCAAGAGCTGTGGATCATGCAGTCAATGAATTGAAAAAAGGAAATATATAATATCTTTATTCATTGCGGGTCAACTTCGCGGTTGCCCCACAATGAATTTCTAAACCTTTCAGGGTTTTACCTGAATTAATCAACCTATGGAAACCTAGTTTTCCGATTGCTTTTTTATTGTTAATATATCTTAGGCCATGAAGAAATCATTCATTCTAACTGTAATTTGTGTATTGGGGATCATTGGAGTTTATGCTCAGAAAAAGAAGGTAGAACCTACATTCTCGGCGCAAGCTTCCATAACATTGGATTCGATTTACAAGCATTATGGAATCAAGAATGAGGTTTTGCTCAGGGAAAATTACCCTTATGACGATTCATATGAGGCTAGTTACCTAGCCAATCCGAGTCAAGGTAGAAAAGGGAATGCTTATTCCTATTTATGGCCGTTTTCCGGATCTCTATCTGCTCAGGTCGCGAGGTATGAGGAAGATAAAAATCCTAAAATCCTAAACGATATTAAAACGAAGGTATTGCCTGGCTTGGAACATTATTTCGATAAAAGAAGCCCCGTAGGTTATGCCTCTTATGTTAATACTGCAGCTCTATCGGATCGGTTCTACGATGATAATGTGTGGTTAGGGATCGATTTTGCAGACTTGTATCTGACGACCAAAGACAAGTCTTTTCTAAATAAATCGGAGGAAATCTGGCGTTTTGTGGAAAGTGGGATGGATGATAAACTAGGTGGGGGAATATATTGGTGTGAACAGAAAAAAGAGTCTAAAAACACCTGTTCAAATGCTCCGGCGGTCGTTTATTTATTGAAATTATATCAAGGGACAAAAAATAAAGAGTATTTAGAAAAGGCTATAAATCTTTATCAGTGGACCAAAGAAAATTTGGAAGACCCGATGGACCATCTTTACTATGATAATATTTCACTTACAGGGAAAGTGAACAAAACAAAATTTCCATATAATTCGGGGCAGATGTTACAATCGGCTGCCTTGTTATTTAAAATCACGAAGGAGCAAAAATACCTTCAAGATGCGCAATTGATTGCTGCATCGGCTCATGATTATTTCTTCCATTCAAAGGCCCAACATGGAGGGAAGGAATTCCGACTTTTAAAGAACTCTGATGCCTGGTTTATTGCGGTCATGTTAAGGGGTTTTGTAGAGTTGTATCCATTGGACAAAAACCCTGTTTATCTGAATTCATTCAAGGATAATCTGACTCACGCATGGTCTAATCTTCGGGACGAAAATGGTCTTTTCAACAAAGATTGGAAAGGGGAGCGTAAGAGTTCGAAAAAGTGGCTTTTGGACCAGTTAGCGATGGTGGAAATGTATGCTCGGATAGCTTCCATTTAACGACATTAATTGCCTAAATGTTTTAGCTTGTGATATCATAAGTTTTTATTAAAATCATGGTTTAATATTCCTTTATTAAACTTAAAATTCCTATTTTTCCTTAATATCAATAATCGCATTGACAATATTTAACTAATTTTTACGTTATTACTATTGTGTCAATTGGGATTATTCTGATTTAACACGTATACTAAAACGTTTTAGTATTTTTACTTTGTTTGTAAACCTTTTTAAATTATTAAATCATTAACGTTAATTAACATGCCAAACATTTACAGTTCAAAAATGTATCGGAAAGGCTTTGTCAGAGGGAGCATATTGTGCTTTGCTTTGCTGGCCAGCAGTTATGGAAATGCTGCGACGATGCCGTATTCGGAAGCGACTAGAATGGAGAAGGTTGAATTTCAACAGACAGTGACAGGAACCGTTAAGAATGCAAGCACAGGCGATGTACTTTCAGGAGTAACCGTCCGTGTGAAAGGAAAAGAGGCTGCCGTCCAAACCGATGATGCCGGTAATTTTAGCATCGCTGCTGAGAATGGGGATATCCTTCAGATTACCTACCTAGGTTATAAATCGCAAGAATTTCCCGTAACCTCAGCAGTAGCCAATGTAAACCTAAGCCCCGATGAAGAAGCACTTGATGAAGTCGTTGTAGTCGGTTATGGAACGCAAAAACGTAAGGAGATTACTTCTGCCGTGGCATCTGTAAAAGAAAAGGACTTTAACAGAGGGGGAATGCGTAACCCAATGGAATTGGTACAAGGTAAAGTTGCTGGTCTGAATGTTACCAGGACTCAAGGAAGTAACCCGAACTCGGGAACCAATATCCAGTTACGTGGTATGGCATCCCTAAAAGGATCCAATAGTCCATTGGTTGTAATCGATGGTATCCCTGGTGGTAGCCTGGACCTGATCAAACAAGGGGACATCGAGTCCATCGACGTTTTGAAAGATGGTTCTGCTGCGGCAATCTATGGTACGCGAGGAAATGGTGGGGTAATCTTGGTCACAACGAAAAAAGGTAAGGCTGGAACTCCTCAGTTTGAATACTTGACCTATGGACAGACTGAAATCGTAAACCGCAGACCAAGCATGTTGGACGCGGCTCAGTTTAGAGATAAAGTTGTCGTAGGTTTGAATAGACCAAAATCTGATTTGGGTGCTACAACTGACCTATATGATGAATTGATCAATAAGGATAACTTTTCGCATTTCCATAACTTCATTGCCAGCGGCGGTGGAGAAAACTCAACATACCGTGCTTCCTTCAACTATGAACAGGCAAAAGGTGTGGCGAAGGAAAATGGTAAAGAGCAATTTGGTGGTCGTATCAACTTCAGTCAAACAGGATTGAAGGATCGTTTGACCTTGTCAGCTAACATTGCTGCCAACTTTAATAAAGCTAATCTATTGGGTGGACAAACAGGTGATTTTGAACAAGCCATTCAACGTAACCCGACTGCGCCCTTGGTGAATTCTGATGGAACTTTCTTCCAAACCCAGGAATACAATAACTATAACCCGATGAGCCGATTGGCTTATAGGATAAATGAGCGAAACCAACAGACATTCTCTGGAGATGCTCGTTTGAAGTTCAAGATCTTGGACGAATTGAGCGTTTCGGCATTCGGATCTTATGTAAGAGACAACTGGAATGGTCGTGAATTCCGTTCTAAATTAGATTGGGACCAAAGAGAAGACTCAAACTACCAAGGAATGGGATATGCGTATAAGCGCAATGAACTGAACTGGACAAAAACCTTTGAAAGTACGATTGACTATAACAAAACCTTCAACGAGAAACATACCGTTACGGGATTATTAGGCTATAGTTATCAATACTCAACTTTGGAGTGGTTTGACATGAACAATAATGGTTTTACCACCGACGGATTCCTAGATTGGGATTTTAACTCCGGTACTGCCATTACTAATGATAAATTACCTAGACCAGGATTGAATTCATTTAAAGAAGACAATACCCTGATCGCATTCTTTGGACGTGTAAACTACAATTATGCGGATAAGTACTTTGTTACTGCAATTTTGCGTCGCGAAGGATCTTCAAGATTTGGTGCCAACAACAAATGGGGTAATTTCCCAGCGGTTTCAGCAGGTTGGAATATTTCAAACGAAGACTTCTTTACCAACAAAGAAGTGGTTAATGACCTGAAATTACGTGCTGGTTATGGTGTTACAGGTAACCAAGGTATCCCTAACTACCTATCGTTAGTTACCTTAGGTACTGGTGGTGTATATCCGCAGAACGGAATCTATTACCAAACTTACGGTATCTCCACAAACCCGAATCCAGATTTGAAATGGGAGCAAAAAGCAGAAACCAATATCGGGGTTGACTTTGGTATGTTCAATAATCGATTGACGGGTGCTATCGATGTGTACCACAGAAAGACTACCGATTTATTGTATGAATACAATGCGCAGTTGCCTGCTTACGTACAGCCATCGATTTGGTACAACGTAGGTGAAGTGGTGAACAAAGGTATCGAGATCCAATTGACCGGCACACCAATCGCCAATGATAACTTTACATGGCAAGTTGATTTTGCCGGTAACTACCAAAAGAACAAGTTGACCAAACTATCCAGTGATATCTTCAAGAGTAACTGGTTAGAGTTCGGAGGTTTGCCTTCGCCAGGAAACTTGGGTAATGCTATCCGTCTGGAAGAAGGTGGCGAGGTAGGATCATTCTACGGCAAGAGATTCGCTGGATTTGACGATGCTGGAAAATGGTTATTCTACAAAGCTGATGGTTCTACAGCGCATGCTGGCGAAATCAACAATGATGACCTGTCCTATATCGGGAATGGTATTCCAAAATTCCAGGCTTCCCTAGGAAACCGATTCAGTTATAAAGGATTTGACCTGACCGTATTCTTAAGAGGTAAATTCAAATATGATATCTTGAACACTGCAGATATGTATTTTGGAAACCAAAAATGGTTACCGAACAACGTATTGGAGTCTGCATTCGGCAAACATGCTGCCTTGAAGGATGACCCGCAATACTCAGACTACTATT